>NZ_DLGH01000032.1:0-105481 GCF_002482605.1 Thiomonas sp. UBA7699 | reverse complement strand
CCGCCGGGCCGCCCCAAGGCGGGGTGCGCCCCCTTGGGGGGCAGCGACCGCGAAGCGGGAGCGTGGGGGCCGTCCACTCCGCCGCACGAATCGGCGCATCTACACGTCAGCGGTCAGGCCACGTACACCGACGACGCGCCCGAACTGCACGGCACACTGCACGCGGCGCTGGGGCTTTCTTCCCTGGCGCACGGCAAGCTGCTCGGCATCGACCTCGCCCGCCTGCGCGCCCAGCCCGGCGTGGTGGCCGTGTTCACCGCCGCCGACATTCCGGCGACGAATGACTGCGGCCCCGTGGTGCACGACGACCCGATTCTGGCCGACGGCACGCTGCGCTTCGTCGGTCAGCCGGTCTTCCTGGTTGTCGCCACCACGCAGACCCTCGCGCGCCGCGCGGCGGCCCTGGCACGCGAGGTGATCCAGGCCGAGGCCCTGCCGGCGGTGCTCACCGCCCGCGAAGCCCATGCCCAGGGCCAGTATGTGCTGCCCCCCATGCACCTGACGCGCGAGACGGCGCCCGGCGAACTCGAACGGGCGATGGCCTGCGCCCCGCATCGCCTGCAAGGCAGCTTGAGCGTGGGCGGGCAGGAGCAGTTCTACCTCGAAGGCCAGGTGGCCTATGCCATGCCCACCGAAAACTCGGGGCTGCGCGTGCTGTGCTCCACCCAGCACCCCAGCGAGATGCAGCATGTCGTCGCCCACATGCTGGGGTGGATGCAGCATCAGGTGCAGGTGGAATGCCGACGCATGGGCGGCGGCTTCGGCGGCAAGGAATCGCAGTCGGCGCAATTCGCCTGCTGCGCGGCGCTGGCTGCCCACTTGCTGCAAAAGCCGGTGAAGCTGCGGCTCGACCGCGACGACGACTTCCTCATCACCGGCCGGCGCCACGGTTTCGAGTACGACTACGCCGTGGGCTTCGATGACGACGGTCGCATCCTCGCCTACGAGGTGACCTTGATCGCCAATGCCGGGCATTCCGCCGATCTCTCCGGCGCGGTGCTCACCCGGGCCATCTGTCATGTGGACAACGCCTACTGGCTGCCCAATGTCGCCATCCACGGTTTCGTCGCCAAGACCAACACCCAGAGCAACACGGCCTTCCGCGGCTTCGGCGGGCCGCAAGGCGCCCTCGTCACCGAATTCGTGCTCGACTCCATCGCGCGCAAATTGGGGCATGACGCGCTGCAGGTCCGCCGCGCCAACTTCTACGGCATCGGCCGGAACAACCACACGCCCTACGGCCAGGGTGTGATTGACAACGTTATCTCCCCGCTGGTGGACCAGCTTGTGCAGAGCGCCGACTACGCTGCGCGCCGCACCGCCATTACTCGCTTCAACGCCCACAGCCCGGTGCTCAAGAAGGGGCTGGCGCTCACCCCGGTCAAGTTCGGCATCTCGTTCAATGTCGTGCACCTGAACCAGGCGGGCGCACTCGTCCACATCTACACCGATGGCAGCGTGCTGGTGAACCACGGCGGCACCGAGATGGGGCAAGGGCTGAACACCAAGGTGGCGCAAGTCGTCGCCGAGGAACTGGGGCTGGATTTCGCCGCCGTGCGCTGCACCGCCACCGACACCCACAAGGTGGCCAACACTTCGGCCACCGCCGCCTCTACCGGGGCCGACCTCAATGGCATGGCCGCACTCGACGCCGCACGCACCCTGCGCCAGCGCTTGGCGGCGTTCGCCGCCGAACAGCACGGTGGCCGCACCGAGTCGGTGCGATTCAGTAGCGGCATGGTGCACGCGGGCAACACCACCCTGCCCTTTGCCGCCCTGGTGCAGCAGGCCTATCTGGCCCGGGTGCAGTTGTGGAGCGACGGCTTCTACACCACGCCCGACCTGCATTGGGATGCCAAGACGCTTACCGGCCACCCGTTCTACTACTTCGCCTACGGCGCCGCGGTCAGCGAAGTGCTGGTCGATACGCTCACTGGCGAATGGCGCCTGCTGCGCGCCGACCTGCTGCACGACGCCGGGAGGTCGCTCAACCCGGCCATCGACATCGGGCAGGTCGAAGGCGCGTTCATTCAGGGCATGGGCTGGCTCACGATGGAAGAACTGGTGTGGCACCCGAAAACCGGGGTGCTACTCACCCACGCCCCCAGCACCTACAAAATACCGACGGCCAACGACAGCCCGCCTTCGTTCCACACCGCACTGTTCGACAACCCCAACGCCCAGCCGACCCTCCATCGTTCCAAGGCCGTCGGCGAGCCACCGCTGCTGTTGCCCTTCTCGGTGTTGCTGGCGATACGCGATGCCATTTCCGCCGTCGGCGACCATTGCATCGACCCGCCCCTGCGCGCGCCAGCCACGCCTGAAGCCATACTCGACGCTATCGAGGCGGTGCGCATCCAGCGAGGTTCGGCAGCGCCATGAAACGCGAACCCGCACCGCTCAACCTGCTTGACGGCGAACCCGCGCAGACGCCCTGGGTCTGCGTCACCCTCAGCCGGGTGCGCGGCTCCGCGCCGCGCGAACAAGGCGCCTGCATGCTGGTGGGCACCACACAAACCCGCGGCAGCATCGGCGGCGGACACCTGGAATACAAGGCCATCGCCACCGCGCGGCGACTGCGTGCACGCTGGGCCGCCGAGACGCCAGCCGAACCCCACCTCGAAAGCCACGCCCTCGGCCCCGCACTCGGGCAATGCTGCGGCGGCCACGTCGAGCTTCGCTACGAGATTGCGGCCAGCGGCGCGCTTCCCGTTCCCGCCCCGCTGTTCCATCTGCAGCTTTTCGGCGCGGGCCATGTCGGTCGGGCGCTGGTGCGCGCCCTGCGGCCGCTGCCTTGTCACATCGACTGGATCGACGAGCGGGAGCAGGAGTTTCCGCCTGACGCCTTCGCGCCCGAAGTCGGCGGCGAGTGGCCCTCCACGCTGCGCGCCCTGGCAGTGGACGTCCCGGAAGCCGAAATCGCCACCGCGCCGCCCGGCGCGTTCTATCTGGTGATGACCCACAGCCACGACCTCGACTTTCACTTGGGCGAAACCATTCTGCGACGCGCCGACATCGGCTGGTTCGGCCTCATCGGCTCCGCCACCAAACGCGCGCGCTTTCTGCGGCGCTGGCGCGAACGCGGTGTTTCCGAGTCGGCGCTGGAGCGGCTGGTCTGCCCAGTGGGCATCCCCGGCATTCCGGGCAAGGCGCCAGAGGTGATCGCCGCCTCGGTGGCGGCGCAGTTGCTGCAGGTGGCGGCGCGGACCGGTTGATCGGGCCGCCACCAGTTGCGCGTCAATCGTCCAACAAATTAGCGTCGCGCACCGCGCCCTTGTCGGCGCTGGTCACCAGCTTGGCATAGGCCTTGAGCGCCTGGCTCACCTTGCGGGCGCGCGGCGCTGCGGGCTTCCAGCCCCGGGCATCCTGCTCGGCGCGGCGGCGGGCCAGTTCGTCGTCGCTCACATCCACCCGCACCAGGCGGTTGGGAATGTCGATGACGATGCGGTCGCCCGTGCGCACCAGGCCGATGGCGCCGCCCTCGGCCGCTTCGGGCGATACATGGCCGATGGACAGCCCCGCCGTTCCGCCCGAGAAGCGGCCGTCGGTGATGAGGGCGCAGACCTTGCCCAGGCCCTTCGATTTGAGATAACTGGTCGGGTAGAGCATTTCCTGCATGCCGGGGCCGCCGCGCGGGCCTTCATAGCGGATGACGACCACATCGCCCGGCTTCACCTGCCCGCCCAGAATCGCCTCGACCGCCGCGTCCTGGCTTTCCAGCACCACAGCAGGGCCGGAGAAGGTGAGGATGCTCTTGTCCACCCCGGCGGTCTTGACGATGCAGCCGCGTTCGGCCAGATTGCCGAACAGCACGGCCAGCCCGCCGTCGGTGCTGTAGGCGTGCGCGACATCGCGGATGCAGCCATTGGTGCGGTCGGTGTCCAGCGTGTCGTAACGGCAGCTCTGCGAAAACGCCTGCGTGCTGCGCACCCCGGCCGGGCCTGCGCGGTAGAAGGTCTGCACGTCGTCGCTGGGCTGGCGCGCCACGTCCCAGGTATCGAGCGCGGCGGCCAGCGAGGGCGCGTGCACCGTCGGCACGCGGGTGTCGAGCAGCTTGGCCCGGTCGAGCTCACCCAGAATGGCCATCACGCCGCCGGCGCGGTGCACATCTTCGAGGTGATAGTGGCTCGACGGCGCGACCTTGCACAGCGTGGGCACCTTGCGCGACAGGCGGTCGATGTCGCCCATGCCGAAATCGACGCCACCTTCCTGCGCGGCCGCCAGCAGGTGCAGCACCGTGTTGGTCGAACCGCCCATGGCGATGTCCAGCGACATCGCGTTCTCGAACGCTGCCTTGCAGGCGATGCGGCGCGGCAGCACGCTGTCGTCGTTGCCTTCGTAGTAACGGCGGGCCAGATCGACGATGGTGCGCCCGGCGCGGCGGAACAGTTGCTCGCGGTCGGTATGCGTGGCCACCAGCGAGCCGTTGCCCGGCAGAGAAAGACCCAGCGCTTCGGTCAGACAGTTCATCGAGTTGGCGGTGAACATGCCCGAGCACGAGCCGCAGGTCGGGCAGGCCGAGCGTTCGATGGCCTGCACGTCGTCGTCAGACACCTTGTCGTCCGCCGCGGCCACCATGGCGTCGATGAGGTCGAGCGAAATCACCTTGCCGGCCAGCCGCGTCTTGCCGGCCTCCATCGGCCCGCCCGACACGAAAACCACCGGAATGTTCAGCCGCAGCGCGGCCATCAGCATGCCCGGGGTGATCTTGTCGCAGTTGGAAATGCACACCAGCGCGTCGGCCGTATGCGCGTTGCACATGTACTCCACACTGTCGGCAATGATGTCGCGCGACGGCAGGCTGTAGAGCATGCCGTCGTGCCCCATGGCGATACCGTCATCCACCGCGATGGTGTTGAACTCCTTGCCCACCCCGCCCGCGCGCTCGATTTCCTCGATCACCAACTGGCCGAGATCTTTCAGATGCACATGGCCGGGCACGAACTGGGTGAACGAATTGGCCACTGCGATGATGGGCTTGCCGAAATCGCCGTCCTGCATGCCAGTGGCGCGCCACAGTGCGCGGGCGCCCGCCATATTGCGGCCGGAAGTGCTGGTACGGGAACGGTAGGCGGGCATGGGACGATTCTCCTGCGGGGAAATGATGGACAAAGAGAAAGATTGTCCCGCCCCTCGGCTATATTGAACAATACATTTTTTATGGCAGCGCTATACGCCAAACGAATCATGGAACTGCGGCAGCTCCGATACTTTGTCACCATTGCAGAACAAGGCAGCTTCTCGCGCGCGGCCGAGCGGCTGCACATCTCGCAGCCGCCGCTGTCCACCCAGATCAAGGCGCTTGAAGACGAAATCGGCGCCCGATTGCTTGAGCGCAGCAACCGCGGCGTGGCACTCACTGCCGCGGGCGCCGCCTTTTTTGATGACATCCGCGCCGTCCTCGCCCAGCTCGAACACGCGGTCGAGCGCGCGCGCCAGACCGAGCGCGGCGACGCGGGTACGCTCTCCATTGGCTTCGTCTCCATCGCCGACTTCGGCATCCTGCCGCCCACCCTCAAGAGCTTTCGCGCGCGGTATCCGCAGGTGGACGTGCAACTGCACGAACTCACCACCGATGCCCAGATCCGCGAGCTTCTCGCCGCCGAACTCGATCTGAGCATCGGCCTCGCCCCCGTGGACGAGCCTGGACTGACCTTCACCCCCTTGCTGCAAGAGCCGCTGATGCTCGCCGCCCCGACCGCCCACCCCGTGCTGCAAGAAGGCAGCGGCGCCGTCGATCTGCGCGCCCTCGCCAAAGAACCCTTCATCGTGCCGCCCCGCAACATCGGCCCCGGCCTGTACGACCTCACCCTCAGTCTGTGTCAGGCCGCAGGCTTCGCCCCCCGCATCACCCAGCACGCCCGGCAGATGCAAACCGTCATCGGCCTGGTCTCCTGCGGCATGGGCGTGGCCCTCGTGCCGGCTTCGCTACGCCAGCTAAAACGCCCCGGCGTGCAGTACCGCCCCCTGCTCGGCCAACCCGCCACCATCGAACTCGGCATTCTTCAGCCCGCGCAGACGCCCAACCCCCTGCGGGAGAATTTCATCCGGGCGCTACAAGAAGCTGCGCAAGGTCTGGCGCAGACGTAGGCCACTGCGGTCATTGACTGAGACTGAATTCAGACCTAAATTCAGACTGAATTCACCCCGGAGGCCCCATGCAATCCGTCAGCAACATCAAATCCATTTCCTACCTCAAAAGCCACGCCGCCCAGATATCCGAAGATCTGGAATTGAACGGCACTCCCTATGTCATCACCCAAAATGGCGAAGCCAGCATGGTGATTGAACATGTCAAACAATTTCAGGAAAAAGAAGCGCTAATTTCCGCCCTCAAAATCATCGCACTCGGCGAAAAAGACCGACAACAAGGCAAAGGATTTTCAGTCGAGGAATCGCGCGCCCAATTAAAGGCCGCCCGCCAGAGCCGGAAGTAATGGCCATCATCATCCTTCCCGACGCGCAGGAAGATCTGCTTTCGCTGCAAGACTACATGCTCGACAAATGGGGCGAATCGGCCTGGATAATTGCAGAAGATGAAATTTTTGAAAAATTACGCCTGATAGAAACAGGCATTTTAGACGGTTCACCAATTCCAGAACTGGCTGCTGTTGGAATAATGAATTACAAAAACGTCCTCACATCCCATCACAAGCTGGTGTACCAACACCTGGACGGAAATATCTACGTCTATCTCGCCGTAGGCCACCGCCAAGATTATCCAACCACTCTTCTTAAACGATTGCTTCGCAGGTGATGATGGCGAGCGAAGGAAAGTTGGGGGGCAGGCCTCGTGTTGATTCACTCAGTGCAACAAAGATAGACCTGACCCCATTTGCACGTTTTTTCCTAAAAATTAACAAGACGTAACAAGACGAACAAGACGGGGTCAGGTCTAGCTTTGTTGCAAATGCATCATAGCTAGACCTGACCCCCAACTCTTACACAAGTGTTTCCTTAGCCAAAAAGGTCGCTCGGGAAGGCTTTCCGCGCAATAATTAGTTTTTTCCTAGCTACTCTCCCCTTCTTTCCAGCTGCATTTACATAAGCGCGAAGGCTGTTGCCTTGCTCTGCTGTAACTAAGATTTGATACAAATCCTCATCATGCCCTGCTGATTTTTTTCTACTCTCGATTAGCGTGTTGAACTGATCAACAGTCAGGCAACAAATCTCAGCGTCTTCGATACAAACGAGCGCAATAAACGCATGATCGTTGTGTTTGGTAATTTTTTCGATAGCTGCAACATGGTCGGCCTGAAAAGTGAAGAGATACTCACCTCCACCATTCGGCTCAGATGCGTATTTACACAATAGACCAATATTGTTATTGATCTTAAATGCATTGTTGATCGACTCCCCCTTGATTTTCATCGCGTTGATGGCAGTGAATTGTTCGTGCTCGGCAATTTGCATAAGTGCGGCACCGATGTATTTGTGTTCCGTCCTGATTTTCAATTCACTTCTCCTATGTGAAATTTGCGAAAAATGACAGCGGAAGATTGGGGTCACGAAGATTGGGGTCACGAAGATTGGGGTCCGAAGACTGGGGTCAGGTCTATCTTCGTAGCACCCCTTCATATTCCTCACCCGCAGTCTATCCCCCACCCCGCGCACCACCCTCGCCACATTTGAAACACCCGTATCAAAAAGCAAAACGCCCCGAATAACGGGGCGTTTTACTGAACCGATGCTTGAGAACGTCAGGCCGCAGCGTCCTCGGCTTCTTTTTTCTTCGGGCGCGGTTCGGGCGGGGTGATGTCGAGTTTGATTTTGTCTTTCTCGGCTGCCGCTTCATCAATATCCACCGACACCCGCCCGCCATCGACCAGGCGGCCGAACAGCAGTTCGTCGGCCAGGGCGCGGCGCAGGGTGTCTTGGATGAGACGCTGCATCGGGCGGGCGCCCATGAGGGGGTCGAAACCGGCCTTAGCCAGATGCTTGCGCAGGGCGTCGGAGAAGGTGATGTCCACCTTCTTTTCGGCAAGCTGGGCTTCGAGCTGGAGCAGGAATTTATCCACCACGCGCAGGATGATGGTTTCGTCCAGCGGCTTGAAGCTGATGGTCGCGTCGAGCCGGTTGCGGAACTCGGGGGTGAACAGGCGCTTGATGTCGGCCATCTCGTCGCCCTGCTCGCGCTTGTTGGTGAAACCGATGACGGATTTCTGCATGGCTTCCGCGCCGGCATTGGTGGTCATAATGAGAATGATGTTGCGGAAGTCGGCCTTGCGCCCGTTGTTGTCGGTGAGGGTGCCGTTGTCCATGACCTGCAGCAGCACGTTGAACACATCCGGGTGGGCTTTCTCGATTTCGTCGAGCAGCAGCACGGCGTGCGGCTTCTTGGTCACCGCCTCGGTGAGCAGGCCGCCCTGGTCGAAGCCCACATAGCCGGGCGGCGCGCCGATGAGGCGCGAGACGGTGTGGCGCTCCATGTATTCGGACATGTCGAAGCGAATGAGATCGACGCCCAGAGTGAACGCCAGTTGCTTGGCCACCTCGGTTTTGCCAACGCCCGTGGGACCGCTGAACAGGAAGGCGCCAATGGGTTTGTCGGGCTTGCCCAGGCCGGAGCGCGCCATTTTGATGGCGGCGGCCAGCGCGTCGATGGCGGCCTCTTGCCCGAACACGACGTTTTTCAGGTCGCGGTCTAGGCTCTTGAGCTTGGAGCGATCGTCGGTGGTGACGCTGTGCACCGGCACCCGGGCGATCTTGGAGATGATCTCCTCGATCTCGATTTTGCCGATGGTCTTTTTCTGCTTGCTCTTGGGCAGAATGCGCTGCGCCGCGCCGGCTTCGTCGATGACGTCGATGGCTTTGTCGGGCAGGTGGCGGTCGTTGATGTACTTGGCCGAGAGTTCGGCCGCGGCCGACAGCGCGCCGGGCGAATACTTCACGCCGTGGTGCTCTTCAAACCGCGACTTGAGGCCGCGCAGAATTTCAACGGTCTGCTGCACGCTGGGCTCGACCACGTCGATCTTCTGGAAACGGCGCGACAGCGCGGCGTCTTTCTCGAAAATGCCGCGGTACTCGGTGAAGGTGGTGGCGCCGATGCAGCGCAACTGGCCCGACGACAGCGCCGGCTTGAGCAGATTGCTGGCGTCGAGCGTGCCGCCCGAAGCCGAACCAGCGCCGATCAGGGTATGAATTTCGTCGATGAACAGCACCGCGTGCGGCTTGTCCTTGAGCTGCTTGAGCACGGCCTTGAGGCGCTGCTCGAAATCGCCGCGATATTTGGTGCCCGCCAGCAGCGCGCCCATGTCGAGCGAATAAACCACGGCGTCTTGGAGAATGGCCGGCACCTGCCCTTCGGTAATGCGCCAGGCCAGACCCTCGGCAATAGCGGTCTTGCCCACGCCGGCTTCGCCCACCAACAGCGGGTTGTTTTTGCGACGGCGGCAAAGAATCTGAATGACGCGCTCGACTTCATGCTCGCGGCCGATGAGCGGATCGATCTTGCCCTGCTGCGCCAGCGCGTTGAGGTTGAGGGTGAACTGATCGAGCGGCGATTCCTTGCCCTCTTTCTCGTCCCCACCGTCTTCGCTCGGCGCCGAAGCCGACTTGGCCGGTTCGACCGGCTCGGACTTGCGGATGCCGTGCGAGAGGAAATTCACCACGTCGAGCCGGGTGACACCCTGCTGGTGCAGGTAATAGACCGCGTGTGAATCTTTCTCGCTGAAGATCGCCACCAGCACATTGGCGCCCGTCACCTCTTTCTTGCCGTTGGAGGTGGACTGCACGTGCATGATGGCGCGCTGAATGACGCGCTGGAATCCCAGCGTGGGCTGGGTGTCCACATCGTCCGAACCCGGCACGATGGGGGTGTTTTCCTTGATGAACGCGGTCAGGCTTTTGCGCAGATCGTCCAGATTGGCCGAGCACGCGCGCAGCACCTCGGCGGCAGAAGGGTTGTCGAGCAGGGCCAGCAGCAGATGCTCCACGGTAATGAATTCGTGGCGCTGTTGGCGCGCCTCGACAAAAGCCATATGCAGGCTGACTTCCAGTTCTTGCGCAATCATCACGAGCCTCCTAAATGGCTTCCATCACACACTGCAAAGGGTGACCGGCCTGACGGGCCGCGCCGATCACCTGCTCCACCTTGGTGGCCGCGATGTCGCGGGTGTAAACCCCGCAAACGCCCCGGCCGTCACGGTGCACTTTTAACATGATTTGCGTCGCCGTTTCGCGGTCTTTGTTGAAATAGTGCTGAATCACGACAACCACGAATTCCATCGGCGTGAAGTTGTCGTTGAGCAGGATGACCTGATACATCGCCGGCGGCTTGAGCCGCAGCGTCTGACGCTCGACAACGACGGCGCCGCCGTCTGCTGGAGGGGGGGAATGGGAAGCTGACATGCTCAAAATTGTAGGGAGGTCTGCCGTGGTTTGTTGTCGCCAAGGGTAATTCCGCAAGGTCGGCCGAACAACAAAAAACCGCATCCGAGCCATCCATCTGCGGCGGGGCCGACAGAAAACAAGAGCGGATGATCCCTCACTCGCAACCCGCATAAAAAAGACCGCCGGAGCGGTCTTATGAGAAAACGCAGGGCCGCCCCAAGTTTCCTTGTCCACCCCGGGTGGGCCTGACGCGAACGCGGCAGGTCTGGGGGCGCTTTCAGGCGTCAGCAACGAGGGTCACATATGGTCGATCATCACCTGACCGAAGCCGGAGCAGCTCACCTGGGTGGCGTCTGGCAGCAGACGGGCGAAGTCGTAGGTCACCTGTTTGGACAGGATGGACTTTTCCATACTGGCGATGATGCGGTCAGCGGCTTCGACCCAGCCCATGTGGCGCAACATCATTTCGGCGGAGAGGATTTCGGAGCCGGGATTCACATAGTCTTTACCGGCATACTTCGGCGCGGTGCCGTGGGTGGCCTCGAACATGGCCACGCTGTCGGAGAGATTGGCGCCCGGCGCAATGCCGATGCCGCCCACCTGGGCCGCGAGCGCGTCGGAAACGTAGTCGCCATTGAGGTTGAGCGTGGCGATCACGTCATATTCATCCGGGCGCAGCAGGATTTGCTGCAGAAAGGCGTCGGCGATCATGTCTTTCACCACAATCTCGCGGCCAGTTTTGGGATTTTTGAAGCGCATCCACGGCCCGCCGTCGAGCAACTGGGCGCCGAATTCCTTGCTCGCCAGACCGTAGCCCCAGTCGCGGAAGGCACCTTCGGTGAACTTCATGATGTTGCCCTTGTGCACCAGGGTGACCGACTTGCGGTCATTGTCGATGGCGTATTGCAGCGCCTTGCGCACCAGGCGCTCGGTGCCCTCACGCGATACCGGCTTGATGCCGATACCCGAGGTTTCGGGGAAGCGGATTTTTTTCACCCCCATCTCGTTGATGAGGAAATTGACGAGTTTCTTCGCCCCGTCCGACTCGGCGGCCCACTCGATGCCGGCGTAGATGTCTTCGGAGTTCTCGCGGAAAATGACCATATTGGTCTTTTCCGGGTGTTTGACCGGCGAGGGCACGCCCTGGAAATAGCGCACCGGACGCAGGCAGACGTAGAGGTCGAGCTCCTGCCGCAGCGCGACGTTGAGCGAGCGGATGCCGCCGCCGACCGGGGTGGTCAACGGGCCCTTGATCGACACCACGTAATCGCGCAGGATCTGCAGGGTGATCTCGGGCAGCCACACGTCGGGGCCGTACACCCGCGTGGCCTTTTCGCCGGCGAAAATTTCCATCCAGGCGATCTTGCGCTTGCCGCCGTAGGCCTTCTCAACCGCAGCGTCCACCACCTTGATCATCACTGGGGTGATGTCGAAGCCCGTGCCGTCGCCCTCGATGTAAGGAATGATGGGATGGTCGGGAACATTGAGCGAAAAGTCCGGGTTGACCGTGATTTTTTCGCCTGCGGGCACGCGGATGTGTTGATCCATGGGGGGTCTCCTTCGGTAGTAACCCGAGCATTCTATGCCTCGGCAAGGGTGGAATGAAACAGTCTTGTATATGACATAAGAGATAAGAGTGGGTTTTGCGTGGCTCAAGCCAAATCGGCGCGTGCCGCTCGATATTGCGCCTGATGCTGCGTCCAAGCGTCGCGCAGCGCCTTGGCGGTATGCCCCGGCGCATCGGCTTCGAGGAAGTCGGCCGTCGGCCCCTGCATCACCAGCCGCCCGCCGCCCTTGCCGCCTTCAGGGCCGAGATCGATCAGCCAGTCGGCATTGGCCATCATGTCGAGGTCATGCTCGATGACCACCACGGTATGACCGCTGTCGGTCAGGCGGTGCAGCACGCGAATGAGTTTTTCGGTGTCGGTCTTGTGCAGACCGACGGTCGGCTCGTCGAGCACGTACACCGTCGGCCGGGTTCCGGCGGTGGCGAGTTCGGTGACCAGCTTGATGCGCTGTGCCTCGCCGCCCGACAGAAACGGACTGGGCTGGCCGAGTTGCAGATAACCCAGCCCCACGTCCTGCAGCAATTGCAGCGCGTGATGGATTTTGCGGTGCGCCGCGAAAAACTCGACGGCTTCGTCCACCTCCATCTGCAGCACCTCGCCGGCGTTGCGGCCGCGCAGCCGCACTGCGAGCGTTTCAGGGTTGAAGCGCAGACCGTTGCAATCGGTGCAGGGCACGGTGACGTCGGGCAAGAAGTTCATCGCCACTTTCACCGCGCCCTGCCCCTCGCAGGTCGGGCAGCGGCCGGGGCCAGCGTTGAAGGAGAATCGGCTGGCGGTATAGCCGCGGATGCGCGCTTCCTCGGTGTCGGCGAACAACTGGCGAATGCCGTCCCAGAGGCCCAGATAGGTGGCGGCGCAAGAACGGGGCGTCTTGCCGATGGGGGACTGATCGACTTCGAGCACGCGCTCAAGGCCTTCCCAGCCCGTCAGATCGCCCGCGTCCTCAATCTCGCCCGCATGCCCCGCAAGCCGCTGACGCAGCGCAGGTACCAGCACTTCGCGGGCCAGCGTGGATTTGCCCGAACCCGACACCCCAGTGACCACGGTGAGCCGCCCTCGCGGAAACTGCGCGCTCAAGCCCTGCAGATTGTGCAGGTGCGCGCTGTGCAGATGCAGCGCGGGTTGGTCGGCCCGGGTGAGCGGGCGCGGCTGCAGCGGCCAGGGCATGGGATCGCGCAGGCTGCGCGCGGTGGCCGTGTCGGCGTGGGCCATGACTTCCGCCAGCGCGCCGCTGGCCACGACCTGACCGCCACGACGCCCCGCCCCCGGGCCGATGTCGATGAGATGATCGGCGCGGCGCATGGTGTCTTCGTCGTGTTCCACCACCACCAGCGTGTTGCCCTTGGCCTTGAGCCGGTCCAGCGCGTCGAGCAGGATGCGGTTGTCCCGAGGATGCAGGCCGATGGTCGGCTCGTCGAGCACGTAGCAAACGCCGCGCAGATTGCTGCCGAGTTGCGCCGCCAGCCGGATGCGCTGCGCCTCGCCGCCGGAGAGCGTGGGCGCGCCGCGGTCCAGCCCCAGATAGCCGAGGCCCACCTGCTGCATGAAGGCCAGGCGCGAACGGATTTCGCTCAGGGCGTCGCGCACGATCTCGGCTTCCCGCGGCGTGAGGGCCAGTGCTCCGAACCAGGCGGCCGCGGCATCGATATCGCGTGCGGCAAGCTGGGCGATGGACTGATCGCGCAGCCGAACCGCCAGACTGTCGCGGTTCAGCCGCGCGCCGTGGCAGCTCGGGCAGGTGGACGGAGCGCCCGGCTCAGCCTCGGGCGCGGCCTTGCGGCCCCGGCCCGGTTTGCCTCGCGACGCAGCCTTCTCGCCGTCCGCCTCGGCCCAGGCGGCCTCCTCGCCGGTCTGCTCGGCATCGAAACCGGCGATCAGTTCCCCGGTGCCGAAGCAGGTGGGGCACCAGCCGGTGGGCGAGTTGTAGGAAAACTGGCGTGGATCGAGTTCGCGGAAGCTGCGCCCGCAGCCCGGACAGGCGCGTTTGGTGGACAGCAGCAGGCTGCGCATCGGTGGCTCGGGCTGCCCGGCTTCCATCGCCTCCTTCAAACCATCCAGCGGCGCCAGCACCAGCACCACGCCTTTGCCCAGCGCCAAGGCACGCCGCAGCAGATCACGCAATGCCTCCTCGTTCTCCGCCCGCACCACCACGTCGCCGACGGGGAGTTCGATGCTGTGCTCCTTGAAGCGATCGAGCCGCGGCCAGGGATCGGTCGGCACGAATGCGCCGTCCACCCGCAGATGGGTGTAGCCCATGCTGCGCGCCCATACCGCCAGATCGGTGTAGTAACCCTTGCGCTGCACCACCAGCGGCGCCAGCAGCCCGATGTGCTGGCCGCGCCAGTCGCGCAGCAATTGCGCGGCAATGGCCTCCGGGCTTTGCGGCTCGATGGGGATGTTGCAGTCCGGACAGTATTGCGTGCCGCACTTGGCGTAGATCAACCGCAGGAAGTGATACGCCTCGGTGAGCGTGCCCACGGTGCTCTTGCGCCCGCCGCGGCTGGTGCGTTGCTCGATGGCGACCGTGGGCGGAATGCCGACGATGGCTTCCACATCGGGCCGCGCCGCGGGTTGCACGAACTGCCGGGCGTAGGCATTGATCGACTCCAGATAGCGCCGCTGACCTTCGGTGAACAGTACGTCGAAGGCCAGGGTCGATTTGCCGGAACCGGAAACGCCGGTGATGACCGTCATCTCGCCACGCGGAATATCCACATCGACCCCGCGCAGATTGTGCTCACGCGCCTGGCGGATGGCGATGAATCCGGCCTTGCCGGCGCGCAGCGCGCTGGCGAGGTGCGGGCCGACGGGTTCGTCGGCGGCGGAGTAGCTCGCAGCGGGCTCGGCGGCTTGCAACAGAGACGAGGCGTTCGCTGCCCCCTCCCGGCCTCCCCCACAAGTGGAGGAGGTGAGAACGGCGCTTCGCGCGTCCTTCGGATGCCCCTCCCGACCTCCCCCACGAGTGGAGGAGGAGAACACCCCCTCCCCACTGGGTGGGGAGGGTTGGGGTGGGGAGGGGTTTTGCCCGGCCCGTCGCTGCGCCGCATCCCGCGCCAGCGCCTGGCCGGTAAACGATGTCGCGCAGGCGGCCAGCTCGTCGGGCGGCCCAGCGAAAACCAGCCGCCCCCCGGCGTCGCCCCCTTCGGGGCCGAGGTCGATGACCCAGTCCGACGAGGCGATGACATCGAGGTTGTGCTCAATCACCAGCACGGTGTGCCCGGCGTCGAGCAGTTTGCGCAGGGCCCGCAGCAGTTTGGCCACGTCGTCGAAATGCAGTCCGGTGGTCGGCTCGTCGAACAAGAACAGCGTGCCCTTGCGCGCCAGTCCGGCCCGGGTCTTGGCGGCCTCGGCCAGAAAACCCGCGAGCTTGAGCCGCTGGGCTTCCCCGCCTGATAGCGTTGGCGTGGGCTGGCCCAGGCGCAGATAGTCCAGCCCCACATCCACCAGGGCCTGCAGCGTCCGGGTGATGTCGGCCTGGCCGTGAAAGCGCTGCAGCGCCTCGGCCACGGTGAGGTCGAGCACCTCGGCCATGTTCAGCGGGGCGAACCCGGCCTGCGCCGGCAGTTGCACTTCGAGCACTTCGGCGCGGTAGCGCTTGCCGTCGCAGTCGGGGCAACGCAGGTAGACGTCCGACAGGAACTGCATTTCCACATGCTCGAAGCCCGAACCGCCGCAGGTGGGGCAACGGCCGTCGCCGCTGTTGAAGCTGAAAGTGCCCGCGGTGTAGCTGCGCTCGCGTGCGGCGGGCAAAGCGGCGAACAGGGCGCGAATGCCGTCGAAAGCGCCGACGAAACTCACCGGGTTGGAGCGGGCCGTCTTGCCGATGGGCGACTGATCGACCAGCACCACATCACCCACCTGATCGGCGCCGAGCAGGCGGTCGAAAGCGCCGGGCACGGGTGCGGTCTTGCCCAGCGAGCGGGCCAGCGCCGGATACAGCACGTCGCCGATGAGGGTGGATTTGCCGCAGCCCGACACGCCAGTGAGCGCCGTCATGAAGCCCAGCGGAATCTCGACCGTCAGCGACTTGAGGTTGTGCTCGCGCGCGCCTTCCAGAATGAGGCGCGGCGCCAGCAGACCGCCCTGCGCATCGCGGCGCGGGGTGCGTCGGCGCGGCAAAGCATCGCTCACCTTCAGTTCACCGCTGAGGTAACGGCCGGTCAGCGTGTTTGAGCGCTGCGCCTGATCGAGTGTGCCCTGGAATACCAGATGCCCGCCGCGCTCGCCCGGGCCGGGGCCGATTTCCAGCATCCAGTCGGCGGTGCGCATGAGCTGGGGATCGTGCTCGACGAGTAGCAGCGAATTGCCCGCCTCCTTGAGCCGATGCAGCACACCGCCCAGCCGGTCGAGATCGCGCGGGTGCAGGCCGATGGACGGCTCGTCGAGCACGAACAGGGTTTGCGTCAGCGCCGTACCTAGCGCGGTGGTGAGGTTGATGCGCTGCACCTCTCCGCCCGACAAGGTGCGCGACTGGCGGTCGAGGGTGAGATAGCCCAGGCCGACATCGCGCAGGTAGCGCAGACGCGAGCGGATGTTGTCGAGCAGCATGCTGCTGGCGGCTTGCGCCATGTCCGGCAGCGCCAGATCGGCGAACAGACGCTGCAGACGCTCGATCGGGAGCGAGTTGACGTCGTGCAGATTCAGCCCCGGCAGGCTGGCCAGCACGGCGTCGCTCCAGGACGCCCCTGCAGGGCGAAATCGCGCGTAGCTGCCCTCTCCGCCGATCGCGGCCTCGGCCTGTTCCAACGAGCCGATGCGCCACAACAGCGCTTCGGTCTTGAGCCGCGCGCCCTGGCAGGTGGGGCAGGCGGTGTAGCTGCGGTACTTGGACAACAGCACGCGCACATGCATCTTGTAAGCGCGGCTCTCCAGCCAGTCGAAATAGCGCCGCACCCCGTAGAACTGCTTCTGCCAGTTGCCGCGCCAGTCGGGGTCGCCCTCGATGACCCAGGTGCGCTCGCGTTCGCTGAGCTCGGCCCAGGGCACATCGAGCCTGATCTCGGCCTGCGCGGCGTAGCGCTCCAGATCGGTCTGGCATTCGGCAAAGCTCTGCGTCTGCCAGGGTTTCACCGCCCCGGCCCGCAGGGTTTTGCGCGCATCGGGAATCACCAGATCGAGGTCGACGCCGATCACCCGGCCGAAACCGCGACAGGTTTCGCAAGCGCCGACGGGCGAATTGAAGCTGAACAAACCCGGGCTGGGGTCGCGGTAGTGGATGTCGCAATCCGGGCAGTGCAGATCCGAGGAATAACGCCACACCATCCCATTGCTCTCGGCGGCCTCAACATCGCGCGGCAGCTCGTGCACTTCCATGCGTCCCTGGCCCAGCCGCAGCGCCGACTCGACGGCCTCGCTGAGCCGCGCGGGCTCGTCGGTCGGCAGACGCAGCCGGTCCTGCACCACGTCGAGCACCCGTCCTTTGGGCGTGTCGCGCTCGCCGAGAATGCGGGTGTAACCCTGCGCGGCGAGCTGCTGGGTGATGTGCTCCACGCTCATGCCCTGCGGCATTGCCACCGCGAACACCACGGCGGCGCGCAGCCCCTGCGGCAGCAGGCGCGCGCGGCGCTGCACGTCCTCGACGATGCTCTGCGCCGTATCCCGCCGCACCTCCGCGCCGCAGCCGCGGCAGTACAGTCTGGCCGCACGGGCGAACAGCAGCTTGAGATGATCGGCCAGCTCGGTCATGGTGCCCACGGTGGAACGCGAGGTGCGCACCGGGTTGGTCTGATCGATGGCGATCGCCGGCGGAATGCCTTCGATGCGATCGACCTGCGGGCGATCCATGCGGTCGAGAAACTGCCGCGCGTAAGGCGAGAACGTCTCGACATAGCGCCGCTGCCCTTCGGCGTACACCGTGTCGAACACCAGCGAACTCTTGCCCGACCCCGAAACGCCGGTGACGACGACAATGCGCCCCAGCGGAATGTCCAGATCGAGGTTCTTGAGATTGTTCTGCCGCGCACCGATGATGCGGATGGCGCTCTCCTTATCTGAGGAAGATGCCGAAGAGCTGGGGAAATGTGCAGTCATCCGAGCACTATACCGGCAGCGATTGCACCGCGTCTCCAGCAGGACTTTGCGTTGGCGGCCCATCAAAAACTGACTCACAGCCGTCCTTCAGCCGCGCCCGACTGTGTCGTTTCAAGCTGTAACCATTCACCCGCATTTGCGGGGGCTCGCCCCCTGCGCTGGGTAGAATTTGTCAACGATCCGCCCGCAGACTCTTCACTCATGCGATTGCCCAAGCGCCCTGCCCTGATCTCCGCCCTGTTCGGCAAGCCCGCCAACCCGCGCGCGGCGGCGCACTCGCGGCATCTGGAAATTCTCATTACCCGGCCGGGCCATGCCGCGCACAGTTTCCGTATCGACCTCGATGCCCTGCGTCGTGCGGCTTTCTGGGTGCTGGCGGCCGTGGCCCTGTGGCTCATGGTCACGTTTTTCATGGCCTGGCGCCAAGTCGCCAGCGGCAATCTTCAGCAGCGCGCGGATCAACTGGCCGCGCAAGCCGCTACCGCCCAGAGCGCCAACGCCCGGCTGCAGGCCGAAAACGGCGCCATGGCCAGCCATCTTCTCGCGCTCAAGCAGCGCGTGGACAGCCTCGCCACCACCATGCGCGGATTTGTGCAGAAGCGGGCCGAGCAGTTTCCGGTCGAGGAGAAAAACGTCAACCAGGGCGGCATCGCCCAACCGCTCAACGCGGCCAATGCCCCAGCGCTGCTGCACGATGAAGTCGATCTGATCGGTGCGCGCCTGAGTCTGTTGCTACCGCAAGCCCATCACCTCGCTTCGCTGGAGGCGGCGCGGCCCATGGGCGACCCTGTCAATGGCGATGCGCCCATCACATCGGATTACGGCCTGCGCCCCAACCCCATGGGCGGCGGCGTGGAGTTTCACAACGGCATCGACTTCGGCGTGAAACCGGGCACGCCCGTCCACGCCACCGCCATCGGCGTGGTCGAGAGTGCGGGGTGGAAGTCGGGCTATGGCAACTGCGTGGTCATCGCCCATCCCTTCGGCTATCGCAGCCTGTTCGGCCACCTCAGCACCATCCGGGTCAAGGCGGGCGACACGGTCACGCGTGGTCAGGTCATCGCCCTGTCGGGCAATACCGGCCGCTCCACCGGCCCGCATTTGCACTACACCTTGCTCTACGGGGACAAGACGCTCGACCCCACCATCTACCTGCTTGCCCAACGATAGGACTGCCTCATGTTCAAGCCGAAAACGCCGAAGACCACTGATGTCTGGTCGAAAGAATCCGCCGCCGCCTCCGCCGCGACGGCCGCCGTCACGCCCTCGGCGCTGACGTACATCGGCGCGGGCAGCGAGGTGCATGGCGACCTGCGCGCGGCGGGCAATCTGCGCGTTGACGGCACGATCTTCGGCACGGTGCAGGTCGATGGCGATCTCGAAGTCTCCACCACTGGCGCGATCGAAGGCAAACAGGTCAGCGCTCGCAGCGTGCTGGTGCACGGGCGCATCAAGGCCAAAGTGCACGCGACGGAACAACTGCGCATTCACGGCCAGGGCCAGGTCGAAGGCGACGTGACGGCGCAATCACTCGACATCGAAGCCGGGGCGCATTTCACCGGCTACAGCCGCACCGGCATGACGCAAGAGCCGGAGGTGCTGCAACTCGATCACGAGGCTCAAGCGCCCGAGCCCAATCAGGCGCAAGGCGATCCCGACATTCGATCCGCCGTTTGACATTCGTCCTGCATGCTGAAAGCTGACATGCTGTAATGCCTGCATGTCCGCCGAATACGCCTCATCCCGCTCCCTCCCCCAAACCGACAAACGCCCCCGTAGCCGCTCGATGCGTAGCTTGAGCGGCTTGCTGCCGTTTCTGCGCCCGTATCGTGGACGCATTGCGGTGGCGCTGCTCTTCTTGTTGCTCGCTGCGGGCAGCACCCTGGCCTTCCCCATGGCGCTGCGCTGGCTGATCGACGCCGGCATGCTGCATGCGCAAGCCAGCCGGGCGGCTTTAGGCTGGCATTTCGCCGGACTGTTCGGGCTGGCCGTGGCGCTGGGGGTGTTTTCCGCCGCGCGCTTTTATATGGTGAGTTGGCTGGGCGAGCGCATCACCGCCGATGTGCGCAGCGCCGTCTATGCCCACGTGCTGCGGCAGAGCCCGCAGTTTTTCGAGCACACGCAAACCGGCGAAGTGCTGTCTCGTCTCACCACCGACACCACGCTGGTGCAGACCGTTGTCGGCACCAGTTTTTCCATGGGACTGCGTAACGTGGTGGTGCTGATCGGCGGTATGACCATGCTCATCATCACCAACCCCGGTCTGATGCTGGGCGTGCTGGTGGTGATTGCCGTGGTGGTGGCCCCCGCCGTGTTCATCGGCCGCCGTGTGCGGCGCCTGTCGCGCGCCAGCCAGGACCGCATCGCCGACGCCAGCGCGCTGGCCTCCGAAGTGCTCGCCGCCATGCCTGTGGTGCAGAGCTACGCCCGCGAAGACGACGAAGCCCGGCGATTTTCCAACTCGGCCGAAACCGCATTCCGCACCGCGGTCAGCCGCAACAAGGTGCGCTCGCTGCTCACCGCCTTCATCATCGTCGCCATGTTCGGCGCCCTGCTCTATGGCCTGTATCTGGGCACGGTGTCGGTCATGGAAGGCCGCATGAGCGCCGGTGTTCTGGGCCAGACGGTGCTCTACATCGGCCTGGTGGCCGGTTCGGCCGCCGCGCTGGCCGAAGTGTTTGGCGACTTGCTGCGCGCGGCCGGCGCCACTGAGCGCCTGATGGAACTGCTGGCCGAACAATCGCCCGTGCGCAATCCGGCGCATCCGGTCGCGCTACCCGCGGTGCAGCGCGGCTCGGCGGTGGTGCTCGACCATGTGCGGTTTTTCTACCCTTCGCGGCCGGACAAACCGGCGCTCGACGACTTTTCGCTGCAGATCAAACCCGGCGAAACCGTGGCCCTGGTCGGCCCCAGCGGCGCCGGCAAGACCACCGTGCTGCAACTACTGCTGCGCTTTTACGACGCGCAGCAAGGCAGCATCCGCATCGACGGCGTGGACGTGCAGCAGGCCGACTTCAAGGCGCTGCGCCAGCGCATCGGCCTGGTGCCGCAGGACGCGGTGATTTTTTCCGCCAGCGCGGCCGACAACATTCGCTACGGCCGCCCGGAAGCCACCGACGCCGAAGTGCAGGCCGCAGCCCGCGCGGCGCAGGCTGAAGAATTTCTGCGCGAACTGCCGCAGGGCGACGCCACCTATCTGGGCGAGCGCGGCGTACGCTTGAGCGGCGGCCAGCGCCAGCGCATCAGCATCGCCCGCGCCATTCTGAAAAACGCCCCGCTGCTGCTGCTCGACGAAGCCACCAGCGCGCTCGACGCCGCCAGCGAGCGCGACGTGCAGACCGCGCTCGAACACGCCATGCGCGACCGCACCACCCTGGTCATCGCCCACCGCCTCGCCACCGTGCAGCGCGCCGACCGCATTGTGGTGATGGATCAGGGCCGCATCATCGACATCGGCACCCACGCCGAACTCATGGCCCGCGGCGGCCTCTACGCCAGCTTGGCGTCGCTGCAGTTCATGCAGTGAGTTGTGGAGCCCAGTTGCAGCATGTAGGCACAATGATGAGAGCTGTGACCTGACGCCAAGTGGTCTGGGCACCGCAAAAGCCGCTCGCTGTGCTGCATCCCAGCCGTGAACGCTCAGGTCGTGGGTAAGATTGCCCCGCGCGAGGCTCTTGCGCCTCTGCCATATTCTTTGCGCCAGCCCACGGCCTGCGTCCAACGAAGTGTGTTTCATGACCGCCATCCCCACCCCTTACGAAGACCTGATGCGTCACGTCTTCACCCACGGCCAGGACAAGACCGACCGCACCGGCACGGGCACGCGCAGCGTGTTCGGTCACCAGATGCGCTTCGATCTGTCGGCCGGTTTTCCGCTCATCACCACCAAGCGGGTGCATTTCAAAAGCATCGCCTACGAGCTGTTGTGGTTTCTGCGCGGCGAGTCGAACGTGCGCTGGCTCCAAGAACATGGCGTGACGATCTGGGACGAATGGGCGCGCGCAGACGGCGAACTCGGTCCGATCTACGGCGTGCAATGGCGTTCGTGGCCCGCGCCGACGGCCGACGACCCGCACCGTTCCATCGACCAGATCAGCGAAGTGCTGCGGCAACTGCGCACCCAGCCGGATTCGCGCCGCATCATCGTCAGCGCCTGGAACGTCGGCCAGATCGCGGAAATGGCCCTGCCGCCCTGCCATGCGTTTTTCCAGTTCTACGTCGCCCCACCGCGCCAACCCGGAGAACCGGGACGCCTGAGCTGCCAGCTCTATCAGCGCAGCGCCGATATTTTTCTTGGCGTGCCCTTCAACATCGCCAGCTATGCGCTGCTCACCTTGATGATCGCGCAACAGACCGATCTTCTGCCCGGCGATTTCGTCTGGACCGGGGGCGACTGCCACCTCTACAGCAACCATTTCGCCCAGGTGCAGGAGCAACTCAGCCGCGCGCCCTACCCCTACCCCACACTGGAGTTCGCGCGCAAACCCGAGAGCCTGTTCGACTACACCTTCGACGATTTCGTCCTGAGCCACTATCAGCACCATCCGGCGATCAAGGCGCCTGTGGCGGTATGACCGAACTCGTCCTCATCGCCGCCGTGGCGCGCAACGGCATGATTGGCAAAGACGGCGGCATGCCCTGGCATCTCCCGGCCGATCTGCAGCACTTCAAGCGCCTCACCCTGGGCCACCCCATCCTGATGGGGCGCCGTACCTGGGATTCATTGGGACGACCGCTTCCGGGACGCCGCAATATCGTGATCAGCCGTCAGCCCGGATGGCAGGCGGCGGGGGCGGAACCTGCCGAGTCACTTCCGGCGGCACTGCAACGGATCAGCAACGATGCACTGTCCTTCGTCATCGGCGGCGCCCAGCTCTATGCCCAAGCGCTACCCCTGGCCGACCGGCTGGAACTCACCGAGATCGACCACGACTTCGACGGCGACACGCGCTTTCCCAATTGGGACCGCAGCCGCTTCACCGAAACCGCCCGAGAGTCGCACCTCGCGCCTGAAGGCTGGGCCTATCACTTCGTCACCTACACCGCGACGACGGCATCGACAGACTGAGAGGGTGTGAACCGTGGCGGTGTGCGCAATGTTGTTCCAAGGCGTCGCCGTCTGGGCGGGACTGCCCGCCTTTTTGTTCGCCCTCATGCTGCTGCTGGGGTTCCGCCTCAATACCCGGTTCACCTGGATTTTGCTGCTGCTCGGCCTCGCCGGGCTGGCCGCGCAGGGGCTGTCCATCGCCTGCGCCGGCTGGGCAAACGCCAGCGCCTGGTTGCCCGATTGCTGCGGTTTGGGCTCTGCTGCGCGCATGCTCTCTGCTGAAGGGCTTTGGTGGCTCAATCTGGCCTGGCTGCTGCTGGCGCTGACCGTCATCGCAGCCTGCGCTGCGGCGATCTGGCGGCTGGCTTTGCCAAAACGCAGCAAGCAAAAAACTCCGTAACGCGGTTTGCATTCTGAAACATTCCGGATTCGCGCCTTCCGGTAGATTGCTCGCAAACAAACATGAGGAGACTCCATGACAGCCGCGTCCATCGCCCCGGTTAACAAGACATCGCATATCGCCATCGCCAGCTTCATCGGCACGGCCATCGAGTTCTACGACTTCTACGTTTACGCCATTGCCGCGGCGCTGGTCATCGGGCCGGTGTTCTTTCCGAGCGCCTCGCCCACGGCGCAGACACTCAACGCCTTTGCCACTTTCGGCATCGCGTTTCTGGCGCGGCCGGTCGGCTCCTTTCTGTTCGGACATTTCGGCGATCGATTCGGCCGCAAGTCCACCTTGGTCGCCACGCTGCTCACCATGGGGGTGTGCACCACGCTCATCGGCCTGCTGCCCGGATATGACCACATCGGCGAGCTGGCTCCGTGGTTGCTGGTCATTCTGCGCATCGGCCAGGGGCTGGGGCTCGGCGGCGAATGGGGCGGCGCGGCGCTGCTCGCCACAGAAAATGCGCCCAAGCACCGCCGCGGTCTGTTCGGCATGTTTCCCCAGCTTGGGCCCTCCATCGGCTTTCTCGTGGCCAACGGTCTGTTCCTGCTGCTGGGCCTGCTGCTGAGCCACGAACAGTTCATGGCCTGGGGCTGGCGCATTCCCTTTCTGGTCAGCGCCGTGCTGGTGCTCATTGGCCTGTATGCGAGACTCAAACTCACTGAAACCCCCTTGTTCCAGGCAGTCGCCAAGCAACCCCGACGCGTTCCGCTGACCGAACTGCTCAGCGGCCACCTCAAGCCGCTGATACTCGGCTCGTTGTCTATCGTGGTCTGCTACGCCTTGTTCTATATCAGCGCGGTGTTCGTGCTGAGCTATGGCATCGGCACCTTGCATCTGCCCAAGCCGACGCTGCAGGCCTGGCTGATGCTGGCCATCGTCTGCATGGCCGTGGCCACTGTGTTGTCGGCCTGGGCCAGCGACGCCCTGGGGCGACGCGCCGTCTTGGTCGCGTCGGCCGGGGCCGCGGTGCTCTGGGGTTTCGCTCTGGCACCGCTGCTGGGCTCAGCCACCACCACGGGCGTGGGAATATTTCTGTGCGGCGCCCTCTTTCTCATGGGCATGACCTATGCGCCACTGGGTGCGATGCTGCCCGAGATTTTTCCTACCTCGGTGCGCTACACCGGCTCGGGCGCGGCCTACAACCTCGGCGGCATTCTCGGGGCCTCGCTTGCCCCCTATGTCGCCCAGGTGTTGGTGGCGCACGGTGGGCTGAGCTGGGTAGGCGGCTACATTTCCGTGGCGGCTGTCATCAGCCTGCTCGCCGTTCTGGGGCTGGGTGAAACCCGACACCGCGATCTCGGTCAAACCGAGTCTATTTCCATTTCCTGATGATTTGCGGGCCCTGTGCCCTGGAGGTTTTTTGATGCGCTACACCACCCTGGGTTTGATGATGGTTTTCGCCGGATTGAGCGCCACCGCGTACGCCAAAGATGCGCCCATGGAGCCCGGGCTCTGGAGCATGGACATTCAAGGCACGACTCGCGTCGATCCGAACCTGAGCGTGCCGATGCAGCGCGATGTGAAGATCTGCGTCAAACCGGGGCAAAAACCGGAGAGCGTGGTGGTGCCGATGGACGGCAAGCAGTGCACACGCGAGCAAGCCACCTTGGCCGGTGGCGAGACGCAATGGACCTTCCACTGCGATTTGCCGCAAGCCAAGGTCACGCAGACCGGCACCTTCCGCACCGGCCCAGCAACATTCGAGTCGAAATGGAGCATCACCAGCGTCGCCCCCTCGGGCGCAACGACTCAATCGGACATGCAGGTGAACGGCAAGCGCCTGGGCAGCGATTGCGGCGACGTGAAGTAAGAACCCACGCCCCAACATCGGAAATAAAAAACCGCCTCAAGAAATTTTGAGGCGGCTGCGTCTCCTCGGCAGGCCAAGGCCATCGTGGCCCTGCCCACTCTTCTCCAGTCTTAGGTCACTTTGCGGTCGAAGAACTGCTCGTCTTCGGTCGATCCCTTGAGCGCGGCGGTGGAAGCCTCGTTCTCGATCGTCGTGGTGACGGCGTCGAAATAGCCGGTGCCGACCTCGCGTTGATGCTTGACCGCGGTGAAGCCCTTGGGCGCTGCGGCGAATTCGGCCTCTTGCAACTCGACGAAGGCGCTCATCTGGTTGCGGGCATAGCCGTAGGCCAAGTTGAACATCGAGTAATTCAGCGCGTGGAAACCGGCCAGGGTGATGAACTGGAACTTGTAGCCCATGGCGCCCAATTCCTTCTGGAACTTGGCGATGGTGGCATCGTCGAGGTTCTTCTTCCAGTTGAAGGACGGCGAGCAGTTGTAGGCCAGCATCTTGCCGGGAAACTTGGCATGAATGGCTTCTGCGAAGGCCTTGGCGTAGGCCAAATCGGGCTTGCCGGTTTCGCACCACACCAGATCAGCATAGGGCGCGTAGGCCAGACCGCGGGAGATGGCCTGCTCCAGGCCGGGCTTGGTGCGGTAGAAGCCTTCGACCGTGCGCTCGCCGGTGCAGAAGGGCTTGTCGGTATCGTCAACGTCGGAGGTGATCAGGTCGGCCGCTTCGGCGTCGGTGCGCGCCACCAGCACCGTCGGCACGCCCATGACGTCGGCCGCCAGGCGCGCTGCCACGAGCTTGGCAACAGCCTCGCGAGTCGGCACCAGCACCTTGCCGCCCATGTGGCCGCATTTCTTCACCGAGGCCAACTGGTCTTCGAAGTGCACGCCGGCGGCGCCGGCCTCGATCATGGACTTCATCAGCTCGAAGGCGTTGAGCACGCCGCCGAAACCGGCTTCGGCATCGGCCACGATGGGGGCGAAATAGTCGATGAAGCCTTCGTCACCGGGCTGCTTGCCTTCCATCCACTGAATCTGATCGGCTCGGGTGAGGGTGTTGTTGATGCGCTTGA
Organism: Thiomonas sp. UBA7699; assembly: GCF_002482605.1. Lineage (NCBI taxonomy): Bacteria > Pseudomonadati > Pseudomonadota > Betaproteobacteria > Burkholderiales > Thiomonas > Thiomonas sp. UBA7699. The sequence continues at coordinate 79,180 of NZ_DLGH01000032.1, read as the reverse complement.
CCACGCTGGGCACCGAGTTGGCCGGATACAGCGACTGGTCGGGATACATCTCGCCAGCCAGGTTGGCATCGCCCGCCACTTGCCAGCCCGACAGGTAGATGGCCTGCAGGCCGGCCTTGACTTGCTGCATGGCCTGGTTGCCAGTCAAGGCGCCCAGGGCGTTGACGAACGGCATGTCGTGCATCTGCTTCCACAGACGATCCGCACCGCGACGGGCCAGCGTATGCTCAACCATCACCGAACCGCGCAGGCGCACCACTTCCTCTGCGCCGTAACCGCGCTTGATGCCCTTCCAGCGCGAGTTCTGCGCCCAGTCCTGTTCCAACGCTGCCACTTGCTGTTTGCGATCTGCCATCTTGCTTCTCCGGGTGAATGAAAATTCGATGCTTGAGCGTAGTCGACTTTTGCGGCGCAGCATAGTCTTATGTCTTATATAAGAGATAATTTTATGTCTTTATACATCAATGACATAAATCCATTTTTTTGCAATGCGGAACATTTTTTTGCTGAGTGAAACCCCTCAGGCCTGCGTTGCAGCAGGCTGTTTTCACATCACGATTTCCAAATTTCGCATTGTGAGAAATGCACCCGTCCCGAAAGCCTTCGCTACCCTCGACACTCCCCTCTCAAGGAAACGCAGGGTCGCCCCAAGTTTCCTTGCCCCCCCACTGGGGGCTGGGCGCAGTCCAGCCCTGGGGGCGCTCAGGGGGCAGGAAACTTTTGGGGCTGCCCACGCTTTTTTGAAGCATCTATTCACTTGCTCATTCCATGACTTCCCTACCCTCTGCGGACAAACCGGCCGATCCGAGTCGCCCGACCGCCACCCCCCATCAGTCGCCGCGTCACAAGGCCGAATTGTTCTGGGTGTTCAACCACCTCACCCTGCTGGGGGTTGGCGGGGTATTGCCGTTTGCTCAGCGCATTCTGGTGGAAGACAAACGCTGGTTGAGCAATGGCGAGTTCGTCGAGATGCTCAGCCTGAGCCAAGTGCTGCCAGGGCCCAACCTGATCAATCTTGCCCTGATGGTCGGGCAGCATTTCTTCGGCTGGCGCGGGGCGGCCGTGGCCCTGGCGGGCATGCTGGTCGCGCCGCTGGTGCTGATCTTCCTCGTTGCCATCGCCTACGCCCAATACGCCAGCACGCCCGCAGTGACTCATGCATTGCAGGGAATGTCTGCCGTGGTGGCCGGACTGGTGATTGCCATGGCCATCAAGCTCTTTCCCGCCATTCGCCATTACCTGCCCAACTGGGGCTGGGCGGGGCTGGCGTTTGCCGGGGTGGGCCTGCTGCGTATCAACCTGCTCTGGGTCTTGGTCGTACTCGGTCCGATTGCCGTCGCACTGGCCTGGTGGCGCATTCGGAGGGCCTGATGCACACCCTCTCTGTCACCCTGGCTTTGTTCGGCCATTTTCTGCTGTGGTCTGTGCTTTCAGTGGGCGGCGCCATCGGCCTGCTGCCCGACATGCACCGCTATCTGGTGGTGGAGCAACATTGGCTCAGCGATTCGGCGTTTACCTCGGCCCTGGCGCTGGGGCAGGCCTCGCCCGGCCCCAACATGATTCTGTTCTCCGCCCTGCTCGGCTGGCAGATTCTCGGACTGCCCGGCGCCCTGCTGGCAGCCATCGGGCTGATTCTGCCGTCATCGCTCATGACCGTGGCCTATTTCCGCTACAGCCGGATTCACAAGGATCGCCACTGGGTACGCGCCATGCACGACGGCATGGCGCCCATCACCGTCGGCCTGCTGCTGTCCTCCGGCTGGCTGCTGGCGCGGCAGGAAGCCACCAATTGGCAGCGCATCGCGCTCATGCTGCTTACCGTCGTGCTGGTCGTCCGCACACGGCTCAACCCCTTATGGCTACTGCTCGCCGGGGCATTGTTGGGTCTGCTCGGCTTCATTTGAGGGAGAAATTACGCACATGCTCAAACGCATCAGCCCCCTGCAATCCGAGCCGGTGTATCGCGTCGACGCGCTGCGCCAGATCGAATCCGAGGCCGCCCGCACATTACCCCCGCACAGCCTCATGCAGCGCGCGGGTAGTGCCGTGGCCCGACTGGCGCAGGCTTGCTTTCCGCACGCAAGACGCGTCGTCGTGCTCGCGGGCGCGGGAAACAACGGCGGCGACGGCCTTGTGGCGGCCACGCAGTTGCACCAGGCTGGACGCGACGTGCTCGTCCTCGCCTGCGGCGCCGAGACGCTGAACGAATGGCGCTCTCGCCTGCCCGCCGACGCTGCGTGGGCCTGGGCGCAAGCGCAGACGGCTGAGGTTCGGTGCGCCTGGGACGATCACAGCACCTTGCCCGAGGCCGATCTCTACATCGACGCGCTGCTGGGCCTCGGCCTGCGGGGCCCCATGCGAGCGCAGATGGCCGAGATCATCCAAAAGCTCAACGCGCAGCGCGGCGCCCCGGTGCTCAGCGTCGATCTGCCCTCGGGGCTGGATGCCGACACCGGCGCCGCAACCGACGTCTGCGTGCGCGCCAACGTGACTCTCAGCCTGCTCGGGCTCAAGCCCGGTTTATGCACCGGCCCCGCATCAAGCTTGTGCGGCACGCTGTGGCATGACGATCTCGGCGTCAGTGCGGCAACGCATCATCCGCATCTGCCGATTGATGCCATCTGGCTCGGCGCCGATCTGATTCGCCCTCTGCTGCCCGACCTGGCACAGTCCGCCCACAAGGGCCAGCGGGGCGACGTCGCGGTGATCGGAGGTGCCGCCGGCATGACAGGCGCTGCCCTGCTCGCCGCCCGCGCAGCAGCCCAGCTCGGCGCCGGCAGAGTGTTCGTCGGCCTGCTCGATCACCAAGCCCCCGCCGTAGATCTGCTGGCGCCAGAACTGATGCTGCGCTCCCCCACCGCGCTACTCGACGCCCAAGGCGGCCGAACCTGCCTGCTCATCGGCCCCGGCGCCGGTTGCGACGACACCGCTCGCAGCTACTTGGCGCAGGCCCTGGCCCAACCCGTCCCCCTGGTGCTCGACGCCGACGCGCTCAATCTCCTGGCCGTTACTGATTCGCTGCAAACCCTGCTACGGCAACGCAACCCCATCACAACCCTATTGACGCCCCACCCCCTTGAGGCCGCCCGACTGCTGGGCGCCTCGGTACAGGCGATTGAGTCGGACCGTCTCACCGCTGCGCGCACCCTGGCTCAGCGCTTCGCCTGCTGGATTGTGCTCAAGGGCCGCGGCACCCTCATCGTCTCGCCGCAACAAACAGCGTGGATCAATGCCACCGGCAATGGCCTATTGGCCACGGCAGGCAGCGGCGATGTGCTGGCCGGCAGCGCGGCCGCCCTGCTCGCAGCAACAGGGAAGGCTTCATCAGTGCTCGCTGCCGTCTGGCTGCACGGCCAAGCGGCCATCCACTACGCCCGCAAACACGGCCCCGGCGGACTCACCGCCGCCACGCTGCCGTCGTGGATGGCGGCAAGCTGGGCCGATTTACCCTATCGTCGTCCCCGCCCTGGCATTGACGAGAATGCAGACTTTTGCTAACTTGCTTTCATGTCTATGTCTCGCATTCCTTTCGCCTCAAAGTTATCGATCAACGCTGAAGTTGCGCGTGATGTCAGTGTTCGGTCTTTCGGGGGCGGCGAGGGCGCTTGCGAGGCTTTGCTACTGGGCGGTCTACTACTGGCTTTGCCATCGAATGCCGCGCGCGACTGATTGACGTTTTCATCACGTTTTCCAAATCCCAAGCGCCCGCGGCTTAAGCCACCGGGCGCTTTTCTTTTATATGCGCTTGCCATGACGATTTTCTGCACCGATCTGAGACGACTACCCACCGGCGGTCGGGCCCTGCACCCGCGACAGCCCGACCGCCCCATCGTCGCACCCTCTATGCCCTGCGCAACCCCATTCGCTTTCTGGAGATGACCTCATGTTGAAGCAACCGAACACCAAATACCGTGCCTTCCCTCAGATCGATCTGAAAAACCGCACCTGGCCCGATCGGGTCATCACCCAGCCGCCGATCTGGATGAGCACCGATCTGCGCGACGGCAATCAGGCGCTGTTCGAACCCATGGATGCACAGCGCAAGATGCGCATGTTCAAAATGCTGTGCGCCGTCGGCGTCAAGCAGATCGAGGTGGCCTTTCCGTCTGCCTCGCAAACCGATTTCGATTTTGTGCGCGAACTCATCGAGGGCGGCCATATTCCTGACGACGTCACCATCGAAGTGCTGACCCAAGCGCGCGAAGATCTCATCCGCCGCACCTTCGACTCACTGCGGGGCGCCAAGCGGGCGATCGTTCATGTGTACAACGCCACGGCCCCAAATTTCCGACGCATCGTGTTCAACGTCGACGAAGCGGGCTGCACGCAGATCGCGGTGAATGCGGCCAAACTCATCAAGCAGATCGCTGCCGAGCACCCGGAAACCCAATGGACCTTCCAGTACAGCCCCGAGGTGTTCAGCGGCACCGAGCTTCCCTTTGCCGTCTCGGTGTGTAACGCCGTGACCGAAGTCTGGCAGCCCACGCCGGAAAACAAGATCATTTTCAACTTGCCGGCCACGGTCGAGATGAGCACCCCCAACATCTATGCCGACCAGATCGAATGGATGCACCGCCATCTCGACAAGCGTGACAGCATCATCCTGTCGCTGCATCCGCACAATGATCGGGGCTGCGCCGTCGCCGCTGCAGAGCTGGGCGTGATGGCCGGCGCCGACCGCGTGGAAGGCTGCCTGTTCGGCAATGGCGAGCGCACCGGTAATGTCGATCTCGTCACCCTTGCGCTCAACCTCTATTCGCAAGGCGTGAACCCGGGGCTGGATTTTTCGAACATCAACGCCGTGGCGCGCACCGTGGAGGAATGCACACAGTTGCCCGTGCATCCCCGCCACCCCTATGCAGGTGATCTGGTGTTTACCGCTTTCTCCGGCTCACATCAGGACGCCATCAAAAAAGGTCTGGCCGCACAACGTCAAGATGCCCTGTGGGAAGTGCCGTATCTCCCGGTCGATCCGGCCGATCTCGGCCGCGCCTACGATTCGGTCATCCGCGTCAACAGCCAGTCCGGCAAGGGCGGCATCGCCTACCTGCTCGAAGCCACCTACGGTCTGGTCATGCCCCGCCGTTTGCAGGTCGAGTTCAGCGGTGTGGTGCAAAAACACACCGACGCCACTGGCGCTGAAGTCACCGCACAACAACTCTGGCAGATGTTCAATGAAGAGTATGTGCAGATTGGGCAGCCGTTGCACCTGCACAGCTACCACCTCAGCGACCACGGCGAGCGCCAAGGCGTTCGCCTGGAAATCGAAGTGGATGGCAAACACCTGAGTCTCACAGGCGAAGGCAACGGCCCCATCGACGCGGCCATCCACGCCCTGCGCCTGCCACTGGCCGTGCATAGCTATGAGGAGCGCGCACTCGGCCTTGGCGCGGATGCCAAAGCCTCGGCCGTCGTCGAAATGGCCATCGCAGGAACGGCCACCAGCACCTACGGAGTGGGCATGGACGCCAACATCGTCACCGCCTCCGTGCGCGCGTTGATCTCCGGCGCCAACCGCCTGCTGCAGCGCATGCCAGAAGCCGAGGCGCGGCAGCATCTGGAATCCCTGCAAGCCCCATTGCGTGCCGTAGCTTGAACCCTTAGTCGGGAATGCGAACCAAAAGAAAAAGCCCGCTTTAGCGGGCTTTTTTATTGCTTTTCCGTCAACGATCAGATCTGACGATCTGGTCATTTACTTAGTAATTTTGGTCGGGGCGAGAGGATTCGAACCTCCGACCCCCTGCACCCCATGCAGGTGCGCTACCAGGCTGCGCTACGCCCCGACGACCAAAGCAGGCAATCATACACTATTCCTCAGGGTTCGATCAAACTTCTGCGGATCGAGAGGAGTTCGGCGCGCAGTTCGTTGATGTGCTGAATGGCAGGTAGCGGCACCGGAGGAGCCTGCTCTCCGGCATCCGGCGTGCCCGCTGCTTCTCGCATTGCGTGCTCCTCGCCAGGAATTCCGCCCAAGCGCGCCCGGGCACCGCTGATGGTGAAACCTTGCTCATACAGCAGCTCGCGAATACGGCGAATCAACAGAACCTCATGGTGCTGGTAATAGCGCCGGTTGCCCCTTCTTTTCATCGGGCGCAATTGTGCGAATTCTTGCTCCCAATACCGCAGTACGTGCGATTTCACTCCGCACAACTCGCTGACTTCTCCAATGGTGAAGTAGCGCTTGGCAGGTATGGGCGGCAATGCGGGGACGGCACTCATGGTGGCGACGGGCAAATCCTAAAAGCGTGTGCGGTTACGTCAAAACGGAATTCGCCCGAAGGGGCTGGTTAATGGATTTTGCCGCATCTCAGGCGCATAACGGCAATGTCCAGCAGGATTCACCGTGGGTTCGTGGCATTCTTCAGATACCTTACCAACAAATTTCGCCGTTCTTCGATGATTTGCAGACCCGGCGAAGGTCACTGCACCTCTTCGGCCAGATCAGCAAGGGCGGGGCCTTGGAGTTGATGCTTGAACTTGTGGCTGGCGTGGAAAATCACCACCCGGCGTGCGGCGATGGGAATGATTTCGCCGGTGCGGGGATTGCGGCCTGGCCGCTGCGCCTTTTCGCGCAACTGGAAATGGCCGAACCCGGAAAGTTTGACATCTTCGCCGCGGCCCAAGGCATCTCGAACGCGGTCGAAAAAGGCATCGACCATGTCTTTCGATTCACGTTTGTTGAGGCCGATACGCTCATAGAGCTGTTCGGCGAGTTCTGCCTTGGTCAGCGTAGGTGTCTGCACCGATTCGATCTGAATGCGTGCCATCTGTGTCCTCCTGTGTGCTGCTTTTGTTGTTGTTTCGACCGACTTCAACCCCTGAGTTGTGCCCCGGTTGCAGTCGCCAACTCGGCAACCAACGCCTGACAGGCGGCATCCACCCGCTCGTCAGTCAAGGTTTGCTGGTCTTGCAGTTGCAGTCGGAAGGCCATGCTTTTCGAGGTCGTGTCTCCGGGCGGGGTGAACAGGTCGAAGAGTCGCACCTCCCGGATGATGCCGCAAACCGGAATGTTCTGGATGGCGGTTTGTACTGCCTGCTGCATCTGCGCATAGCTGACGCCCGAGGGAACCTGAAACGCCAGGTCGCGCTGCACGGCGGGTACGCGGTTAATGGGGGCAAACACGGGCAGTTTCTGGGCCTGCAAGAGCCCAGCATCCAGCTCGAAGATCACGGGTGCAAACTGCAGGTGATAGCGCTGCACCCATTGCGGATGCAATTCTCCCACCACACCCAGGCGCTCACCGCCCAGCCGAACTTCCGCGCTGCGCCCCGGATGCAAGGCGGGATGTTGAACCGGCATCCATTGCAACTCGCCCGTGCCCTCGCCTGAGCCCTCACACAAGGCCTCGACATCTGCCTTCACATCGTAGAAATCGACCCGCCGTTCCGGCTCGGCCCACTGCACGGGAACCACCGAGCCATAGGCCAGACCCGCCAGGCGCATCGGCTGGCGAATGCCCGCAACCTGCATCGGCCCGTTCTCGGCCTGCGCATCGCGCGCAAACACACGACCGAGTTCAAACAGCCGCACCCGTCTAGCACGATGGTTGAGGTTGTCTGCCAGCACCTTGACCAGTGAGCCGATAAGCGTGGAGCGCATCACCGACATCTGTGACGCGATGGGATTGAGCAGGCGGATGGGGTCAGCCTGACCTGCGAAATCCTGCTCCGCTTGCGCATCCACAAAAGAGAAATTGAGGGTCTCTTGATAGCCCAGGGCCGCGGCTTTCAGACGTAGGCTGTGCAAAGTGCGCTGGCCCTCGGGCACCGGCAGCGGATGCAGGCGCGCCACCGGCGCCTGGGTTGGAATGTGCTGATAGCCGTGAATGCGTGCAACTTCTTCGATCAGATCTTCTTCAATCTCCAGATCGAAACGTTCAGCGCCTGGCGTCACGATCCAGGCGGGTTCAGTGCTGTTGCGGTCGAGTTCAGCCTGAAGCCCGAGCCGCGAAAAAATCTCGCCCATGCGGTCTGAGCCGATAGGAATGCCGATGACTTTCTCACATCGCGCTACCCGCATCCGCACCGGCTTGCGTTGCGGCAGTTGGGTGATCTGATCGTCGGCCGGGCCCGCTTGTCCGCCGCAGATGTCCAGAATCAGCGCGGTGATGGCATCGAGGTGCTCGACGGTGGTCGCATAGTCGACCCCGCGCTCGAAGCGGGCGGCCGCATCGGTGGAAAAATTCAGCCGGCGGGCGCGGCCACGAATGGCGTCTGGCCACCAGAATGCGGCCTCGAGGTAGATGTCTGTGGTGTCCAAGGTGACGGCGGTGGACTCGCCACCCATGATGCCGGCAAGAGATTCCACGCCGTTTTCGGCGGCAATCACCCCCATGTCGGCGCTCAGGGAGATGGTCTGCCCGTTGAGCAATTCAAGCTGCTCGCCCTCGCGCGCCCAGCGCACGGTCAATCCGCCGCGAATCTTGGCCAGATCGAACACATGGCTCGGGCGGCCCAACTCCATCATCACATAGTTGGAAATGTCGACCAGAGCAGAAATGCTTCGCTGTCCGCTGCGTTCCAGCCGCGTTTTCATCCATTGCGGCGTTTCGGCCCGAGCATTCACACCGCGGATGATGCGGCCGGAAAACCGCCCGCAGAGATCGGGCGCTTCAATGCTCACCGGCAATCGGTCCGCCAGAGTGGGCGCCACGGTCCTGAACGTCGGTCTGTGGAACACCGCACCCGTGACTGCAGACACCTCACGGGCGACACCGATGATGCTCAGGCAATGCCCCAGATTCGGCGTGAGCTTGATGGTGAACACGGCTTCGTCGAGCGAGAGCCATTCACGCAGATCCGCCCCGGCCTGCGGCGCTCCTTGAAGCGCCAGCAAACCGGCATGATCGGCCGACAGGCCCAGTTCGCGTGCGGAGCACAGCATGCCCTGCGATTCCACACCGCGCATCTTGGCCGGCCCGATCCGGAACGCGCCCTGCCCCTCTTGCTGCGGCGGCAACTCGGCCCCCACCAGCGCACAGGGCGCGGCCATGCCGACGGCCACATTGGGCGCACCGCAGACGATTTGCAGCCATTGAGCCGCGCCGACATCCACCTGGCAAACACGAAGTTTGTCGGCATTGGGATGAGGCTGCACATCACGCACCAACCCCACTACAACGCCCGAAAAAGCGGGTGCCGCGGCTTGCACTTCCTCCACTTCCAGACCCGCCATGGTCAGGGTATCGGCCAGCGCTTCGGTCGAGAGGTCGGGATTGCAAAACTGGCGCAACCAGGATTCGGGAAACTGCATGATCAGCTCTTTGAAAAGTTCAGCTCAGCGGTCAGGCCGCAAAATATAACGAGGGGTGGCGACTGGGTTAGGCGAACTGCTGGAGAAAGCGCAGATCGTTTTCGTAGAACAGCCGCAGATCCGAGATGCCATAACGCAGCATGGTGATGCGATCCAGGCCGCTGCCAAAGGCGAAGCCGATGAACTGCTCGGGGTCGAGCCCGAAATTGCGCACCACCGTGGGATGCACCTGCCCGGAACCTGCAAGCTCCAGCCAGCGGCCTTTGAGCGGCCCGCTCTCGAACATCATGTCGATCTCGGCGGATGGTTCCGTGAAGGGAAAGTACGAGGGGCGAAAGCGCACCAGAATATCGTCGCGCTCGAAGAAGGCCTTGAGAAAACTGGTGAAGGTGCCCTTGAGATCGGCCATTGAGACATTCTGGTCGATCCATAGTCCTTCAAACTGATGAAACATCGGGGAATGCGTCGCGTCGCTGTCCACACGATAAGTGCGTCCCGGCGCAATCACCTTGATCGGCGGCATTTCGGCGGCCCCTGCATACCGCTGCACGTGGGCTCGGGCATGGCGAACCTGCATCGGAGAGGTATGCGTTCGCAGCAGCAACGGTTGGCCGTGCACATCCTTGGCGTCGACGTAGAAGGTGTCTTGCATCGAGCGCGCGGGGTGATTCTGTGGCGAATTCAGCGCGGTGAAATTGGTCCAGTCATCTTCGATTTCCGGGCCGTCGGCCACGTCGAAACCCATGGAGCGGAAAATCTGCTCCATCCGCATCCAGCTACGCGTCAGCGGGTGCAAGCCGCCTTGATTTCCAGCGCGCCCCGGCAAGGTCACGTCAATCGCCTGCGCCTGCAGTTGAGCCTGGAGCGCCGCCTGCTCGATCGCCTCGCGCCGCTGTTGCAAAGCCTGCTCAATCGCCTGCTTGGCCAGATTGATCTCAGCGCCCCGGGCCCGCTTTTCCTCAGTCGGGAGAGCCGCCAGGGCTTTCATCTCGATGGTGATCAAGCCGGTCTTCCCCAGATAGCGCGCCTTGGCGTTTTCCAGCGTGGCGGAATCCGTCGCTTGCGAAAACTCGGCACTGGCTTGATCGATCAGGGTTTGCAAAGGATTCATAGACTAAGTACACCGAAAAAGTGTGAACAGGCATCCCAAGAGACGGCAACCAACCCTTGCGCCCAAGCGCAGCACCGCCAACAAAGAACAAAGGCCTGTGGAAACAGGCCTTTGCACAGCAAGACACGCAACAGAGCAACAAAGATCCAGGCCCTGCGATCAGGCCATTGCTGCCTTGACCTGAGCGACGATTTTGGCGAACGCTGCTGCGTCGTGCACCGCCATGTCGGCGAGCACCTTGCGGTCAATTTCGATCTGCGCTTTTTTCATGCCATTCATGAACACGCTGTAGGTCATGCCGGACTGGCGCACCGCGGCGTTGATCCGGGTGATCCACAGCGAGCGGAATTCACGCTTCTTGGCACGACGGTCACGGTAGGCATATTGCCCAGCCTTCATCACCGCTTCTTTGGCGATGCGATAGACGTTTTTGCGGCGGCCGCGGAAACCCTTGGCGAGGTCGAGAACTTTTTTGTGACGTGCACGTGCAGTCACACCACGTTTGACGCGAGGCATTTAAGACTCCTTATCCTGATTGATTGTTCGAACTGAGGCGACTGGCGCTTCAGGCGAAAGGCATCATGGCGGCGATCTGCTTCAGATCGCTGTCATGCACCGCCGTGGCTCCACGCAAGTGACGCTTGTTCTTGGTGGTTTTCTTGGTCAGGATATGGCGCTTGAACGCTTGGCCACGTTTGACAGTGCCGCCCGGACGCACGCGGAATCGCTTTGCGGCACTCTTTTTGGTCTTCATCTTGGGCATGATTGCTCCATTAAATATGACATATCCGCAGGCGGTCTGGCGATGAACCAGACACTTTCAAGCCTACGCACACGAGTTTTGCGGCATTCGCCCCTCTGAGCCAAACACACGCGACTGCAGCTTGCGCCACAGGTTTGTTCACCGCCAAAAAGCAGGAACGCACTTCTCGCCTTTGCTGCACCAGCACCATTTGAACCAGCGCAGCAAAGGCTGTTTATTTTTTTTTCTTCGGCGAGATGACCATGATCATCTGGCGCCCTTCCAGCTTGGGCATCTGCTCAACCTGGCCGACATCTTCGACGTCCGCCTTAACGCGCTCCAGCACCCGCATCCCGATGTCCTGGTGGGTAATTTCACGCCCACGGAAACGCAGACTGACCTTGCCTTTATCACCTTCCTCCAGGAAACGGCGGAGGTTACGCAGCTTGATCTGGTAGTCGCCGTCGTCTGTTGCCGGACGGAATTTGACTTCCTTGATCTGGATTTGCTTTTGCTTGGACCGGGCTTCGTGGTTCTTTTTTTGTTCTTCGTATTTGAACTTGCCGTAATCCATTAAACGACAGACCGGAGGTGATGCGGTCGGCGCAATTTCCACCAGGTCCACATCATGCTGCTCGGCGAGTCTGAGCGCCTCGGTGAGAGAAACCACCCCGAGCGCCTCGCCGTCAGGTCCGACTAGGCGGAGTTCGGGAAGCGTGATTTCGCGATTCAGACGATGCGCGCGTTTTTCCGGTGTATTACGGCTCTGGAACGTAGCGATGGCTCAAACCTTTCAATTCATTTAGACAAATATGCTGCCCCAGCTGAGTTCTTACTGCTGGGCTGATCCGCGCGACTGCACTTCCTGGGAGAGTTTTTGCGTCAGCGCCTCTAGGGACAGCACCCCGAGGTTGACATTGCCGCGTGCCCGTACCGCGATGGTTCCCGCGTCTCGCTCTTGGTCACCGACCACAAGCAAGTAAGGCACTTTGCTCAATGCATTCTCACGTATTTTATAGTTGATTTTTTCGTTGCGCAAATCCAACTCGACCCTAAAGCCTTGTTTTGTCAGCGCTTGTGCAACAGATCGTGCGTAACCGGCCTGCGCATCGGTGATGTTCATCACGACGGCCTGAACCGGCGCGAGCCACAGCGGCATCGCGCCGGCGTAGTGTTCGATCAGTACACCGATGAAACGCTCCATCGAGCCGACTATCGCCCGGTGCAGCATGACCGGCCGCACCCGCTGCGAATGCTCATCGACATACTCGGCATCCAGCCGCTCAGGCATCATGAAGTCGACCTGCATGGTGCCCACCTGCCAGGCGCGACCGATCGAGTCTTTCATGTGGTATTCGATTTTCGGGCCGTAGAACGCGCCCTCTCCCGGCAACTCCTGCCACGCCACACCGCAGGCCTGTAACGCAGCGCGCAAGGCGGCCTCGGCTTTGTCCCAAACGGCTTCTTCGCCGATGCGCTTTTCTGGGCGCAAGGCAATCTTCAGGGCAATATCGGTAAAGCCGAAGTCGGTGTAGACCTGCATGGCCTGCTGGTGAAAAGCTGTTACCTCGGCCTCGATCTGATCTTCGGTGCAAAAAATATGACCGTCATCCTGCGTGAAACCGCGCACGCGCAGCAGACCGTGCAGCGCACCGGAGGGCTCGTTGCGATGGCATGAGCCAAACTCGCCATAGCGAATGGGCAGATCGCGGTAGCTGCGCAGACCTGAATTGAAAATCTGGATATGACCGGGACAGTTCATCGGCTTGACCGCGAACTGGCGTTTTTCGGACTCGGTGAAGAACATGTTCTCCGAATAGTTGTCCCAGTGACCCGAGCGCTTCCACAAGCTCACATCGAGAATCTGCGGTCCCTTGACTTCTTGGTAGCCGCTATCGCGATAGACCTGCCGCATGTACTGTTCGACAGCCTGCCACAGCGCCCAACCTTTGGGATGCCAGAAGGCCAGTCCCGGCGCCTCTTCCTGGAAATGGAACAGGTCGAGTTCCTTGCCCAGCTTGCGGTGATCGCGCTTTTCCGCCTCGGCCAAGGCGTGCAGATAGGCGTCCTGATCTTCTTTCTTGGCCCAGGCGGTGCCGTAAATCCGCTGCAATTGCGCGTTGCGATGGTCGCCGCGCCAATAGGCGCCGGCCACCTTCATCAGCTTGAACACCTTCAGCCGCCCAGTCGATGGCACGTGCGGGCCGCGGCAAAGATCGGTGAAAGCCCCTTCGGAATACAGCGACACATCCTCACCCGCAGGAATGCTGGCGATGATTTCGGCTTTGTAATGCTCGCCGAGCGACTTGAAATAGTCGACCGCTTCATCACGCGGCAGCACTTTGCGGCGCACTGGCTCATCCTTGCGGGCAAGTTCGGCCATGCGCGCCTCGATCTTTTCGAGATCTTCAGGCGTGAAGGGTCGCTTGTAGGCGAAGTCGTAGTAAAAGCCATTTTCGATCACCGGGCCGATGGTCACTTGCGCGTCGGGGTACAGGTCTTTAACGGCGTAGGCCAGAAGGTGAGCCGTCGAATGCCGAATCACTTCCACCCCCTCGGCATCCTTGTCCGTGACGATGGCCACCTCGGCATCTTGCGAAAGGCGGTAGCTGGTATCGACCAGCTTGCCGTCAACTTTTCCGGCCAAGGCCGCCTTGAACAGCCCGGCGCCTATCGACTGCGCCAGTTCGGCGACCGTCAGCGGGGCTTCGAAAGCACGTTTGGAACCGTCTGGCAGGGTGATTTGAAACATGATGCGTCTCGCTCAAATAAAAAAGGTGCGGATGGACCGCACCTTGTCATCGCTATGCACGGGCGTGCGGACCTCTAAAACTCAGGGGGTCTGCAAGCTAGTTCGAAAAGGATGCATGGCGTTGTATGAGGAGATTGGAAGAATTTGGTAGGCGGTATTGGAATCGAACCAACGACCTCTTGCATGTCAAGCAAGCGCTCTAACCATCTGAGCTAACCGCCTACGAAGCCCGCAATCATAGCACGGCTCTTGTGCACCAAATAACAGAGTTATTTTCTCGAAGCTTTCAGCACACCGGGCACGTCGGCAATGAGCTTGAGGGCGCGCTTGAGTTTGGCGCTGTTGGCCAACTGCACGGTGAACCGCATCTGCGCTAGGTCGCCTACTGAGCGGGTGCTCACTGCGATGACGTTGATGCGCTCTTGCGTCAGCACGTCGGAAATATCGCGCAGCAAGCCTTGGCGGTCGTTCGCGCTGACCTCCAGGTCGATCGGGTAGAGCGCGCTGGCATCATCTTGGCCCGCCCAGGTCACGGCAATCACGCGCTCGGGATGCTGGCGCGCGATATTGCGAAAATTCTGACAATTGGCGCGGTGAACCGTCACGCCTTTCTCGCGAGTGACAAAGCCGCCGATGGCGTCGGGCGGAGCCGGTTTGCAGCAAGCCGCAAGCTGCGTGAGCAGCGAGCCCATGCCCACGACCAGCACCTGCCCGCCCTGCTTTTTAGGGGCGGCGCCACCGCTTGAAAAAACCAGTGACTCGTCCACAGCCGAAGTGGCGGGATCGGCGCGCAGGTAGGCCTCGATCTGCCGCTGCGAAAACTCATCTTTGCCGACGCGCTCGAATAGCTCATCGGCAGTGCGAAACCCCAATCCTTCAGCCAGACTCTGCAAATTGAAACTGGTCTTGCCCTCGCGCTGCAGCAGGCGCTCGACCTGCGCTCGGCCCTTGGCAATCGTCTGCTGCTGGGCGAGTTGATTGAACCAGGCGCGCACCTTGGCACGCGCCCGAGGGCTGCGCAAATAGCCCAGCTCGGCATTGAGCCAGTCTCGCGATGGACCGCCCTCTTTCGCTGCGACGATCTCCACCGTCTGCCCGCTACGCAGCGGCGTGGTCAGCGGGATGAGTGCGCCATCGACGCGCGCGCCTCGGCAGCGGTGCCCCAGATCGGTATGCAGCGCATAAGCGAAATCCACTGGCGTGGCGCCTCTGGCCAGCTCGACAATGCGGGCCTGTGGAGTCAGCACGAAGATGCGATCTTCCGCGTCGGGCTCCACGGCAGGGTCGGCGGAGGCGCCCGTCGATGCTGGCGCATTTGCTGCTGGCGAACTTGCACCGGCGAGTTCCTGCTGCAGTGCCAGCAACTGGCGCGCCAGGGCGATGCGCGATTGGTAGTCGCCCGCCTGCGTTTGTCCTAGATAACCCTTGGCGCCCGCCTCTTTGTAAGCCCAGTGCGCCGCGCTGCCCTGCTCGGCGTGCACATGCATGGCGGCGGTACGAATCTGGATTTCAAAAATCTGACCCGAGTCGGTTCGCACCACGGTGTGCAGCGACTGATAGCCGTTGGGCTTGGGCTTGGCGATGTAGTCGTCGAACTCGCCCGGCAGCGAAGCCCACATGGCGTGCACCACGCTCAAGGCGGCATAGCAGGCGCTGACGTCGCCGACGATGATGCGCAAGGCTCGCAAGTCCATCACCTGCTCGAACTGCAGATGCTTGCCTTGCATCTTGCGCCAGATGCTGTAGATGTGTTTGGGTCGGCCAACCACCTCGGCGGCGATGTGTTGCCGCTGCAATTCCTTCTGCAGCAGGGAGATGGCCGTGCTGATGCCCTGTTCGCGCTCGACGCGCCGCTCGTCCAGTTTGCGGGCGATGTCTTTGTAAACCTCGGGCTGCATTAAGCGGAAAGACAGGTCTTCCATCTCCCACTTGACCTGCCAGATGCCCAGACGATTCGCTAGCGGGGCATAGACCTCCATGCTTTCAGCCAGAAATGCCGCGGGCGCGGCTTGCTTGGTGCGGGTGAAATATCGCAGGGACTGAAGCCTTGACGCCAGGCGCAGCAGGGCGACGCGCAGATCGCGTGAAAATCCAAGCAGCAGGCGCCGCACCAATTCGGTGTGCCGACGCCGCAGTTCCGCCTCGTCCGGACCGCTCCTTGCCATGCGGGAAACTTCGACCAGCTTGCGTGTTTCCACCGACAAGGCCGCCAGCGCTTCGCCGAAGTGTTTGCTCAGCTGATCTTGCGGATGCGCCAGTTGGGGCACCACTAGATTGAGGTAGGCCGCGGCCTGGGCGTCGGCATCGGCACCGATTTCGCGCAGTATGGCGCTCACGCCGTCCGCATGCTCCACGGCGGGCTCGCCGGTTTCGAGCACCACGGTATCGATCAGCGCCAGGGCGTAGGCCCGCGCCTGGTCGATCCGTTGGTCTGCGGGCTCCGCCTGGGCGGCGCTACGCACCGCGACGGACTGATTCGGGCTCACGACAGCAAAAAGTCGCGCACGATGCCCACCTGGTCGGGCTGCACCAGCGTCGGCGCGTGCCCCACGCCAGCAAGCTCGACCAGACGCGCCCTGGGGCCGCGCTGCGTCATCGCCAGCGCCGTCTGCACATTGAGAATGTCGGAATCCGCCCCTCTCACAACCAAAGTCGGCGCTGCGATCTGATCGTAGGCCTGCCAAAGGGCGATTTCGCCAGCCGCTACGGCCTGCGCCGTCGCCGCGCTGAACGGCTGAGATAGCGCGGGGTCGTAGTGCAAGCGCCAGCCGTCACCGTCCGGGCGCAACATGGGGCGGGTCAGCGCCATCCATTGCTCTGGGGTATGGGGGCCAAAGCCCAGCGAAATTTCGCGCAGCGAATCAGCCGCCTGCTCGGGGGTGTCGAAGCGCATTTGCCGTCCGACATAGCTGGCGATGCGCATCAACCCTCGCGGATCGAGCGATGGGCCGACATCGTTGAGCACCAGCCGATCTATCGGGCTGTGCTCCATGCCGGCCAGAGCAATACCGATGAGCCCGCCCAGCGAGGTGCCCACCCAAGACACCCGACGCGCCTTCAAACGGGCCAGCAAGGTGACAAGATCGGCAAGGTATTGCGGCACCTGATACAGCGCAGGATTGGTCAACCAGTCCGACTCGCCCCGGCCGGGCAGGTCGGGGCACACCACGCGGCGGCCCGGTTGCAGCGCCTGAGCCAGCACGTCGAAATCGCGGCCCTGCCGGGTCAGACCATGAACACAGACGACGACATCATCTTGGTCCGCAGCGCCCCATTCCCAATAGGCCAGGCGATGCAAACCTCCGGGATGCAGGCATTGCACAGAGCAGAGACGAGGCTGATTTTCCACGGCGATCAACTGAGTTTCAGAAGGATCGGCTCATCATACCGATCACCGACCGACTCGGAGAGATCAGTGATGCGATTTGTGCGTGGCGGAGGGCGCCCGCGCATTCATGCCCTGCGTCGCGCCCTGAATCTGCTGCCGCAGAATTTCCCGGTCATGCAAGGTCAACACATGCGGCTTGACGGGCGTGGACGCTGCCGGGCTGAGAAACTGCGACGTAGCCAGTCGGCCGTCCGCCACCTTGCCACCCGCCCCTTCGGCCAGGTTGGCCTCCACAGGCCCGGCAATCTGGCGCAGCCGCTGCGGCATCAACGCCGCAGACGCCCCCGCCTGGGCCACCGTGCCGACAAGGCAGGCGCCGATCAGGGAAATCAGGCGTAATCGACGCCAGGACGGACGCAAGATCACAGGCAAGGGCGTATCCAAAGTTTGCAAATGAAATTATCGAATCGAATCGACCCGAATCACCTTGCTCTCGCAGTAAACTGTGTAACAAGCCTTAAGCTGACACATCGCTGCAAGGAAGGTCGGCAGCCTAGTTTGCCTTGTTTTTGCCTTGTTTTCATTCAGGAATGACGCCTCTATGGACCACGAAAAACCGAAGAAGCTGATGGTCGTCGATGACGACGCGCGCATCCGCGACCTGCTGCGTCGCTATCTTTCCCAAGAAGGTTATGAAGTGTTCGTAGCCGAAGATTCCAAGGCGATGTCGCGCATCATGGTGAAGGAGCGCTTCGACCTGATCGTGCTCGATCTGATGCTTCCCGGTGAAGACGGCCTGTCCATTTGCAAGCGTCTGCGCGCCTCCAAAGACCAGACCCCGATCATCATGCTGACGGCCAAGGGCGAAGATGTGGATCGCATCATCGGCCTGGAAGTCGGCGCTGACGATTACCTGCCCAAGCCCTTCAACCCCCGCGAACTCCTCGCCCGCATCAGCGCAGTGCTGCGTCGCCAGCCTTCGCCGGAACTGCCCGGCGCGCCCTCGCGCGAAGACGAAACCGTGGTGTTCGGCCCCTTCAGCCTCGATCTGGCCCGGCGCGAACTCAGCAAGAACGGCGAAGTCATCAGCCTGACTACCGGCGAATTCGCCATGCTCAAGGCGCTGGTGCGTCACCCCCGCCAACCGCTGTCGCGCGACCGCCTGGCCGAGTTGGCCCGCGGACGCGACTACGAAGCCTTCGACCGCAGCCTTGACGTCGCCATTTCTCGTCTGCGCAAAATCATCGAAACCGACGCAGCGCATCCGCGCTACATCCAGACCGTATGGGGCGTGGGCTATGTCTTCGTCCCCGACAACGCCGAAGGCTGATCCTGACGAAGGCCCTACCCCGCCCGACCAGACGCCGGGGCGTGGCGCGGGCTCGGTCGGCGGCTCTGCGGCTTTCTCTCTCAGTCCATTTTCCCGTATGACGCGCTGGATCAGCGCGCTGTTCGGCCGCCTGTACTGGCGCACTTTTCTGCTCATCGTCCTGCTGGTCAGCGCCAGCCTGGCGACTTGGTTCCAGAGCTTTCGGCTGCTCGAACTCGGCCCCCAGGTCGAGCAGACCTCGCGACAAATCACCAGCCTGATCGATCTCACGCGGCTGGCGCTGATTCACTCCGACCCGCAATACCGGGTTTCGCTGCTCGAAGATCTGGCGAAAAAGGAAGGCATCTACATCTACCCGCGCAGTCCGGGCGATCAGTGGACGCCGATGAATCATTCCGAATTCACCCGGCGGCTTGAAGTCGCGGTGGACACGCGGTTGAACGAACATCTCGATTTCGCCGACGTCGTGAACGATCGCCCTGGCTTGTGGATCGGCTTCGTGCTCGAAGGCGACCCCTACTGGTTGCTGCTCGACCGCTCCCGGATCGATCCCTCGCTGAGTGAAACCTGGGCAAGCTGGGGGGTCATCGCCACCCTTTTGGCGCTCATTGGTGCGGCGGTCATCGCCAGCTTTGTCAACAAGCCGCTGCGCGATCTGCGCCTGGCCACAGCCCGCGTAGGCGCCGGCAATTACTCGCAGATGCTCGACGAGCTGTCGGGCATGCGCGAAATTCGCGAAGTCAACCGGGGTTTCAACCGCATGGCGCGCAGCCTTCAGGAAGTCGAAGAGGAGCGCGCGCTGATGCTCGCCGGCATTTCGCACGACATCCGCACACCGCTGGCCCGGTTACGGCTGGAAGCCGAGATGAGCGTGCCTGACGAGCAGGCACGCGAATACATCATCGAAGACATCGAGCAGGCCGACCGCATCATCAGCAAATTTCTTGAATATGCGCGCAGCACCACGCCGAAGATCGAAACGGTGGATCTCAATGCCTTGATCGACTTTGTGCGCGATCGTTATCAGAAAGACGAGACCGTGGTGCTGCACCTGCAGACACCGCCGGTTCCGCCGGTACGCGCCAACACCCTGGAGCTGCAACGCGTTGTGGTCAATCTGGTGGAAAACGCCAAGCGCTACGCCTTGACACCGGGTGAAGTGCACACCGATCTCGACATCAGCCTGCAGCCGGGCATCGACCATGTGCAACTCACTGTGCGCGACCACGGCCCGGGCGTCCCGGCCGATCACCTCGCCCAGCTCACCCGTCCGTTCTTTCGCGGCGACGCGGCCAGAACCTCGGCCAAAGGCACGGGCCTGGGTCTCTCCATCGTGGAAAAAACCATCACCGCCATGGGCGGGCGGCTTGAACTCAGCAATGCTCAGCCTGGCGGTTTGCAGGTTCAGATCTGGTTGCCGCAAGCCAGCGCCCATACCAGCTGAGACATCACGATAGACACCACGGGGTATCCCGGGTTGTGCGACGGTTTGTCACACCTTAGCCTCTGAGTTGGATGGGCTGCCCTAAGTCGGCTGCCCCCAACATGGAGGAGAACAGGGATATGACGCCAGAAGAAGCGCAGCATCACCCGCTAGCCGCGGAAACCCGCACCCGTGTGAGCGTGTGCAGTCTGCAATGGAATACACCTTTTCGCTGGCTGGCCGCCGGTTGGCGCGACTTTGCCCGCTGCCCGGTTGTCGGTCTGAGCTACGGGCTCATTTTCACCGCGCTGGGCTGGCTGCTGGCCTGGACGCTGGCGAGTTCGCCCGAATACACCCTGATGCTGGCGGCTGGCCTGCTGCTGGTCGGCCCCGCCCTGGCCATGGGCTTGATGGAAGCCAGCCGCCGCTGCGAGATCAATCTGAAGGCGCGGCTGAACTTCTGCATCCGCTGCTGGTGGCCTCACCGGGGCAGCGTGGCCATTTTCGCCGGGCTGCTGCTGGTCATCGAGTTGCTGTGGGGGCGCACCGCGCTGGTGGTGTTCGCCCTGTTTTTCGATGCGGGCATGCCCGAAACTGGCGGCGTGTTGCGGCTCTTGCTTGACCCCGCCAACGTCACATTCGTCCTGGTTTATCTGGGGGTCGCTCTGCTGTTTGGCGGGCTGGTGTTCGCCATCAGCGTGGTGTCTATCCCCATGATGCTCGATCGGCCCGTGGACGCCATCACCGCGGCGCTGACGAGCCTGCGCGTCTGCCTGGAGCATCCGGTGGCGATGTTCTGCTGGGCGGCGTTGATCGGCAGCATCAGCCTGCTGGCCATGCTGCCCTTTGGCCTGGGCTGGATTATTGTGCTGCCCGTCATTGGCCATGCCAGCTGGCACGCCTACCGGGGCGTCGTCTGCCCCAGTCTGCAACAACCCGCAGCGACCTGACCGTCAAGTCTGCAGCGAGGTCTTAAACACCTGGCCGGCATGCTCACGCAGGGTATGGAACTGGATTTTGGGCGCCAGTTCCTGCATCACCCGCAATTCGCTGGCGTGCGTGAGCAAGACCGCCGGCGCATCGACCACGTCGTAGGCGATGCGGTGGGCATTGGTTTCGATGAACCGCTTGAGCGCCTGCGGATCGTCGCAAGTGAACCAGCGCGCCATGCGGTATTTGCTGCTTTCCATGCGCGCATCCACGCCATACTCCGACTTGAGCCGGTGCTGCACCACTTCGAACTGCAGTGTTCCCACGGCCCCCAGCAGTAGGCTGCCGCCGGTGGACGGGCGAAAGACCTGAATCGCGCCCTCCTCGCCCAGTTGCTGCAGCCCGGTGCGCAGTTGTTTGCTGCGCATCGGGTCGGCAATTTCAACCGCACGAAACATCTCGGGCGCGAAGAACGGCAGCCCGGTGAACTGCAGTTCTTCCCCCTCGCTCAGGCTATCACCCAGATGCAGCGTGCCGTGATTGGGAATGCCGACGATATCGCCGGCAAACGCTTCGTCCAGCAACTCGCGCCGCTGCGACATGAAGGTCACGACGCTGCCCGGCCGAATGTCCTTGCCCGTGCGCCCCACCCGAATTTTCATGCCGCGTTCGAAATGACCCGAGACAATGCGAACGAACGCAATGCGGTCACGGTGAGCCGGGTCCATATTGGCTTGGATCTTGAACACCACGCCGGTAAACGCGCTTTCGTCCGGCTGCACCACCCGCGTGGTCGCCGCGCGCGGCAATGGTGACGGCGCGAGTTCCACCAGCGCATCGAGCACCTCCTGCACGCCGAAGTTGTTGATCGCCGAGCCGAAAAACAGCGGCGACTGACGCCCTGCGAGAAACTCCTCCGCATCAAAAGCCGGCGCTGCTTCGCGCAGCAAGCCGATCTCGCCCTGCGCCTGTTCGTAGGGCTGGCCAAAGCGGCGCGCCGACTCGGGATTGTCGAGCCCGGTCAACATCTGGTCGTCATCGCGCACCCGCTCCTCGCCGGGCCGGAACACCCGCATGCGGTCCAGGCGCAGGTCATAAACGCCGTGAAATTCGCGCCCCATCCCCACGGGCCAGGTAAACGGCACCACGGCCATGCCCAGATTGCGCTCGATCTCGTCCATCAAGTCGAGCGGCTGGCGCACCTCGCGGTCCATCTTGTTCACAAAGGTGAGAATCGGCGTGTTGCGCGCCCGGCAGACTTCGAGCAGACGCAGCGTCTGCTCTTCGACGCCGTTGGCCGCATCGATCACCATCAACGCCGCGTCCACTGCGGTCAGCACGCGGTAGGTATCTTCAGAAAAGTCTTGGTGACCCGGCGTATCCAGCAGATTGATCACGCAATCGCGCCACTCCATCTGCATGACCGACGAGGCCACCGAAATGCCCCGCTGCTTCTCGATCTCCATCCAGTCGGAAGTGGCGTGGCGACTGGCCTTGCGCGCCTTCACGCTGCCCGCAATCTGAATCGCGCCGGAGAACAACAGCAGCTTTTCGGTCAGTGTGGTCTTGCCCGCGTCGGGGTGAGAGATGATGGCGAAAGTGCGTCGCCTGCGGATCTGCTCGCGGTTCAGTTCGGATTCGTTCGTGCTCATGGTCTGGCCGGGTCGCATCTCGCGACGGCTTGCATCTGGGGTAGGCTTTTGGCTGCGTAGCGGGAAAAGAATTTGAATTTCATAGACCTGAGGCCTTGCAGCCCGCCGCTACGCGCAAAGTGGCCGCCAAATAAAAAGCGGCGCAGCAAACCCACTATTTTGCCTGAGACCCACCCCGCATGACACGCCAAATCGTCCTCGACACCGAGACCACCGGCCTCAATCCCGCCAGCGGCGACCGCATCATCGAAGTTGCCGGAGTCGAACTGTTCAACCGCAGATTGACGGGCAAGCACTACCACGCCTACCTCAACCCGGACCGCGCCAGCCACCCCGACGCCCTCAAAGTCCACGGACTCACCGAAGAATTTCTCTCCGACAAGCCGCGCTTCGAGCAGATCGCCGACGACCTGCTCGAGTTTGTGCGCGATGCCGAAATCATCATTCACAACGCCCCCTTCGATTGCGCCTTCCTCGACGCCGAACTCGAGCGACTCAACCGTCCCGCCTTCAAGCAACACGTCCCGCTGGTCACCGATACGCTGGCGATGGCCAAGCTGCAGTTCCCCGGAAAGTTCAACAACCTCGACGCGCTGTGCAAGCGTTTCGGCATCGACAACGCACACCGCACCCTGCACGGCGCGCTGCTAGACGCCGAATTGCTCGCCGAGGTCTATCTCAGTCTCACACGAGGCCAAGAAAGCCTGGTGATCGATCTGGAGACGCCTCAACAACAGATGAGCGTGGCTTCGCACCGACTCGATCATTTTTCCCTGCCCGTTCGCGCCCCCAGCAGCGACGAGCAAGCCGCGCATGAAGCGTTTCTGCAATTGCTCGACAAAAAAAGCCAAGGCAAGAGCATCTGGCGTCCGGGCGCGGCGGCGAGCCAAAACAGTTGAACCGAAAAAAGTGTGCAATAATTGCGGACTTTGCTGATCGTCCTTCCTGGAACGGAAGGGTGATTCGGGCGGTTAACTCAGCGGTAGAGTGCCACCTTCACACGGTGGAAGCCACTGGTTCGATCCCAGTACCGCCCACCAGTTTTTTATTCGGCACAGTTCAAAGAGAGCCGTAAAGCATACAGAAATCAATGCTTTACGGCTTTTTTTATTCCGTAGCTGTTCGGTGTCGTTCTTTGACATCCGCGAGGCGATAGGGGTACAAAGCGGGGGTACATCAGAAAGGCATGGGGTACATGCCTAGATGGGGGGAACCCATGCCGCTGACTGATACCGTCGCCCGCAACACAAAGGCCACCGACCGCGCCCAAAAGCTCAAGGTCTTCATTGCGGCGGGCACCGGGCTCGCATCGTTCCAGCCGATGTTTCGGTAGCCTGAAAGGCAAGCCGAACTCGATAGCGCCGTGCTGTAATTTGGATGAAGGGCCGTCGCGCAGGACATCACTGCCCGCTTGCATCCAATACCCGGGATGGTCGTGCGGTGCCTCAGTCGCGAAGAGCCCCGACCGGAGGCTCCATTGATCGGTGGCCGCAAGCCCCGAGTTGCGCCCCCATAGAATCGCGACGCGCCTTACTTACGGCCTTACTTACGCCTACGCCGATGCAAAACCGACAGTCCAGCACCCAGCTTGCGCCACGCTCCAAGGAGGGGTGGCGGGCGTACTGGTACCGGGTGATGTATTACCACGACGAGCGCGACGAAAAGCTATTCGATCTCGTGCTGATCGGCTTCATTCTGCTCAGCGTGCTGATCACCGTGCTCGATTCGGTGCAGGCCGTGCATGTTCGTGCGCATGGGGTGTTTTATGTTTTAGAGTGGATTTTCACCATCGCTTTCACGCTGGAGTATGTGCTTCGGCTTTCCGTGGTGCAAAACCCGTGGCGGTATGCGCGCAGCTTTTTCGGCATCATCGATCTACTGTCTTTCCTGCCGGCGTATCTGGAGTTGTTGTTTCTCGGGTCGGGCCATCTGACGGTCATCCGGACTCTCCGGGTGCTGCGTATTTTCCGAATTCTCAAGCTGATGGAATACACCAGCGCGTCGAATCAGATGCTCGATGCGCTGTCTCGCAGCAAGAACAAGATTTTTGTGTTCGTGCTCAGCGTGCTGGCGCTGACCACTATCTTCGGCTCCATCATGTATCTGGTCGAGGGGCCGCAAAACGGCTTCACCAGCATTCCGCGTGGCATCTACTGGGCCATCGTCACCATGGCGACGGTGGGTTTTGGCGACATCACGCCGAAGACGGCGCTGGGGCAGATCATCACCTCGGGCATCATCATCGTGGGCTACGGCATCATCGCCGTGCCGACGGGCATCTATTCGGCGGAGTTGATCAACTCGTATCGGAACCAGCGCCGCGTCGAAGAACACCGCCAGGCGCAAGAGGAAGACGCCACGGCGTGCTCGCGTTGCGGGCTGGTCGGGCACACTGCAGATGCCCGCTATTGCCGCCGCTGCGGCGAAGCGCTGCCGGTCATCAACCGGACCACATCTTCCCCGGATTCATCAGATTCTGCGGATCGAGCGCCTGTTTGAGAGCGCGCATCTGGGCCAGCGCAACCGGGTTGCCGTAACGCGCCAGATCGTCCCGCTTGAGCTGGCCGACTCCGTGTTCTGCCGAGAACGTTCCGCCGCAAGCCACCGCGGCATCGTGCACGATGCGGTTGCAAACGGTTTGATGCTCGGCCAGAAAACGTGCCGCATCCGCGCCCACCGGGGCCTGCACGTTGTAATGCAAATTGCCGTCGCCCAGATGGCCGAAAACCACCAGGCGTGCACCGGGCAGCGCCTGCGTGACCAACTCGGCGGTGGACTCGACAAAGGCGACCATGCGCGAGAGCGGCACGCCGATATCGTGCTTGATGTTCAGTCCCTCCTGTGCCTGCGCCAGCGGAATCGATTCACGCAAATGCCAGAGCGCCTGGCTTTGCGACAGGCTCTGCGCCACGGCTGCATTGACGATCAAGCCATCGTTCAGCGCCATCTCCAGCAAAGACTCCAGACGCGCCCTGCCCTGCGGCTCGCCCTCGGTTTCGCTCGACTCGAGCAGCACGCACCAGGCGCTGGGCAACTCAAAAGGCAAAGCGAGTTGCGGAAAATGTTGCTGCACCAGTTGCAGACTGTGCGCGCTCATCAGCTCGAAGCCGGTCAGGCTGCACCCCAGCCGGACTTGCGCCAGACCGAGCAGGTCAATGGCGGCGGCCACATCCTGCACCGCGACCAGCGCGGTGATCTGCGCCGCCGGTTGCGCAAAGAGCTTGAGCGCCGCCGCGGTGATGATGCCCAGCGTACCCTCGGCGCCGACGTATAGATCGCGCAGGCTGTAGCCGGTATTGTTCTTACGCAGCAGGTTGAGTGCGTCGAGCACCTCGCCCTGCGCGGTGACGACTTCCAGTCCGAGACACAACTCGCGGGCATTGCCGTAGCGCAAGACCGCCGTGCCGCCAGCGTTGGTCGAAAGATTGCCGCCTATGGTGCAACTGCCCTCAGCGGCCAGAGACAGTGGAAACAGCAGACCGTGCTCGGCCGCGGCTTGCTGCACGGTGGCCAGCACACACCCGGCTTCCGCGACGAGCACGCCGCCCGCGGGGTCGATGGAGCGAATGCGATTGAGTCGCCGGGTACTCAGCACGATCTGCTCGCCGCTGGCGTCTGGCGTGGCCCCGCCGACCAGGCCGGTATTGCCGCCCTGCGGCACCACCCCCACGCCATGCAGCGCGCAAAGCTGCACCACCCCGGCCACTTGCGCGGCGTCGCCCGGCAGCACCACGGCTAGCGCGCGTCCCTGATAGCGTTTGCGCCAATCGGTCAGATAGGGTGCACAGTCTTCCGCCAGGTGCAGCACATGCGACGTGCCCAGCAAGGCGCGCAAGGCGTCCAGAAAGCGATGCTGTTCAGCGGGCAGCATGGCGCGGCGCTCCGGTGCGCAAAAAACCGGCCACGCTGAGGAACAACAGCAGCGAGAGCAGCAGTTCAATCCACCCCAGCCCGCGCGACGCCGCGCTGGGGTCGGTCAGCGCGCGGGTGATGCCCTCGGCCGCGTAAAACCACAACAGGAGACTCAGCCAGCGAAACGTCTGCGCCGTGCCCCTCAGCACGCCGGGCACGGCGGGCAAAAGGGGCAGCACCTTGAGCACCAGCAGCGATCCTCCGGGATGCAGCGGCGCCGCCCAAAGCTCCCAGACCACGCACAGCAGAATGAGCGCCAGCAGGCTGGCCACCGCACCCCGGTGCCAGACATGCTGCCAGGAGGTGGTCGATAACGGTTGAGAGGAATCCGACATCATGCGCTCGGTTCAGTCTGCCGCGAGCTTGAGCGCCACTCGCGCCAAACGCTGCCCCAGCGCGAAGGCCAGGCGCTTTTCTTCTTCGCTTACCGGCAGGCTGGCATCGGGCGCGGAGTGATGGCTGGCGCCGTAGGGCGTGCCGCCGCCGCGGGTGGTCATCAGCCCCGTCTCGGTGTAGGGCAGGCCGACGATCAGCATGCCGTGGTGCAGCAGCGGCAGCATCATCGACAGCAGGGTGCTTTCCTGCCCGCCATGCAGCGTGCCGGTGGAGGTGAACACCGCCGCCGGCTTGCCCGCCAGAGCGCCCGAAAGCCATAGCGCCGAGGTCTGGTCGAGAAAGTATTTGAGCGGCGCGGCCATATTGCCAAACCGCGTGGGCGAGCCCAGCGCCAGAGCGGCGCATTCCTGCAGATCGCTCAGTTCCACATAAGGCGGCCCGTCGTCGGGAATGGACGGTGCAGTCTGTTCCGCTACGGTACTCACCCGCGGCACGGTACGCACCCGCGGCAGCGCCCCCGGCACCTGCGCCACGCCTTGCGCCATACTTTCGGCCAGCGTGCGGGTGCCGCCGTGTACGCTGTAATACAGAATCAGGATGTCTTTCATGCCGCTATCGTATTGCCATGCCCCGCCTTCGCCCCTCCGACACCCTGCTCGCCAGCCTGCGCACCCTGGCCCGACGCTTTGCTCAGGACAATCTGGCGCAAACCGCGGGTAGTCTCACCTTCACCACCCTCATCTCCCTGGTGCCCCTGCTCACCGTGGTGCTGGCGGTGTTCACCGCGTTTCCGGCGTTCGACAGAATGCAGGGGCAGATCCAGGCGCATCTGGCGCAAACCATGCTGCCCGATGGCATCTCGGATAAGGTGTATCACTACCTCAGCGATTTCGCCGCCAAGGCCAAGAGCCTCGGAGTGGTCAGCGTGGTTTTTCTCATCGTCACCGCCACTTCGATGATGCTGACCGTCGACCGTGCGCTCAACGCCATCTGGCGCACCCCGCGGCCCCGTTCGCTGGCGCAGCGCGTGCTGCTCTACTGGGCCGGTTTCACCCTCGGCCCACTGGTGCTGGGCGCGAGTATCGGTCTGATGAGCTTCGTCGCTGGCGCACACCGCGGCTTGCTGCATCACCTGCCCGGCGGGGCCAGCGCCTTGCTGAGCTTTGCTTCGTGGGCCGTCATGGCTGTGGCGCTGGCGGCGCTGTTCCGCTTTATTCCCAACACCGAAGTGCGTTGGCGCGATGCGCTCATTGGCGGATTCGTCGCCGCGCTGGCCTTCAGTCTGGGCGGGCGGGCGCTGGCCTGGTATTTCTCCACCGTCACCACCTACACCGCGGTCTACGGCACCTTCGCGGCCCTGCCCCTGCTGCTGTTGTGGATCTACTTCAGCTGGATCGCCGTGCTGGTCGGTGCCATGATTGCGGCTTATCTGCCTTCGCTGCGTGTGCGCGCGATCCGGCTGGACGGCTATGCCGGCGCCGAGTTTCTCAACGCGGTGCAAGTGCTCAAGCTGCTCCACGGCGCGCGCCTCGCACCCGATTGCGGCCTGCCCGCCGATCAACTCTCCAAGCGCCTGCGCATCGATCCCCTGCAATTGCAAGACCTGCTCACCGTGCTGGAACGTCTGGGCTGGATCGGCAAGGTCGCCGCCAAGCCCCGCAGCCCCTCGCGCTGGGCGCTGCTCTGCAACCCCGAGGCCACGCCCATTGGGCCCTTGATCGACGCGCTGCTGCTCGATAAAAAGCGCGCTGCTCACACCTCGGCGCTGCTCGGCCACATGCTCAGCGATGAAGAGCGCGACTGGAGTCTGGCTCAACTGCTATCGGAACCGCCCGTCACAGCCGATGCGTCAGCATCTGCCACCACATCACCCAGTCGCCCATCAAGAGAAAATAGGTTAGGCTTATAACCCGCATGAATGCTTGATTCTTGTCGTGAGAATTCCTCATTTGGGGGAATATAGGGGGAATCGAACGACCGTTCGGAGAAGCTATGGCCTATATCGAGAAGAGGAAAAACGGATACCGGGCGCAGGTACGCAGGCGAGGCATGCCGTCTATTTCGCGCACCTTTGATCTACTGTCCGACGCCGAGTCCTGGGCCAGGGAAATTGAGCGCGAAGCACAGAGAGGCAACACGGCGGCATTGCGCAACGATGCCGCGCGGGTAACGGTCAAGGAGTTGGCCGATAGGTACGAGGAGACAGTAACCGCCATGCGCTCCTATCGCTCGCTGCGCGTGTACATCACCGGCGTTCGAGAGCGCTTCGGCCCGCTTTTCCTTGCCAATGTGCGCGCCATCGATGTAGCCGCGTGGAGAGACAGCTTGTTGGCGAGCGGACTCAGCGCGTCCAGCGTCAAGCATTACCTGCAGGCCGCTTCAGCGATGTTCCGGTACGCGGAGAACGAACTATCGATCCACTTGCCCGCGGGCAACCCGGTGCGGGGCGTAAAAAAGCCCAGCGAAGCCGGGTGCGCTCGCGACAGGCGATTGAAGCCGGGCGAGTGGGACTATCTGATGCGCGCCACGGTGCCCGGCGCTCGGCTGAGGGTATCGCGGGAGATCAGGCCCATCCTGGTGCTTGCAGTGGAAACATCCATGCGACTCGGTGAGCTTCTCTCACTGCGATGGGAACACATCGACTTGGCCAGGCGCACGGCTCACCTGCCGCGTACCAAAAATGGCAGTTCACGCACGGTCGCGTTGTCCGGGTCCGCGTTGTCGGCGTTGCAAGGCATGCCGCGCCGAATCGACGGCAAGGTCTTTAGCTGGAAAAACACGAACAATTTCGAACCTGTCTGGAAGAGCTGTCGCACCCGCGCTAGGCGCCTGTACGAAGCCGAGTGCGACGCGCAGCGCACCCGGCCCGACCCCGCGTTTCTGGCTGATCTGCGCTTTCACGATCTGCGCCATGAGGCCACGTCGCGCCTGTTCGAGAAGGGCCTGGGCATCATGGAAGTGGCGAGCATGACGGGACACAAAAGCCTGTCCATGCTCAAGCGTTACACGCACATCGAGGCGGAAAAGCTGGCGCGGAAGCTGGGATAACCCCCTATGGGGCCGGGCCGGGGGTGTCTGAAGCCCCCTGCCCGGTGATGGCGGCCCGCTGGCCGCCGCCAGGGTTGCCCCTGGTTCCGCTTGCGCGGGGAGTTGAGCCGCGCTGCAGTTACCGGGCATAGGTCGCCCGGTGGTCATCTTCTGCAGGGGAGATGTGTGCGCCGAAAGTGAAGATTTTTACCCCGCCCCGCACTCGGTTGACCCGCCGCCTACCGGCGGCTGCGCCTGGTGGCGCGTACGTGCAACAGGGCGGGAGAATTTGCCAAAAACCTATTGCAATCATCCTTTTATAAGATCACAATAAACTCTGTTTAATATTAATCGGAGATTGTTATGATCGTTTGCGTGGGGAACACAAAAGGCGGCGTAGGCAAGACCACGCTCGCCGTAAATATTGCGATTTCGCGGGCGCTGGCGGGGCGTGATGTATGGCTGATCGATGGGGACCGGCAGGGCACCGCCCAGACGGCCATCAGCATCCGGGCAGAGGGTGGGCATCGCCCAGGCATTGCCTGTGCGCAGTATCCCGATGGCGCAGTGCTTCGGGGCCAGGTGCAGCAGCAGGCGCGCAAGTTTGACGACATCGTTATTGACGCGGGCGGGCGGGATTCCACGGCGCTGCGTGCCGCCCTGGTGCTGGCCGATGTGCTGGTGGTGCCCTTCCAGCCGCGGTCCTATGACGTGTGGGCGCTGAATGACATTGCCGGCCTGGTCGATGAGGCACGCAGCGTGCGGGATGGGCTGCGGGCGTTCGCGGTCCTGAACTGCGCCGATCCGGGGGAGAGTTCGGCCGACAACATCGAAGCCGCTGCTGCGGTGGCCGACGTGCCGCAGTTCGAGTACATGGCGACGCCGTTGCGACGGCGCAAGGCTTACGCCAACGCGGCGGGCTCGGGGCTTTCGGTCTTGGAAGCCAAGCCGGTGGATCGCAAGGCGGTCGATGAGCTGCAAGCCCTCGTCAACGCATTGTTTTAATATCAATCCGAGATTGAACGAGACTGAAAGGACAATGCAATGGCGATTGTGAAACCGAAGGGGAAGGCGGTTGATGCGTTTATCGGCGGGGCGCCGGATGCTGCGCCGCTGCCCAAGGCGGCGGTCAAGGGGGTGATGTTGGGGCACAAAAGGCAAATCACGCTCACCATCGCGCCGGAGCTGCTGGCCAGGGTAGACGCGCTGGCTGGACAGATCGGCCAGTCACGGGCCGCAGTCATCAATCTGGCGATTCGCCAGGCGGTCGAGCGCGGGCTGACGATCGAGGGGCTGGGGCGGGCGTAAAAAAGCCGGGCGCGCAGCCCGGCAAGCAACGCAAGGATAAACGGTTATCCGCGCCTTTGGAGCAGCTTGGCTGCAAGCCAGACTGCCGCCACGCCGAAGGCGGCAGCGAGGATGGCGCCGGCCAGGCTCAGGTGATGGAAGAGCTTGAACACGGATGCATAGATCAGCCCATGCACCAGGCTGCTGATAATCATGTGCACAAGGTCGAAGTGATGCATGATCGATCAGCCCTCCCCGCGCAGTTTGTCCCGCAGCTCGACCAGGGCCAGCCAGGCGGCCAAGCCCCCGGCGGCGCCGACCAGCGCCCAGAGTGAGCCGCCCGCCAGGGCGCCTGCGATGGCGCCCAGCAGGGCAAGCCAAGCCGCAGGCGTGCGCAGAGCCTTGAGCAACAGCAGCGCCGCGCCTTTCTTGAGGGCGGCCCATGCCAGCAGCCCCGCCAGGGCGCCCAACAGCGCCCATGCGGGGCCTGCGAAGGCCCCGACCAGGATCAGGCCCAGCAGGGCGAACAGCAGTTCGATTTTGAAAATCCGCGAACGCATGGCAGTCTCCCTCAGCCCAGCGGCAAGGCCCGAGCCTTGCCGGTGCGGTCCATCAGGACCTGCACGCGCTCGCCTACGGTGAGCTGCACATCGGCGGCCTGGGTGATGGCGAGCATCCGGCCGTCATCGAGCTTGACGGTCACGAGCAAGCCCGATTCCTTGCTAGCTGCGCCTTCGAGCGCCTGGCCGCCCATGAGACCTGCCAGGGCGCCCGCGATGGTGGCCAGCTTCTGCCCTGTGCCGTTGCCGATCTGGTGGCCGATGGCGCCGCCCGCCAGGGCGCCGCCGATGGCCCCAGCGCCGGAGGCTTGCCCGGCGATGACGACGGCATGCACGGCAAGCACGGTGCCGAGGGCAACGCTCTGCACGGACTGCGCACCGCTGATGCTGTAGCCCTGGGCGCTGGCCTGGGGCGTGCCGGTGCCCATCATGGGGTTGGTGGCGCAGCCGCCGAGCGCCAGCAAGGCGAGCGCTGCGGCAGTGAGGGAAAGGGTTTTCTTCATAGTGGAGACTCCAAGTCAGGACGCGGCCCACGCCGGGCCGCATGCTGATTCAGCAGGTGGCGAAATGCCCCGGCCTTGCGCCGGGGCCGGGGTTCAGTCTTCGCTGGGCAGCATCACGGTGATGCAGGGGCGGCCGTTGTCGTCGGGGCCGACCATGAATTTCAAGGTCACTTTGCGGGGCTGGACGCCCCGGCCTGCCGTGGGCGTGCGCAACAGGCTGAAATAAAGCGGCTGCTGGCTGGCGTCCAACCCACGGCGCAACGCGCCACGAACGGCCAGGCTGAGCATCCACACCACGTCCCACAGCCTGCCGGATTCGCTTTGCCCGGTGTAGCCCTTGCGGGCCTCGGTGGTGTCGGTCCACTCCACACAGTCGGCCCAGGCGGCACTGGTCAGCGCCACGGGCCAGACAATGCCGGCCTCGCGGGCGACGGTGGACACGTCGATCAGTTGCCCGTCCTCGATGGCCTGGGCGCGGGTGTAGGTGGAGATCGGTTCGCCGAAAAATTCACGCATGGTGTCGGTCGTGGTTTGCATGGTGGTTGCTCCTGGAAGTTGCTTCTGTGGGATTGGCCCGGCCAACGAGCCGGGCGGGGGGGGGTCAGCCGGTGATGTGGACAGGGAACAGCCCGACGCCGCCTGCCGGGTGGGCGCGCATCACCCAGCGCTGCGTGCCCTTCTCCAGCCTGTAATCCTTCGGTGTCGCTGCCCATTCGGCCCAGCTCATCAGCACCAGTTTTGGCTCGGTGTTCACCCCCTCATTGGGAGTGAGGGCCTGCGTGGACGGAGCGGCGCTCTGCGTGGTGCGGGGGGTGTTGAGGGTTGCTGTGTGCATGCTGGTTCTCCGGGGTGGTTCAGGTTCTCATCGGTCGGTCGGGCACTCACCCGACGACCTTTCAAGCCGGTGCCTGACACGACCGAAGGGAGTGACTGGCATGAAGGGCGGCAAGGGGCATGACAGGCGCAGGTTCATCGCGCCTGGCGTGACGCTTGCAGAGGGCTTTAGCCCGACCCTGAAAGGCGCGGAAAGTCGCGTGCCCGGCTGATCGCTGAGAACCGCCCGGTGGACTCGCACGCGGAAAACCTCACCCGCACCATGCGGGGCAAAGCCCCGTTGGCGCCGCGCAGCGGCGTATCCACGCCCGCCTTGCGGGCGCTGGCTGGGGATTGCACACTGTCGAGGCAGCCCGATGGTCTGCCCTTGAGACCCTTGCAGGGCAAAGATTGCAGCGCAGATCGGCATCGAGTTATCCACGGAAGATGTGGACAATCGAGCTGGGCTACGGCCCCTGCTCGCCGGATGGCAAACGCTCCGCCCAGCGCTCGCGGATCACCTCACTGGGCGCCGCGTGCGGCCCCAGCGATTCCAGAAAATCCACCTCAACTTTCAACACCTCGCGCACGTCGGCTGGCAAAGCCAGCACGGCGCGCAGCACCGCCAGCGGATACGCCTCGCCATCGTCGCAGGCGATGCGGTGCCCGCGCAGCCGCAGAATGCGGCCAGCGAGCACGAGCCGAAAGGCTGCGCGCGGGCTCATGGCGCAAAGCGCCGGCGCAGCTCGGCGCGCACCACGCGCACCACGCGCCAGTCGCTGGGGGTAGCAGAGACAAAAACCGGGCCGCGTGGCGTGTCGATCACCCAGTGCCCGCCCTTTGTCGGGCGGGCCTTGGCCTGCGGGAATTCCTCCAGGATTTGCCGCAGGGGTTTTTTCATGCGGGGCGGATTCATGCGGCGAGCCCCGCCACACGCGCCTGCGCCAGGGCGAGCGCGGCGGCGATGATCGCCGCAGGCGAGCAGCCGCAGTTGCAGCGCAGCGTGTACCGCCCCGCTGCGAGAGTCACTTCCAGGCTCGATGCGCTGGCCCCGCGATGTGCGGGGCAGCGCATCAGCCAGTGACCAGCGTCAACGGCGTCTGCGGCGTGCATGAGCGCGATGATGTCTGGCTCGCGCAG
Source organism: Thiomonas sp. UBA7699 (assembly GCF_002482605.1). Taxonomy (NCBI): domain Bacteria; kingdom Pseudomonadati; phylum Pseudomonadota; class Betaproteobacteria; order Burkholderiales; genus Thiomonas; species Thiomonas sp. UBA7699. The sequence goes on along the minus strand of NZ_DLGH01000032.1, from coordinate 45,081 downwards.
GTCCAGATTGATGTCGAGATTGTTCATGGGAGTCTTTCAAGGACTGCCCGGCCCACAAGGGCCGGGCGTCTTGCTTACCAGCCGATCGAGCCACCGACCTTCACCGCAGCGGTGCCGCTGCCGCCGTTAAAGCCGACACTGGCTTGCCAGTAGGCGGGGTGGTCGTGGAACTGGAAGGCGCGGGCAAAGCCCACGCCGACAGCGCTTTGCGAGCCCACGCCTGCGACAGCAGCCGTCAAGGCATAGCCGCGCGGGCCAAATTGCGGGGTCATCGACGTGGCGGCAGCCATCGCGGCCACCTGGTCGGCGTGCTGATTGGCCTGGTTCACGATCCCTGCCGTCGCGGCCTTGAGCTGATCCAGATTCACGGCATCGGTGCCCATGGTGCCTGGGGCGACATTGGTGATCTGGCGCGTTTGCCCAGTGGCCGCATTGCCCACGCTGACCGAGTTGGGACGGTTGGCGACGGATTGCGCGCCCAATGCCACGCTGTTTGAGCCATTGGACTGCGCGCCCTGGCCGATGGCAGTCGACCATCCACCCGCCGCGTTCGCGTTGCTTCCGACTGCGGTCCCGAGCGCCCCGCTGGCCTGGGCATAGTTGCCCAGTGCCGTGCTAGCCGCCCCGCCGGATGAGGCATTAGGACCCAATGCAACCGACCAGACACCACTGGCGACGGCCGTGTCGCCAACGGCCACCGAGTTGATGCCCGTGGCCTGAGCGTTGTTCCCCAGCGCCACTGCGGGATCGGCATTGGCCTGCGCGCCCTGGCCGATGGCAATCGCCCCGGTGGTGTGGCCATCTTGCACAGTCGGTGCGAGGATGGTTGCCCCTGCGCCGATGGCCAGGCTGCCGGCGTAGCCGGCGCTGGCGCCATCGCCTTGCGCCACGGCGCTTGCAGCCGCCGTGGTGTTGTGGCCGCAGATGATGCCTCCCGAGGCGCTGTACTGGCATAGTCCAGCGGGGGTGGGCGTGTTGGCCAGCGCCTGCAGGGCGCTGCCAACATCGGTATAGGTTGCGCCGTTGATGGTGTAGGCCGGGGGCATCAGCCCTGTGGGCGTGGCGCTTGCGCCACCGCCCAGCGCGAAGGCGAGTTGGCTTGTCGCGCTGTAAACCTGCCCTGCGGTTGCTGCATCGGTCGAGCCATAGGCCAGAGCCCCGGCTGCGAGGTTGATGATCTTTCGCTGGCCGCCGGGCAGTGTGTTGCCGACACTCACCACATTGGATTGCCCCCCATCGTTCGAGCCCGCGCCGAGCGCCACAGAGTCGGTGCCTGAACTCGTCGCGCCGGGCCCAACCGCGACGGCGTGCAGGCCGCTCGCGGTCGTATTGGTGCCCACTGCGATTGAGAAGTCGCCGCTTGCGGTCGAGGGCATCGTGCCCTGCGGGCTGATGGCAATGGCGCCGCCGTAGGTTGATGCACTGGCCACGGCCCCTTGGCCACACGCGAGGTTTCCATTTGGCGCAGCGCCGGTCTGCTGGCAGACGCCTGCGGTCGTGCCAGTGCCGCCTGTGGCTGTGGTCGCAGACCAGGCCGCAGGGGTCAGGGCGACGGCCGACAGCGCCAGGACAAGCCGAGTTTTGATCAGAGTTTTGATCATTTTCATTGGTGATGCCTTTCTGGTTGGGCGGGGGCACAGCACCCCCGCTGTAGGTATTCAGCGAGTGGCGAAATGCCTCAGATCGGCGCGACGAACTGCAGACCGATGAAGCCCGAGCCGCCGTGCGGTGTGTTCGGCACGGCAAACAGGTTGATGCCGAAGCCGTCGCGGTCGCGGATGCGCAGCACGGCCCCGGCGGCCAACGGCCGCACGGGGCATTCGGTGCGCGTGTAGCCGGAGACCAAGCCTGCCGCCAGCCCGGCGCTGGCCGTCAGGCCGCCGGGGATGGCGAGGTGCAAGGGTGTCCAGATGCCCAGCGCGTAGGCGCTGGTGCGTCGGTAGCTGTTGCGGTAGAAGCCCACGGCGTAGCCGACATCCGGGCTGGCTTGGTATTCCAGGCCCAGCCCCGGATTGACCTGGTTCAGCTCGCGCCGCGCCCATGCTTCGGTGTGGACGCTGGCCAGGTTGAGATCGAGCGAGAGTCGCGGCGCCGGTGCGTCGGCGGCGTGTGCTGCGGTGATCGTGGTGATGGCCAGCAGCGACGCTGCGGCCAGGGTTTTCAGGTAAGACATGCAAGTCTCCTTGAGTGGGTCTTGCATCTCTTCAGCGACTGGCGAAATGCGCCGCCGAACCAGGCAGAAAAAACCCCGCCGAAGCGGGGTGTGTGGAGCGGCTGCTGTCTAGCGATTGCTGCGAAGCCACCGAACGGCGCTGACGGCTGCGGCGATTGCGAAAGTGCCTGCGAGCGTCCAGTAGGTGGCAAAGTGCAGCGCGGTGATGTACGCGAGTGCTGCGATGCCGCCCGCGATCCAGAGGGACAGAGGGGCTTCGTGCTGCTGGGTGTGAAGTTGCTGCATGTCGATCTCCTGATGCCGGAGCCGCCGGCGCGGGTGGGCGGGTTGCCCTCACGAAACGAGCTTTTTCGGCCCCGGCCTTGAGCGGCAGGGGGCGTGCCAGGCTTGCCCTGGCGCGGCGCGTGCAAGCGCTTGGGGGCCGGAAAAGTCGGGGCAACCTGCGCACGCCGTGCTTGCCCGCTGGGGAGACTTGCATCAGGGCTCGCCGGGCGCAAAAAACCCGGCACGAGGCCGGGAAGCTGCTCACCAAGGAATGCTGATCAGGGGATGTCGTCGGGGTGTGGCTTGTTGGTCATGGTCTTGCTCCGGGTGGTTCGGCGGTGGGCAGGCAGTGTGGGCAAGCCAAGCCGAGGCGGTCGTCAGACAGGCCCGGCGCGAGCGCGGCTTGTCCACACGCCCGGCTGTCCACGGGCGCGGGCGCGTCAGCGCCGGGCGGCTATAGCCGCCCCGACCTGCTCGGCTGGGATGCCGGTGACGCGCACGCGCTCACCGTCCAGCCCGATGGAGACGGCTGGATAGCCCGCTGCGCGGGCGTCCAGCATGCCGTCGAGCGTGGCCTTTTCGACCAGGCGCACGATTTCTCGCACGCCGTAGGCGGCGAGCTTTTCCCGCTTGATGATGAGGTCGATCAGCAAGGCGGTATCGACCGACTGCAGTTTGACGCCCACATCGGCGGCGAATTGCAGAAGGAACTTGGTGACAATCTCGCCCACGGCCCGCCGGTCGAGTTCACCGAAGCTGTAGATTTCATCGATCCGCGCCAGTTGTTCCGGCGCGAAGGTGGAGCGCAGCGCATCGCGCACCTGGGCGCGGCGCTGCTCCACGTCGGCCACATCGCGCACGATTTGAGCGATGTGCGCATGCTCGGCATTCGTGGTCAGAATGACCACAAAGCCGGTTGCGCTGGCTGTGCGGTTCGTGGCCTGCTCGGTGATGCGCCCTTCATCCATCAGAGCGAGCAGCAGCTTGTACACGTCCGCGTGGGCTTTCTCGATCTCATCGAGCAGGATCACCCCGATCCCCATGCGCATGATCTCTCGCACCAGAAAACCGCCCTGTTCCGACCCCAGATAGCCCGGCGGCGAACCGATCAGCCGCTGGGTGCTGCTGGCTTCGGTCATCTCGGCGCAGTCCAGCCGGATCAGGTTCCCCTCGAACAGGAGTTCGGCGACAGTCTTGGCTAACTCGGTCTTGCCGCTGCCGGTGGCTCCGGCAAACATCAGCACGGCCAGCGGCTTGTTCTTGCGGCGCAATTGCGCCCGCCGGAACAAGGTCTGGACCACATCGGCGACGATGGCATCCTGGCCGATGACCTGTTCACGGATGGCTGCGATGGCGACGGCGGGATCAACATCCGAGAAGTCCACGAACTGGCCGCCTTCCGCAGCGACCGGCTCAGGCCGGCCCTGCAGGAAGGCTTCGAGGGCCTGTTTGTCGGTGGCGAGATCGAACAGGTTGGGCATGATCTTTCCTTCAACGATGCGGTGAATGAGTGCGGCGGCGGCGAAGGCCGCGCCGCCTGCGCCGAGCGCCAGGCCGACACGCCCCAGCGTGACGCCGTGGGCGATGGCGAAGAGGGATTGCAAGGCCATGGATGCACCTGCACCCGCCAAGAAAAACAGGGCCGACAGGACCGCCGGGCGCCCCAGAAAGAAACTTTTTAGGGGCACCTCACGCCGCCGCCATTTGGTCCAGGCGATGCCGCAGGCGAGCGCAGCGAAGCCGACCGGCGAGATGAGATACAGGCCGAGAATCATCAAGCCTGCCGTGGCCGGAACCAGCCACCATTTCAAGAAATCATCCATGGTGAACCTCCTGGCCGGGTTGCGAGGCCGCCACCGGCGCAGCCGGGGCGGAGGCAGGCCACAGGGGCACCATGGCCGAAGGCATGGGAGCCGTGGCTGGTTTGATATAGAAGTCGAGCGTGGGCGCGTGGGCTGCCGAAGTTGCCGCCGTGGTGTCCAGCACGGCCTCGATGGAATGGAAGCCCGCTGCGAGCGTCACGCTGGCCGAACTGGCTTGCGCGGGCGCGTCGGGAGACCACAAGTGGTTATAGGCCCGCTTCAGGGTCATGAGGGCGTCGGCGCGGCCATCGAGCATCACCCGCACGCTCGCCGAAGCATTGCCTGCAAGGTTGGCAGTGATGAGATAGCTGCCGGTCGCGGGTGCGTTGAAATCGAAGGAATAGGCAAGCCGAACCGGCTTGCCTGCGGTCACAAAATTCGCCATGCTGGTCGGCACTGCGCCAGAAAAACTCGCCGTCGGTGACGAATTGATGACCGTTCCGACGGTCTGACCTGCAAGCGTCGTCGGGTCTTGCCCCGGCCCGGCGACGACGGTCTGGACGGTCAGTTGCCACGTCCCGGACTTCACCGGCATGGATGACGCTGCGATGGCCGGAAGCACGGCCTGCACCGCCCCTGCGGGTGCCGGTGCTGGGGCGCTTGCGGCGGCTGGCTGGGGCTGAACCGGGGTGACTGCCGGGGCCTGCTGGGCGACTGGCGCGGGCGGCGACGGCGCCACAACCGGCCTTGCGGCTTCGAGCTGGGCGGGTGTCGGTTGCCCGGACAACAGCCCGCTCACTACGGCGATGGCGAGCAGCACGCCGAAGGCGGCGAGCGCATAGAGCAGCTTGGGCGACACGCCGAACCGCTCGGCGATGGGGTCGAGCTTGGCGCGGATGGCTTCGATCTGGTCATGAAGTTTCTCGATCATGGTGAGGCTCCTTCTGGGCTGTAGGGTTGAGCGCGGCGAGTGCCGCATGGGTATTCAGCGGCTGGCGAAATGCGCCGCGCTCTTCGCCGCGCATGCGGCTGCAGTTGCCGCGCAGCGGCTCCTACTCCGCGCATGCGGGTGGGTTGGCCGCCCAACGAGGCGGCTTATGGGAGCCGCAGGGCGGGAGTGCGAGCGCACACGTCGGGATCGCCCAAAGGCGAGACCGGCGTGAGGCGAAGACACGACCAACACTGCGGGGCAAGGCAAAGCCCCGACCGCAGGGAGTGGGCGTCTTGCCGCAGCCCCTGCGCCCTCCAGGGGCGCAGGCGGGGGGGCCGACGATCAGACCACGCGACACAGCCCCGCAGGGGCGCCCCCGTTCAGGGGGCGGGCGCAAGCCCTGTGCCGTGGTCAGGGGCCGCCCACGGCCCCGGTGATCGTTGGGGGCGCAGCCCGCGCGACACAAGAGAACGGACACGACGAAGCGCAGCGCAGGAGTGCCGTGAACGCAGGTCGGGCCGGTGAGCGAAGCGAGCCGGAGCCGATCCAAGCCTGCCCCGTCCAGGGGCACCAGGGCCGCAGGCACTGGCGACGAAGCGCTGGGAGAGCGAAGCGAACCCGGCGCGCAGTCGGGCGCAGGATGAGGGTTTGACTGGCTGGGAGAGCGAAGCGAACCCAGGCAGGCAAAACCGAAACCCCGACTCCGAAGGAGGCGGGTGCGCGCGCAGCGCGGGGCCGTGTTTTAGGGGGCTTGTCCCCCGAGGCCCCGTGCTGCGCGCGCACCCGCCTGCGGCGGGGTCGGGTGTCGCGCCCCTTCTTTGGCGGATAAACGAGCAGGGATGCGGGCGTCCAGCCCGCAAGCCACCCGGTGCCCCCTAGGGCACGAGCGCAGCGAGAGGGAGGCGGTTCCCGGCTCGGTTTCCGTGCCTTTGTCGCGCTGCTTGCTCGCGCCGGTAGCGTCGCTCCACGGCTCACCGCCAGCGAAGCGGCGCGAAGAGTCGGGGGCGGCGCAGTCGGCGCGCTGACGCGCTGTAAACATCGTGCTGACACGGTGTTTACAAAACCGCTGCATCAGGACGCGACGGGACGGCCTGCGGCGGCGCAGCGGCGGCGAGTTCGGCGCGAGCGGACTTGACGGCGGCGGCGAGCGCACGCGCGCAGACTTCCGCCGTGTCGAACTCGAAGCCTGCGGCTTCGGCGTCGGCGCGGATGGCGTCGATCTGCGTCAGCAGATCGGCGTCCACCCGCACGCTGAGCGTGCGGGTCTTAACTTGGTTGCGGGGCTTGAGGATTGCCATGGTGATACTCCTTTCGGTGGGTTAAGGTGAAGGGTTAGGCGAGACAGTTTGTAAACATTTCGTAGGTCGTGAAGGCCAGATTCGCGTGATGCAGGGCCGGATCGATTCGGGTATCAATGCCCGCGATTTGTAGACGTTTGATGCCAAGGATCAGGCGCTGAACACGGTCGCGGGTCTTGGCGTCTGGGCTTGTCCAGATCACGCGATTCCATTTGCCCTGGTGCATCGCAGTCAGGTGGCCGCTGAGCACGTCGCGGTACGCCTTCGGGCTTTTGACAGAGCGCTCGACCTCGACGGCGATGCGCTGGCCGCTTGTGGTGAGGCACACGGCGTCGGGCTTCTTGATACCCTTCTTGACAGCGGCGAGCCTGTCACCCGAAACCCATTGCTTGACCTTGCCAGTGTTTACAGCTTGTATACGCGCCCGCTGCACGGCGAGGGTGTGTTTGAGGCTCACGAGCGAGAATCGCGCGGGCTCGAAGGATCGGTCGATGACGTTTTCGTTTTCAGGGTCAAACGCCATGCTTTGCCCGCGCGGGGTGATGCCGATCACCCAGAATCGGGCAAGGCCGTCGCCAAGCTCGATCGGGTGCCGCTTGACCAGGCCGTCGCGCTCCAGGGCAGCGACGGTCGCACGCGAAGCGCGGGCCTCCACACCCAGCAGTTCGGAGATCACTTCCGGCGATGTGTACAGCTCTTCGCGCAGAAATCTGAGGATCAGATGACGCTTTTCTTGAGCGCGGGCGGCCCGCGCTCGGGCATCGGCAATGATGGGCATGGAAGCTCCTTTTGTTTGCAGGTTGTGGACGCGGTGTAAACACCACGTCCACATTCAGCGGGTGGCGAAATGCACGGCGGGGGGGCGTGGCGGGGAACCCGCCGCCTACCGGCGGCTGCGGTGGCGGCGTGCGCCGCTGCTACCGCAGCTCGGGGGTTTGGTCTGCAAGGTGGTGGCGGGCGACGATCAGCGCGGGCGGGAGTGCGAGCGCAGCAGGTCGCTCAAATCGTTGGCGGTGGTGCGCGTGGGCTCGGGGGTCTGCGCCGGTTTGTTCTCCACTGCTTCCGCCTCGGCCTGGTGCTCGGCCGGTTGCTCCTGGTCATCGTCCAGTGTGGCGATGGGGGCATCCGGTGAGGGCTGCGGGGCCTGCGGCTCGGTGCCCTGTTCTGGCACGGTCACGGGCGCAGGCGTTGGGCCAGATTTCAGCCATCTTGTAGACAAAAATGTCGCCGGGCCGCGCCCGATTACGACTCCAACACTGGCTTCTCCGGCCTCTGGTTTGGGCAGGTGGGTGAAGACATGCGCGGGCATGTGGGCCTGCTTTTCCGCCCGGCGGCTGACGCTCTCCCCCTGCGTGCTGCGCGTCACAGACGTGACTTCGCTGCTGGCCTGGCCGCTGATGGCCTCCAGCTCGCGGGCCGTGTTCGCATCCAGTGACTTGTAAACAAATTTCAGACCAGAATTGCCCCAGATCGCCCCTCGCACCGCTTTGGGATTCAGACCTGGACAGTCGTCCAAATCGCCCAAGCTCTGGTGGGCAAAGATCAAATGCGCATTCCGGTCGCGGATCGTTCCGGCGGCGCGCAGGGCAGCGGGGGACAAGAGATATTTCAGCTCGTCCAGGAAGAGACAGACGGGGCGTTCCTGGTCGGCGCGGTCTTCCAAAATTTGCAGAACTCTTTGGAGGATGAGCTTTTGCGCAGCGACGATTTCCAGGCGGGTGGTTGAGCCCATGACATACACCACGCCGGGCTTGGACAGCGCACCGGCCAGGTCGAAGCCCTTCTGAGTGTGGAGCGCCCTCACCCTGCCGAGTTGCCGCAGCTCCCTCCACAAATTCTCCTTCTCTGTCACGCGGTCGTCCTGGCTCGCGGCGGCAATGAGGGCCTGGATGTCGGCATCCTGCGGCGCAGATTGGGCAATCCAGCTTGTGGCCTCGCGGTCCCCTCCCCTGTAGAAATCGACGCCAGCATCCCCGGTTTTGCCGAGTTCGAGCGCGACTTGGAGCAGTTCTTCCACCTGGTCAGGGCGGCATCCCAGGAAAGGATTGAGCTGCGGGCCAGCTTGCGGGCGCAGGTCGATGAGAGTAACGGGGAAACTGAATTTTTCCCCCATCCGGGCCAGGGTGCCGGGGAGCATACGGTCGGGTTTTGGATCAAAAACAACCACAGTTTCCCCTGCTGCGGCGAGCTGAGATAACAACACCCCAGCCAGCGACGATTTACCAACGCCACTTTCTCCCAAAATCTCAATGTGGTTTTTGTCGATCACATGCCGAGGGTAATAGACAGGCTTCCGATTCCCGTCCAGACCAAGGAAAATCCCTTTTTTCAGGTTGATATAACACTCGGGATCAAAACCACGCGCCAGCTTTTTCAAATTGGCGGCGTCGGTTTTCACATCGGCGACGGAAGATTTAACCCCGCCTCGATACGTCAGGGCATCCCATGCAAAATACAGGGCGAGAATAAATCCGCCGATAGCAGTTAATGACGATGCAGCCGGGTGATTGAATATTTGCAGCAGTTTGGCGGCGAGATAAGCTGCGCCGAAAATCAGAATGAAATTCCGGGCTGCGGTGAAAATTCGAGATAGGAAGTTCATTCTTCGGCCTCCCGGCGACGAAACACCCCAGCTAAGACGGCCATGGCGGCCATTGCAGGGGCGAATGCGCCTGCGGCAAGGGCCACCCACGTGCTACCCCAATCAAACCCGCCTTGGGCCTGTTGCAGGCTTTGATAATAGTAAACAGCAATGGATAACCAATTGCCGAGACCCATAAAATAATCAGGGGCGATGCGAATCAGGATTGCGCCTGCGCAATACGCAATCGCGGGTTGCAGAAGTTGAGAATAGGAGAGATAAGCCACGGCACCCGCAATGCCGCCGAGAATAAACACCCCGAAAATCACTTTCAGTTTCCAGTGCAGCAGACGGACTTGATCGTATTTGTCAAACATGGCAATCTCTTTTAATGTCGTTGCGAATTTTCAAAATCCATGCGCTGGAAATCGATTCGTTCCAGAATGCGGCCATACAGGGTCAGCCAAAGGGACGATTCCAGCGGCGTCATGGGAATTTCAATCTTGCGATTCGCGGCGCGGTCGAATAATCGGATTCGGTATTCGCCCGGCCCGACTGCCTCGATTTCAAATCGACGGAAATCTGCGCTCATTTTTTTCTCCTTGCCCTGCGGGTTGCAGAGCCTCAAGTTCATTCAGCGTCAGGCGAAACGCGATGGAGGAACTTGGCGATCCGGGGGTCGGTGAGCGCACGGCGGGCGGCATCGATGCGCCGTTGCACTGCCGCAGGGTCAGGCAAGGCTGGAAGGTTCCTGCACCGGGCCTCCAGGTCTGCGGCCGTTGCCCCCTCATCGCGCGGCCGGCAGCAAGAGTAAAACTGCTGCCATCCAAGGGGCTGCGAGGGCGGGATTGTGTGGAGTCTGGACAACCCTGCCGCCAGCTCGGCGGCGGTGAGGTCGGCCGATGCGATTTGCCGAGCCCAGGAGTCCAGCCAGACCCGGGCCGCCGCTGGGTCCCTGGTCTGCGAAGAAATCGCGGGGGCCAAGGGGGCCAAGGCACCCAGCAGGCGCCGGGCGAGCCCGAGGCCATCGGCTTGCTCAGCCCCTGCGGCGCGGTCTGTTTTGATCTGGACTTCTGAGATTTTGAGCATGTCCTTCTTTCTTCAATTTAGCCAGTCAGCGCATTGCGCCCAGGCTGGGGTTGCGGCAGCCTGGCGCGGGGCTGGTGACTCGGGCTCGGGGGTGGTTAGCAGGCGCAGCACTTTGCTGGGCCAGGCCCGGCCCATGGGGTCCTCACAGGCCGCAGCACGGACCGCGTGGGCGACTGCTTCCTCTGCGTGCTGAGTGATGCGGCGCAGCGCTTCGGCATCGCGCCCGTCACCCTGTTTGTGGGTGATTCCATGTTGATCAAGTGCAAGGCCCCCCACAGGCGCGCGTGCGCGCGCAGAGGGAGAGTTTTTACTTTTATCTTTTACTGGCTTGCATAGCTGTGCGAGGGGTGGGGTGGCATAGCTGTGCAAGGGGTGGGGTGGCATAGCTGTGCAAGGGGTTGCATGGCTGTGCAAGGGGGTGTGGATAAGTTCATAGGTTGCAGCCTGTCGCCCGCCGCCTGGGTGAGTGCAGCGGATCACGCCTTCAGCCACAAGGCGGTGCAGGACTCGGCGGGTTTGGTCTGGGCTCAGGCCGGCCAGCCGCGCGAGGCCAGACACCGGCGCAGCCGCCGCTGTCTGGCCCTTGGGCGCGCGCCAGGCCAGAGCGAGGAGAACCAGGCGGTCTGAGGCGCGCAGTGGCGAGACCCAGGCGATTTCCATCGCCTCGGCGCTCATATCAGCACCCCCTGCACTTCCAGCTCTGCCATGCGCAGGGCGCGCAACTGCTGCGCTCGCCGCCGGGTGATGCGGCAGGCGGTGGCGTGCAGCAGAGTGTCCAGAGACTCCCAGTCTGCGGCCAGATCAGCTGCGGCGAGGGCCGCAGCGTCGAGCGCTGCGGCGGACTGCGCTGCCGCGATCAGCTCGCAAGGGTCGGCCGTGTCCTCTTCTGACCAGCCAGCCCAAGCCTGCCGAAAGGTGCTTTGCCCTTTTCCCCTGCGCGCGGCGCTGCGCAGCTGCTTTTCTGTCTGCTCAGGCTCATCTTCCCACTCAACCCCTGCGTCCCGGCCATCATGGGCCTTCAGCCACGCGGCGGCGGGGTCCAAGGCGCCGGCGGCGCGGGCGTGGATGGCGGCGGCCTTGGGGTCAAGGGCCGACTGGCAGCGGGCCGCCCAGCTCATTGTTTAGCCCCCGCAGCGACGGTTTTGCGCGGGCGGCCAGGGCCGCGGCGGGCGGGTGGAGAAGTGACTTCATGCGGCAGGGTCGGCGCGGTGGGCTGGCCCAGCAGGGCCGCCTGGATGTCACTCACCAAAACCAGCTTTTTCTCCCGCCCGGCGATTTCAAACCTGCGGACTGGAAATGGGAATTTGTCAAGCGCCAAAAGGTTGGCTGCAGTTTTGTATCCAGTTTCTGCACTCCTGGAATATCCCACTAAAAAAAGCGCTTCCCCTGGTGAAACCGCGATTTTTCCGCCGCCTAATTGAAATTTCGTTTCCATTTCCCCTGCTCGTCATTGAGGATCGATGGGGGAAATTTTTTCGCTGATCTTCGTTGCGCGGTTGGGGAAGATTCGACTTTATTTGTCCTATGCCATGTCGTTGTTTTTATTGTGTATATAATGGACTTATGCGAGCAACATCGGAAATGAAAGAAGCATGGCGGGCCTGCGCAGCAGAAATTCGCCAGCGCAGCGGTTTGGGGACTGGGCTGCTGGAGCGGGCGCTGGGGGTCGGCGACGGCACTGGGCGGGGGTGGCGGCGCTGGATGGCGCCGGCGCCGCCGATGCCCCGAAAGTGGTTCGATCTGGTCGAGGTCGCATTGCTGCGCGGATGGCTGTCTAACCGGGCCGCGCAGGGGTTGTTAGATGCAGCTCAAACAGCGGCAGGGCGCGAGCAGTTGGATGAGGCTCAAGCCCCTCGGCAGCAGCCGCCCTCCGTTCACGTTCAGGTCGTGCTTCCTTTCATGTCACCTCCGAGCGTGCCGGACGATCTGTTGGTTCTGAATCGCGGCATGGTGGCCCCCGGTGCGCAGCTCGACGCCGCAACTGCGGCCTGGCTGCTGGCTGGAGATGCGATTGAGGCCACCCGAAGGGCTGGGGCGGGCCTGGGCAGCGGCGGCGCCAAAGGCGCACGCCACCGTAAATGGCTTGAGGCCACACCCGAGGGCAAGGAGTGGCTGGCCGCCGTGAAGACGCTGCGGCGCACGATCGAGCGCCTGGGGCTGTCCGAGCGGCCCGGGGTTCCTGGACACCCGGGGCGTGATTCTGTGCGCGCCAGGGAGGCCGCACGGAAAGCTCTGGAAGAAACCCTGCAGGCCGCTTATGAGCGGCTGGGCTATCCGCCACCCCCGATGCAGGATGCGTGAAAGCCCAGCCTGGGGGAGCTATGGGGGAGCGCCCTAGGGAACATTGGGGAACCCTGGGGGAATTGTGGGGGAGTGAATGTCCCCCACAGACGAAAAAAAGCCCACAGTGTTAGTGTGGGCTTGTTCTGTAAGTGATTGATTAGGCTAATTATTTTATGTTCGTCAGCATCTGCCACCACATCACCCAGTCGCCCATCAAACTGAACAGCGGGCGCTGGAACGTCGCCGGACGGTTGTGTTCGACAAAAAAGTGGGCCGCCCAGGCAAAAGCGTAGCCGCAGATGACGGCCGCGAGCAGCCACCATGGGTTGGCGGTGAAAATGAGAAAAAACAGGCAGATCAGCGCCAGGGTTGAGCCAGCGAAGTGCAGCTTGCGGGTGAGCGGCAGCCGGTGCTCGGCCAGATACAGCGGATAAAACTCGGCAAACGTGCGCGCCCCGGCGAGTTGCGCGGCGTTGGGGGGTGAAGGCGCCTCAGGCTGAGCCTGCGGGTGATGATGATGTGCACGCATGGGGTATCTCCAGATTCGTGCTTCGGACTACACCACTATAGGCGAGCTGTCGGAGCGTCAGCGGCCGCACATCCGAGTTTTCGCGGCTTCGTATTCCCGCTGCAGTTGGGCCACAAGGTCTGCGGCGGGCTGCACCCGGCCCACGGCCCCTATGCCCTGGCCGCAGCCCCAGATGTCTTTCCAGGCTTTGGCCCCGCCGATGGCGGCGGCGAAATCCATCTTGCTCGGATCGCCCTCGGGCAGATGGTCGGGATCGAGCCCGGCGGCGGCAATCGAGCCGCGCAGGTAGTTGCCGTGCACGCCGGTGAACAGGCTGGAGTACACGATGTCTTGCGCGCTGCTGTCCACGATCATCTGCTTGTAGCCCTCGGCGGCGCGCGCCTCGTCGGTGGCGATGAAGGCGCTGCCGATATAAGCCAGATCGGCCCCCATGGCCTGCGCGGCAAGCACCGAGTCGCCACGGGCAATGGCGCCAGAAAGCACAACCGGCCCGTCGAACCAGCGCCGGGTTTCCTGCACCAGCGCAAAAGGCGATTGCGTGCCCGCGTGTCCGCCGGCGCCGGCCGCCACCAGAATGAGACCGTCTGCGCCCTTCTCCACCGCTTTGTGCGCAAAGGTCTGGTTGATCACATCGTGCAGCACGATGCCGCCCCAACCATGCACGCCCTGATTCACTTCGGGGCGAGCGCCCAGCGAGGTGATGACGATGGGCACTCGGTACTTGGCGCAGAGCATCATATCCTGCTCCAGGCGCTCGTTGCTGCGGTGAACGATCTGGTTGACCGCGAACGGCGCAGCGGGCTGGTCGGGATGGGCCGCGTTCCACGCGGCAAGTGCCTCGGTGATTTCGGCCAGCCATTCGTCGAGCTGCGACGCCGGGCGGGCATTCAGCGCGGGAAAACTGCCGACGATGCCCGCGGTGCATTGCGCAATCACCAACTTGGGATTGGAGATGATGAACAGCGGCGAGCCGATGACAGGCAGCCGCAGCTTGGAAAGAATGGCGGGCAGACTCATCTCAGAACGCCTCCACCGGCAGGGCCATCACGCTGTCGGCGCCACTCAAGACTGCGTCGCGCAAACCGCCGCAGCGCGGCAGGATGTGGGCGCAGTAAAACGCAGCGGTGGCCCGTTTGGCTTGGGCGAAGGCGGCTTCATCCGCCGGAAGGTCGCGCGTGGCCAGCCAGCTTTGCGCCATCTGCCAACCGGTCATCAGGTTGCCCGCCAGCATCAGATAAGGCACGCTGCCCACGAACACCGCGTTGGGGTCGGACTTGCCGTGCGCCGCGACAAACGCCACCACCTGCGCATACGCTTCGCGGGCTTGCCGCAGCTGGCCAGCCATGGTCACGGCCTGCGCATCGCCCGTGGCCGTGAGCGCCTCTTCGACCTTGCTCACCCGTGCGGCGAAGTGCAGCGCCAGGGCGCCGCCATCGCGCACCGTCTTGCGTCCCACCAGATCGTTGGCCTGGATGGCCGTGGTGCCCTCGTAGATGGTGAGAATGCGGGCGTCGCGGTAATACTGGGCCGCCCCCGTTTCTTCGATAAAGCCCATGCCGCCATGCACCTGCACGCCAAGGCTCGCCACCTTGATGCTCATCTCTGTCGAGTAGCCCTTGACCAGCGGCACCAGAAACTCGTAGGCCGCCTCGTGCGCAGCGCGCTGTCCGGCATCGGGATGGGCGCGGCCCACGTCGTGCAGACTCGCGGCCACCAGCGCGAGTGCGCGGCAACCTTCGGTGAGCGCGCGCATGGTCATGAGCATGCGGCGCACATCGGGGTGATGCACGATGCTCACCGGCTGCGCCGCGCTGCCGTCCACCGGGCGCGACTGCACCCGATCCTTGGCATAGGCCGCCGCCTTTTGGTAAGCCCGCTCGGCTACGGCAATGCCCTGCAGGCCCACGGCGTAGCGGGCCGCGTTCATCATGATGAACATGTATTCCAGCCCGCGATTGGCCTCGCCCACCAGCTCGCCAATCGCGCCGGTTCCCACCTCGCCCTTGCCGTCGCCGTAAATCAGCACCGCCGTCGGGCTGGCCTTGATGCCCAGCTTGTGCTCGATGGAGGCGCACCAAACGTCGTTGCGCCGCCCGTCTTCCAGCACCTTGGGCACGATGAACAGCGAAATGCCCTTGACTCCCGCCGGTGCATCCGGCAGGCGGGCCAGCACCAGGTGGACGATGTTGTCCGCCATGTCGTGCTCGCCGTAAGTGATGTAAATCTTCTGGCCGAACAGCCGGTAAGTTCCGTCGCCCTGAGGCTCGGCGCGGCTGCGCACCAGCGCCAAATCAGAGCCCGCCTGCGGCTCGGTGAGATTCATGGTGCCCGTCCACTCGCCCGAGATCAGCTTGGGGATGTAGCGCTGCTTCTGCGCATCGGTACCCGCGGTGAGCAAGGCTTCGATGGCGCCGTCTGACAAGAGCGGGCACAGCGCGAAACTGAGGTTGGCGCTGTTGAGCATTTCGGTGCAGGCCGCCGAGATGCTTTTGGGCAAACCCTGCCCGCCAAATTCAGCCGAATGTTGCAGCCCTTGCCACCCGCCATCGACGAACTGCCGGAACGCCTGCTTGAATCCCGGGGTGGTGGTCACCTTGCCGTCTGCCCAGGCGCTGGGATGGAGGTCGCCCTCGCGGTTCAGCGGGGCGATCACATCGCGGTTGAATTTGCCGCATTCCTCCAGCACCGCTGCCGCCGTGTCAGGGGTGGCGTCCTCGAAGCCCGGCAGTTTGGAAATGGACTCCAGGCCTGCGAGATGTTCGAGGTCGAACATCATGTCGCGGATGGGGGCGGTATAGCTCATGCGAGTCTCCGTCTGGGGATGTTTGTGGAGCAGCCGTCTGCGCGGCTGTCGTCGGGTGTCAACACGTTGTGAACGGGCGGGGTTTAAGCCTCAAATCTGCTTGACCATTTCCGGCACGGCAGTGAACAAATCGGCCACCAGACCGTAATCGGCCACGCCGAAGATCGGCGCTTCTTCGTCCTTGTTGATAGCGACGATGACCTTGCTGTCTTTCATACCGGCCAGATGCTGGATGGCGCCGGATATACCCACGGCCACATAGAGTTGCGGCGCGACGATCTTGCCGGTTTGCCCCACCTGCCAGTCGTTGGGGGCATAGCCCGCATCGACCGCAGCGCGGCTGGCGCCCATCGCGGCGCCGAGTTTGTCGGCCAGCGGGGTCATCACCGCCTCGAAGTTTTCCTTGCTGCCCAGGCCGCGCCCGCCGGAGACGATGATCTTCGCCGCGGTGAGTTCCGGCCGCTCGCTCTTGGTGGTTTCGCGTCCGACCAGACTGGACAGCCCGGCATCGGCCACGGCGTCAACGCTGCTCACCTCGGCCGTGCCGCCGGTCGCGGCCACCGGGTCGAAGCCCGTGGTGCGCACGGTGATGACCAAGACCTTGTCGCTGCTTTGCACCGTGGCAATGGCGTTGCCGGCGTAGATGGGGCGATCGAAAGTATCGGGGCTGTGCACATGAATGATGTCGGACACCTGCGCCACATCGAGCAGGGCCGCCACGCGCGGGGCGATGTTTTTGCCGAAGGCCGTAGCCGGCGCCAGGATGTGGCTGTAGGACGGCGCCAAAGCCAGCACTTGCGCAGCGCTGGCTTCCGCCAGGCCCGCGGCGAGTTGCGGCGCGTCGGCGCACAACACCTTGCCCACGCCAGCAGCCTGCGCGGCAGCCTGGGCAACCGCTGCACAGTTTTGCCCGGCAACGAGCACATGCACTTGCGGATCGCACAGCAACGCGGCGGCAATGGTGTTGAGGGTGGAGGGTTTGAGAACCTGGTTGTCGTGTTCGGCAATGACGAGTGCGGTCATGGAAAAATCCTCGAATGGGTTGCTTGCGAAAAGCCGCTCAGGGAAGGCAGGTCAGATGACCTTGGCCTCGGTCTTCAGACGAGCGACCAGCGTGGCGACATCGGGCACCTTCACGCCCGCGCCGCGCTTGGGCGGTTCGGCAACCTTCAGCGTTTTGAGTCGCGGGCTCACATCCACGCCCAGTTCTTCCGGCTTGAGGGTATCAATCGGCTTTTTCTTCGCCTTCATGATGTTGGGCAGAGTGACGTAGCGCGGCTCGTTGAGCCGCAGGTCCGTGGTGATGACGGCGGGCAGCTTGACCGCGATCGTCTCCAGACCGCCATCCACCTCGCGGGTGACTTTCGCCTGCGCGCCGTCGAGTTCGACCTTGGACGCAAAGGTAGCCTGCGACCAGCCCAGCAGAGCAGCCAGCATTTGCCCGGTCTGGTTGGAATCGTCATCGATGGCCTGCTTGCCCAGAATGACCAACTGCGCACCCTCTTTCTCGACCACAGCCTTGAGCAGCTTGGCCACGGCCAGGGGCTGCAACTCAGCCTCGCTTTCCACCAGCACGCCCCGGTCGGCGCCGATCGCCATGGCGGTGCGC
The DNA here is from genome assembly GCF_002482605.1 of Thiomonas sp. UBA7699. Taxonomy (NCBI): domain Bacteria; kingdom Pseudomonadati; phylum Pseudomonadota; class Betaproteobacteria; order Burkholderiales; genus Thiomonas; species Thiomonas sp. UBA7699. The sequence goes on along the minus strand of NZ_DLGH01000032.1, from coordinate 27,719 downwards.
AGGGTCTCGCCGCAGGCGGCTACACCACAACTCACCGCGACGATTTCGGTCGCTGCGCCTTTTTCCTTGAGCCGCACCGCTTCTTCCACGGCGATTTCGTCAAACGGGTTCATGCTCATCTTCACACCGGCGGTATCGATGCCGCTGCCATCCGACTTGACCCGCACCTTGACGTTGTAATCCACCACGCGCTTGACCGCGACCAGCACTTTCATGCAATTGCTCCAGTAGGGTTTGTTGTGTGGGTCAGTATAGGCAGCGCCCTGACCTGAACGGACTGACCGACCCATAATAGAACGACCGTTCGTTTTTGGCAGTGTAACGACGGACGCGGCCGCAAATCAAGCCCCGCGCAAAGGGCCCATTACCTTTGGCGGAATCAGGAAGGGCCGCTTTCAAAGCGGATTTCTATAGATCAATCGCTTCGCGGGAATGCGCCTGCGCGCGCAAGGCGTATTTCTGGATCTTGCCGGTGGACGTTTTGGGCACCTCGCCAAACACCACTTTGCGCGGCGTTTTGAAGCCTGCGAGGTGAGCTTTGCAGAACGCGATGATTTCTTCTTCGGTCACCGTTCGGCCTTGCTTGAGTTCGACAAACGCGCAGGGACTCTCGCCCCATTTCGGATCGGGCATAGCCACCACGGCGGCCACCAGCACAGCGGGATGGCGGTAAAGCACGTCTTCGACTTCGATGCTGGAGATGTTTTCCCCGCCCGAAATAATGACGTCCTTGCTGCGATCCTTGATCTTGATGTAGCCGTCGGGATCGACCACAGCGAGGTCGCCGCTGTGAAACCAACCGCCATGAAAAGCCTGCTCGGTCGCATCGGGATTGTCCAGATAGCCTTTCATCATGATGTTGCCGCGAAACATGATTTCGCCCAGGGTTTGCCCATCGTGCGGCACTTCTTCCAGGGTGTCTGAGTTCCGCACGGTCGCGGCATTCTGCAGGTGATAGCGCACGCCCTGCCGCGCATTCAAACGCGCGCGCTCAGGCAGCGGCAGCTCAGTCCAGGACTCCTGTTTGGCGCAAACCGTCGCCGGGCCATACACCTCGGTGAGGCCGTAGGTGTGAGTCAGATCGAAGCCCATGGCTTCGAGCCCCTCGATCAGTGCCGCGGGTGGCGCGGCGCCGGCGACCATGGCCCGCACAGCGTGGTGAATGCCGGCTTTCATCTCGGCGGGTGCATTGACCAGCAGATTGTGGACGATCGGAGCGCCGCAGTAATGCGTTACACCCGCGCTTCGGATGCGATCGAAAATGGCCTGCGCCTCGACCTTGCGCAGACAGACGTTGACCCCGGCCCGCGCGGCCACCGTCCACGGAAAGCACCAGCCGTTGCAATGAAACATGGGCAGAGTCCACAGATAGACCGGGTGCTTGGGCATGTCCCATTCGAGAATATTGGACACCGCATTCACATACGCGCCGCGATGGGAGTACACCACGCCCTTGGGTTTGCCGGTCGTGCCGGAGGTGTAATTCAAGGAGATCGAATCCCACTCGTCGGCCACATCGGGCAACGCCTCGCTCGCCAGACCTTCTGCGAGCAGCGCCTCGTAACTCAGCGCGCCGATGCCTTGGCCGCCGGGCACGAACTCCGGATCGGGCACGTCGATCACCAGCGGCGGCGCCAGACCCTGCTCCACCGCGAGCGCCACGGCCCGCTGCATCACGGCCGCCAGTTCAGGATCGACCAGCACGGCCTTGGCGCCGCCGTGCAGCAGCATGTAGGCCAGCGCCTCGGCGTCGAGCCGGGTGTTGAGGGTGTTGAGCACCAGCCCGGCCATGGGCACGCCGAAATGCGCTTCCACCATGGTCGGCACATTGGGCAGCATGACCGCCACCACATCCCCGCGCTGCAGGCCCCGTCGCACCAGGGCCGATGCCAGCCGTCGGCAGCGCTCGCGCGTCTGCGCCCAGTTGCGCTGCAGGCTGCCGTGAAGGACGGCCAAGCGCTGCGGATAAAGGTCGGCGGCATGATCCAGAAAGATCAGCGGCGTGAGCGGCGCGTGGTTGGCGCGATTGGGGGTGAGGTCAGCGTCTTGCATATCGGTCTCCTTGTCTCGACAACATGCTGCAGCAGACGCCTTTCGCAGACCTTGCGTGGGAGCCTGCGCTCGCTATTGGCGCTCTGCAGCCTGCGCGGCTGGCTCCTTGCCCGGTGCCCACTGCAAAACCCGCTGCGGAAACGGAATCTCGATCCCGTTTTGTTTGAGCGCATGCCAGATGGCGAGATTGACCTGGCCTCGCACGCCCAGTGTGCCGTGTTCCGGGTCGGCAATCCAGTAGCCTACGGTGATGTTGATGGCGCTTTCGCCAAACGCATCGAGCACAGCGCTCGGGCCGGGGCTTTGCAAGACGCGCGGCACGGACTGCGCCGCCTCTTTGATCAGCACCAGCGCCTTTTCAACGTCGGTGTCGTACGACACGCCCACCGTGGTCGAGAGCCAGACGTTGGGGTCGTTATACGAGAGGTTTTCGATGCGGTTGGCGATCAGCATTTCGTTGGGCACGATGGAGTCCGTGCCCCCGGCGCTGCGCACCAGGGTGTAACGGGTCTTGATGTCGATGATCTGACCCTGAAAAGTCTCCACCCGCACGTTGTCGCCCACACGCAGACTGCGCTCGAGCAGAATGACAAAGCCCGAGACGTAGTTGGCTGCGATTTTCTGCAAACCCAGACCGAGGCCGACGCCCAAGGCACCACCGAACACGCTGAGCACGGTGAGATCGATGCCCACCATCTGCAAGGCGGTGAGGATGGCCACCAGCAGCACCACCGACCGCAGCAGCCGGGTGAACACCAGACGCAGGCTGGCGTCCAGCGGCGAGCGCATCAGCCGCGATTCCAGCAGCGAAGAAACCCACAGCGCCAGCAGCAGCGTGACGGCGATGGACGCCGCGCCCTTGAGCAAGGTCCAGCCGGAAAGGCGCTGACTGCCCAGGGAGATCGACAGCGCATCGAGCGCTTCGTGAATTTCAGGCAGCACGCCCGCCAGATGCAGGGCCAGCGTCACCCACAGGCCGATACTGACCACCCGCACCAGATAGTGCACGCCGCCATCCTTGGAAAACCGTTGCCTTGCGACGGAACCTGCCAGACGTACCAGCAGCAGCACCGCCAGCACCGGCAGCGCCAGTTTGAGCAGCGGCAGTTTGAGCAGCAGATGCGAGCCATGCCGCACCAGAACCAGCGCCAGCAAAGCCACCGCAGGAAATCCCAGGCCGTAGCGCCAGGTCGCGCGAAACGCCGTCTTCCAGTTGGGCAGCTTGCGCACCTGCTTTTCAAGCGCCGTGCCCAGCAGCACACCCAGCGCCACAACGCCCAGCAGAATGCCGATCTGCAGCCGCAGTTGCTCTGGGGATTGGTGGGTAAACGCCGCGATAAGGGGAGATTCAATCAACATGCGCAAAAGCCCGAATGGCCCGAATGAACAGGCGGGCATGGTAGCCCGCCGCACCCGCGTGCTCTTCTACGGTGCGCTGGGTGGCGGCACCGGCAACGGCGCTGTAGACGGCTTGGCGGCATTCTGGCGCGCCTGCTCGGCCTGCTTCTCGGCGTAGGCCTTTTGCTTGGCGGCGAAGTCGGCCTCCGCCTGCTTGACCTCCGCCGCGCGCTGCGCCGGGCTCTTCTGGCTTTGCGGCGCAGGGGCCGGAAACAGGCGCCCCGCAGGCGTGGGCACGGGCGCAGCGGCGGTGGCAGGCGTCTTCGGCGGCGCTGCAGCGGCTTGTGCGGCGCGTTGGGCGGCCTGCTGCTGTCGCTGTGCAAGGTCGGCTTCGCGTGCCGCGCTCTGCTGCTCGGCTTGTGCGCGGTCGGGCTGCCCGCGCTGTGAGGCGGCTCTATTCGCCTGCACCCGGCGGAGTTCGTCTTCGGCAGCGCGCAGGCGGCCGCGCAGAGCGATGGCCTGCAGATCGGTGTCGATGGGGGCCAGTGCAGCACGCTCCTTCTCGCGTGCCGCGTCGAGGCAGTCGTTGACAAAAAAGCGCTGCAGACAGGCGCCGCGCTGCGCCGCGTACTCCGCCTGCACCTGCGCGCGCTGCTGCTGCAAGACCACTTGTTGCGCAGCGTCTTGAGCCGGGGTGGGTTGCGCCGCCGCCAGGGCAGCGCTCGAACCTAGGCAAGCCATCAGCACCCACCCGACTGGGAAAACCTTTTGGAAGACGTTCATACCAGCGTGGCCTCGCCCTGGCGCCGCCCCTCGCGCAAATACTCGGCGCTCTGCATTTCGTTCTGGCGCGAAACGGTGCGGGTGAATTCATAGTCGAGCGGCCCGTGCACATAAAGCTGCTCGGGCGGCACGGCGGCTGACAGAATCAGTTTGATGCGGCGGTCGTACAGCACGTCCACCAGCAGGGTGAAGCGACGCGCGGCGCTGGCCATGTCTTCGGTCATCAGCGGCACGTCGGACAGCAGCACAGTGTGAAAGCGGCTGGCGAGTTCGAGGTAGTCGTTTTGCGAACGCGGGGTTTCGCATAGTTCGTGAAAACTGAACCACACCACACCGCCGGCCCGCTGCAGCGCCTGCACTTCGCGGCCTTCGATGGTCAGCACCGGGTCTTCTTCGGTACTGGAGGCCATGCGCTCGAAGGCCTGTTCCATTCGGGCTTGCGCCTCGTCTCCCAGCGGGGTGATGTAGAGGTTGAGTTCGCGCAGGGCTTTGTGGCGATAGTCCACACCGGCATCGATTTTGACCACGTCCATTTTTTGTTTGATGAGTTCGATGGCGGGCAGTATGCGGTCGCGGTGCAGACCATCAGGGTAAAGATCGTCAGGATGAAAGTTGGAGGTGGCAACCATTTGCACCCCATGATCGAACAGCCCGTCGAGCAGGCGATGCAGGATCATGGCGTCGGTCACATCGCTGATGTGAAACTCGTCGAAGCAGATCAGCCTGAAGCGCCGCGCAATGCGTTTGGAAAGCTCGGTCAGCGGATCGACAGTGCCCTGCAAGGCGGCCATTTCGCGTTGCACCTCGTGCATGAACTCATGGAAGTGCAGCCGCGTTTTGCGCAGCAGCGGCACGGTGACAAAAAACGCATCCATCAGCATCGACTTGCCCCGCCCCACGCCGCCGTAGAGGTAAACCCCGCGTGGCAATTCGGGATGCACCAGGGCTCGGCGAATGGCGCTCGACCGGCGCGACTTGTACTCGACCCATTCGTCGTAACACTGCTGCAGACGGGCCACGCCCGCGCGCTGGGCGGCATCCGCAGTAAAGCCTCTCTCACTCAGGGATTGCTCGAAATACTCGGTGACATTCATGCGCTGCCGTTCAGAAGTTCAGCGTGCGGCCCGCAACGCCCAGCGCCGCTTCCTTCAGGCTCTCCGACAGCGTGGGGTGCGCGTGGCAGATGCGGGCGATGTCTTCGCTGGCGGCCTTGAATTCCATCGCCACCGCGGCCTCGGCGATCAGCTCCGAGGCCATCGGGCCGATGATGTGCACGCCGAGAATTTCATCGGTCTGCGCATCGGCCAGCATTTTGACGAATCCGGTGGTGTCGCCCAGGGCACGGGCACGGCCATTGGCCATGAAGGGAAAACTTCCCGCCTTGTAAGCGCGGCCAGCGGCCTTGAGCTGCTGCTCGGTTTGTCCGACCCAGGCGATTTCGGGCGCGGTGTAGATGACCCAGGGCACGGTGTTGAAATCGACGTGCGGTTTCTGCCCGGCGATGCGCTCGGCCACGGCCACGCCCTCTTCCTCGGCCTTGTGCGCCAGCATGGGGCCGCGCACCACATCGCCCACCGCCCAGATGCCCGGCAGGTTGGTGCGGCAGTCGGCGTCCACCTGAATGAAGCCGCGCTCATCCAGTTGCAGGCCGATAGTTTGTGCACCGAGCGAGTCGGTATTCGGCTTGCGGCCGACGGAGACGATGAGCCGCTCGACCTTGAGCGTCTGCGCTTCGCCTTTGGCGTTGGTCCAATCGACGGTCACCCCGTTTTTCAGCACCTTGGTCGCCGTGATCTTCGCGCCCAGATGAATCGCCAGCCCCTGTTTGGTGAACTGCTTGAGCGCCTCTTTGGCGACCTGCGCATCGGCAGCGGCGAGAAAGTCGGGCATGGCTTCCAGCAGGGTGACTTGCGCACCGAGGCGGCGCCACACGCTGCCCATCTCCAGCCCGATCACCCCGGCGCCGATCACGCCCAGCGTCTTGGGCACAGCGTCGATGGACAGCGCGCCGTCGTTGGACAACACGCGCTGCTCATCGAAGTCCAGACCGGGCAGGCTGCGCGGCACCGAGCCGGTCGCCACGATGATCTGCTTGGCCGACAGCACCTGCTCGGCGTCCTTGCCGGTCACCGCGACCTGCCATCCGGCGTCGGCGTTGCCGCCTTTGAACGCGGCTGTGCCGTGGAAAAACGTGACCTTGTTCTTCTTGAACAGGTAGAGGATGCCTTCGTTGTTCTGCTTGACCACTTGGGCCTTGCGCTGCTGCATGACGGGCACATCGATGGACAGGCCGCTCACGCCAATGCCATGCGCGGCGAAATCGTGCCCCGCCTGCTCGAAATGCTCGCTCGACTGCAACAGCGCCTTGGAGGGAATGCAGCCGATATTGGTACAGGTGCCGCCCGGCGCAGGGCCGCCCTGGGCATTGCGCCAGGCGTCGATGCAGGCCACGTTTAGGCCCAGTTGAGCGGCGCGGATGGCAGCGATATAGCCGCCAGGGCCAGCGCCGATGACGATGAGATCAAATTCCGAAGACATGATGGTTTCCTGGTTGCGCGCACGCGGCGCGTCGACGCGAATAAGCGGATGAAGCCTTGGCTTGGCGCCCGGATCAAAGATCGAGCAGCAGACGCGCCGGGTCTTCGAGCGCCTCTTTCATCGCCACCAGACTCAGCACCGCTTCGCGGCCGTCGATCAGGCGGTGGTCGTAGCTCAGCGCCAGGTAGTTCATCGGGCGAATCACGATCTGACCGTCTTCGACCACGGGCCGGTCTTTGGTGGCGTGGATGCCCAGAATGGCCGACTGCGGCGGGTTGATGATGGGCGTGGACAGCATCGAGCCGAACACCCCGCCGTTGCTGATGGAGAAGGTGCCGCCGGTGAGCTCCTCGATGGTCAGCTTGCCGTCACGCGCCTTGGCGCCAAAATCGGCGATGGCTTTTTCGATGTCGGCAAAACTCATCTGATCGGCATTGCGCAGAATGGGCACCACCAGCCCGCGCGGACTGCCCACGGCGATGCCGATGTCGAAGTAGCCGTGATAGACGATGTCATTGCCGTCGATCGAGGCGTTGAGCAGAGGGAACTTGCGCAGCGCATGCACCGCGGCGCGCACAAAAAAGCTCATGAAACCCAGCTTCACGCCGTGTTGCTTCTCGAACTTGTCTTTGTACAGATTGCGCATGTCGATCACCGGCTTCATGTTCACTTCGTTGAAGGTGGTGAGGATGGCATTGGTGGCCTGCGACTGCAGCAGCCGCTCGGCGATGCGCGCGCGCAGGCGGCTCATCGGCACGCGCTGTTCGGGCCGGTCGGTGTAGGCGGCGAGATCGAGATCGGCCTCCACCGGCTGCAACGCGGGGATGGTGAGCGAGGGCATTGCGGCCGCAGCGGGCGCCGGTTTCGGCGCCGGTTTCGGCGCGGGCGTTGGGGCTGGAACGGACGGCGGCTTGGGCGCAGCCGCAGCCTGCAAGGCATCACCCTTGGTAATGCGGCCGCCGCGCCCGGTGCCCGCCACATCAGACGGATTCACGCCCTGCTCGGCCATGATCTTCGCCGCAGCCGGCATAGCCACCGCAGCGCCTGCGGAGGGAGCCGCAGGCGCAACTGCAGATGCAACCGCGGTCGGAGCCGAAACAGCCGATTCAGCCGCCTTGACCGGCGCCACGGGCAACGGGCTGGTCTGCGGTTTGGCTTCAGTGTCGATCTTGGCAATGACTTCGTCGCTGGTCACCGATTCGCCGTCGTTCTTGACGATCTGCGCCATCACCCCGGCTTCGGGAGCGGGCACTTCGAGCACCACTTTGTCGGTCTCGATTTCAATCAGGATTTCATCCTGCGCCACGGGTTCGCCGGGCTTTTTCTTCCAGGTCAGCAGGGTGGCTTCAGCCACGGATTCGGAGAGTTGGGGAACTTTGATGTCGATCAGCGCCATGATGGAGTCCGGTATTTTTAAGGTGGCCGCGAGAGAGGAAGGGAACTGCGGGAACTGCGCGGCCAGTGAACGGTGTTAGAAGATTTTTTGTGGCTTTCGGGGCGGCCGCTACGCGCGCCGCCCGTCATCAATCAGCGCGTCAGCACATAGCCTTTGAGCTTGCCGAAGGCCGCGCTCAGAAGCTCTTTTTGCTGCTCGGCATGTTTGGCGTAATAGCCCACCGCGGTCGATGCTGAGGCAGGCCGCCCGGCGTAACCGAGCTTCTGCCCTTCGAGCATGTTTTCGTGGATGTGATGCTGTACGAAGAACCATGCGCCCTGATTCTGCGGCTCGTCCTGGCACCACACGATGTCGCGCGCATTGGGGTAGCGTTTGACTTCAGCCGCAAAGGCCTTGTGTGGGAAGGGATAGAGCTGCTCAAGACGAATGATGGCCACATCGTCGATCTTGCGCTCGGCGCGCGCCGCCAGCAGGTCGTAATACACCCGCCCGGAGCAGGCCACGATGCGCTTGACTTTATCGGCCTGCAGTTCTTCCACCTCAGGCAAGACCACTTCGAAACGGCTATTCGCCAGATCGGATAGCGGCGACTTGGCATGCGGGTGCCGCAGCAGCGACTTGGGCGTCATGATGATCAGCGGCTTGCGGAAGGGCCGCAGCATCTGCCGCCGCAATAGATGAAAAATCTGCGACGGGTTGGTCGGCTGGCAGACCTGCATATTGGTCTCGGCGCAAAGCTGCAGGTAGCGCTCCAGGCGCGCCGAAGAGTGCTCCGGCCCCTGCCCTTCGTAGCCGTGCGGCAGCATCAGCGTCAGGCCGCAGGCGCGGCCCCACTTCACTTCGCCAGCCGAGATGAACTGGTCGATGAGCACCTGCGCGCCATTGGCGAAGTCGCCGAACTGCGCCTCCCAGATCACCAGGGTGCGGGGATCGGCGGTGGAGTAGCCGTATTCGAAACCCAGCACAGCCTCTTCCGACAGAATGGAGTCGATCACGGTGAACGGCGCCTGCCCTTCGGCGACGTTCTGCAGCGGGATGTAGGTGCCGACGTCCCACTTTTCGCGGCTTTGGTCGTGCAGCACCGAGTGGCGATGGCTGAAGGTGCCGCGACCGCTGTCTTCGCCGGAAAGCCGCACTGGAAAACCATTGGCCACCAGCGAGGCGAAGGCCATGTGCTCGCCCATGCCCCAGTCCAGCGGCAGTTCGCCGCGGCCCATCTTGGCGCGATCGGCAATCACTTTTTCGACCAAGGGGTGAAGCTTGAAATTCTCTGGCACGGTGGTAATGCGCTCGGCCAGCCGCTTGAGCTCGGTCATCGGCAGGGCCGTGTCAGCGCTGTCGGTCCAGCGGCGGTTGAGGTAGGGCGACCAGTCGACCGCGTACTTGCTCTTGTAGTTGGTGAGCACCGGCTCCAGGCTGATGCCCGACTCCATTTCGGCGCGGAATTCGTGCACCAACTGATCGGCATCCGCCGCGGCAATCACCCCTTGGCTCACCAAACGGTCTGCATAAACCTTGCGCGCGCCCGGATGCGCCGCGATCTTTTTGTACATCAGCGGCTGGGTGACGGCGGGGGTGTCCTGCTCGTTGTGGCCCAGTTTGCGGAAACAAACAATGTCCACCACCACGTCGTGATGGAACTGCTTGCGATAGTCGAGCGCCAGACTGGTCGCAAAGGCCACGCTCTCAGGATCGTCGCCATTCACATGCAGGATGGGCGCCTCGATCATTTTCGCCACGTCGGTGCAATACAGCGTGGAACGCGCATCGCGCGGATCGGAGGTGGTGAAGCCGATCTGATTGTTGATGACAATGTGCACCGTGCCGCCCGTGGTGTAGCCGCGGGTCTGCGCCAGCGCCAGGGTTTCCATCACCACGCCTTGCCCCGCAAACGAGGCATCGCCATGCACCAGCACCGGCAACACCGTTTCGCCGAGCGCGTCGCCGCGCCGATCCAGCCGCGCCCGGGTGGAGCCTTCGATCACCGGATTGACGATTTCCAGATGCGACGGGTTGAACGCCAGGCTCAGGTGCACCGGGCCGCCGGGCGTGGACACATCGCTGGAAAAGCCCTGGTGATACTTCACGTCACCGGACGGCAAGTCATCTGCATGTTTGCCCTCGAACTCGTCGAACAAGTCCTGCGGCCGTTTGCCCAGGGTGTTGACCAGCACATTGAGGCGGCCGCGGTGCGCCATGCCGATGACCACTTCCTGAATGCCCAGCGCGCCCGCGCGCTGAACCAGGGTATCCATGGCGACAATAAAACTCTCGCCGCCTTCGAGCGAAAAGCGCTTCTGGCCGACATATTTGGTCGCCAGATAACGCTCCAGCCCTTCGGCAGCGGTCAACCGTTCAAGCAGATGCTTTTTCGCCTCGGCATCGACATCCGGGCGCGTGCGGGTGGATTCCAGCCGCTGTTGCCACCAGCGTTTCTGGTCCTGATCGCTGAGGTACATGAACTCGGCGCCCAGTGAGCCGCAGTAGGTTTCGTGCAGGTTGTTGAGCAGTTCGCGCAGCGACAGATTTTCGCGATCGAAAAAGGTGTTGCTGACGTTGAACACGGTTTCCAGATCGGCATCGGTAAAGCCATAGAACGACGGCTCCAGGTCCGGGATATTCGGTCGTTCGGTGCGCTTGAGCGGGTCGAGATCGGCCCAACGCACTCCCACATTGCGGTAGGCGGCGATCAGTTGCTGCGCGGCAACCCGTTTACGCGCCAGTTCACCATCGGCCACTGCCTGCAAGGTGCGGATCGGGCCGGATTTGGCGCGCTCGGCAAAGGCCGACACCACCGGGGCATGCGGCACATCGCGCGCATTGCTGCCGTCGAGCGCGGGCACATGTTGCAGCGCATCGAAGTATTCGCGCCAATGGTCGGGAACCGAACCGGGATTGGAGAGATAGCTCTCGTACATCTCTTCGACATACGGGGCATTGCCGCCGAAGAGATAGGAATTGGCTTTGAATTTCTGCATCAACATATGCGCTCACAGTCTGCCGGGCACCCCGGCGCTCAGTGGGAAAACATCCTTCCGCGGCTCGGGCTGCCCGATTGGCGGATTGCGGCTTTAGAAGGGCCTAGACTCAAACGAGTCTGGCAACACTCTAGCACGCAGTTTTGATGCAGCGCAAAGCAGGGATGTAAGTGAGCGTTTCAGCAAGGATCAGCTGAGGGGCGCTGCCCTTGGCCCATCGCCCCCGCAATCACTTGGGCTTGCAAGTCAAATCAAATGCTTACCATGCACTCATCCGCAAAAAAGTAGCGCACGGCAAGCCTAGGCCTGCTGAGCGCGCATTGGTCTTATTGCCAGCAGTTCGCCTAACGAGGACACCGCCATGCCCATCAAAACTTTGACACGACGATTTGTTGTATTTCCCCTTCCCGCTCTGCTCCTCGGCGCCTTGCTGTTGACGGGGTGTGGCGGTGGGGGAAGTTCGACAGCCAGCCCATCGGCGGACCAAAATTCCGCCTTGACTCCGAGTTCTACGACTCCGAGTTCCACGACGCCGACTTCTACGACTCCGACTTCTACGACTCCGACTTCTACGACTCCGACTTCTACGACTCCGACTTCTACGACTCCGAGTTCCACGACCCCGAGTTCTACGACCCCGAGTTCCACGGCACCCAGCGGCACCGCATCCAATTCAAGTTCTGCATCGCCGTCTGCCCCGACAAACAATGTGGGTGTCGTCAATGTCGCCGCACACGCGCTGAAGGTCGATGTGTCGGGTATCGGTACGTCTCCCATGACCACGCCCCCGGTCAACACGCCTGCATCGGGTTCCATCATCCTGGTGCAGGTGCTCACTCAAAATACCGGCACCTTCTCCAGGCTCACCGACAACAAGGGCAACACTTACACGCGCATCGGCAATGCGCAAACCTATGCAGGGGTCGGGGCCGGCAGCTACCTGTATGCCTGCGTCAACGCCAAGGGAGGCGCGGGACAGACCTGGAGCCTCATCAAGATGCCCAGCTACGAAGACAATGAGGCGACCCTGTTCGTTGTGGTGCTGTCGGGTGCGAGCGCATTGGGTGAAACGACCTACAGCAACACCCGCTCAAATAACAGCGCCCAGCCCCTGGTGACAACAGGTCCGAACAGTCTGGTCGTGTCCTTCTGGGGGCCCGCCGATTTCACCGGCTCTCAGAGCGATCCCACCAACGTCTACAACGCGCCAGCTGGCTGGACGCGTCTGGATATGGGCAACAACTCGCTGAACTCCAACAGTGGAGCCGATGCCTGGCAGACCGTACCCAATGCTGGCACTACGATTAACCCTGAATGGTCAGCGGAAACCGCCATCAACAACCCCACCAGCTCCATGTGGCTGGTGGAAGTGAAGCCCTGAGGGTTTAGTCGTCAGCGATGTCCTGCCCGGGAAACAACTCGTCGGTAAAACCGAACCGGCTGAAATCACGGATGCGCATGGGGTAGAGTTTGCCGATCAGATGATCGCACTCATGCTGCACGACGCGGGCATGGAAGCCTTCAGCCTCGCGGTCGATGGGGTTGCCATAGGCATCCATGCCGCGGTAGCGAATCCGGCGAAAGCGCGGCACCCAGCCGCGCAGGCCGGGCACCGATAAGCAGCCTTCCCAGCCCTCTTCCTCGGTATCGTCGAGCACTGAAATTTCCGGGTTGATGAGGACGGTCTGCGGCACGGCAGGCGCCTCGGGGTAACGGGCGCTTTGGCTGAAACCGAAAATCACCACGGCCAGGTCAACCCCGATCTGCGGCGCGGCAAGGCCAACACCACCGGCCGCCTGCATGGTCTCGAACAGATCGGCGATCAGGGCGTGAAGTTCGGGCGTATCCGCCTTGACCACCGGTTTGGCGACGCGCAACAGCCGGGGGTCGCCCATGCGCAAAATGGTGTGGAGCGTCATCGGCTAGCTCTCCAGTTGGCAGTCAGCGCAGGCCCGCGCGTTGTGAAAGCAGTTGCAAGGCCTCGTGCATCTGCAGATAGGCGATGATGAATTCAAACATCATGCGCCACATGAGTTCCATGCAGAAAAAACACAGTAGAAACAACAAAACAGAGATCACGCGCCAACGCTTGGGAACGACCCGGCGAACCGCAGACGCTGACACGCCGCGCATCGACCGCCACAGCGCGAAACGATCGAGCCACAGCCAGAACGCCCAGGCCAGCATCGGCATGCCGATGGCGCCCAGCGCGTAAACCACGCGCAGCACGTCCAGGCTGACAAAGGTGCGGAAGGCGAAAAAATCGACAATCGTCTGCATCACAGAATGACCGGCTCGGGCTCGAGGCGAAGGCCGAATTTCTGCTCGACGCTGTCTTGCACCGCGCGCGCCAGTTCCAGCACGTTGGCGCCGGTAGCCCCGCCGCGATTGACCAGAACGAGGGGCTGCTGCTCATGCACCCCCGCGTTGCCCAGCGATTTTCCTTTCCAGCCGCAGGCGGCGATCATCCACGCTGCGGCGAGTTTGTAGGTGCCGTCGTCCAGCGGGTAGCTGACGATGTCGGGATGTTCTTCCAGGATTTCATTGCGGATGGTGCGATTGACCACCGGGTTCTTGAAAAAACTCCCGGCGTTGCCCAGTTTGGCCGGGTCCGGCAATTTACTGGTTCGAATCGCGCACACGGCCCGAAACACATCGTGGGGCGATGGGTCGGAGATCTGCTCGCGCTGCAACCACCGCGCCACGTCCGCATACCCCGCCACAGGCGTCCAGGGCTTGGGCAGACGCAGGCGAATCGCGGTGATGACCGACTTGCCCGCGAGTTCGCGTTTGAAAATGCTGTCGCGGTAACCCAGCCGACAATGTGCCGCAGGCAAGGTGGCGCTGCGGCCGGTAACGAAGTCGACCACATCGACCGACTCCAGCCGGTCGGATAACTCCAAGCCGTACGCGCCGATGTTCTGCACCGGCGCCGCCCCCGCCGTGCCGGGAATGAGGGCGAGATTCTCCAGCCCGGCAAAGCCCTGCTCCAGCGCCCAGATCACCACGTCATGCCAGGGCTCGCCTGCGCCCACTTCGATCAGGGTGGAACGGGCGTCGTCTTCGAGCACGCGCAGGCCGCGAATTTCCGTCTTCACCACCACCGCATCGTCAATGTCGCGGGTGAACAGCACGTTGCTTCCGCCGCCCAGAATGAATTTGGGCGAACGCCCCCATTCGGGATGATCGACCACCAGACGAACATCGCGCGCACTGCGCACCCTCACCAGACGCCGCGCGGTGGCTTCGATGCCAAAGGTGTTGAATGCGCGCAGGGGCACATCGGTTTCGAGTTCCAGGCTCATAGAATCCTACAGATCAAACATCCATTATCTTCAAGGTTCACTTATGCCCTCTTTCGATGCCGTTCTCGAACCCGATCTTGTCGAAGTGCGCAACGCCTGCGATCAAGCGGCGAAGGAAATCGCCACCCGCTTTGATTTCAAGGGCAGTTCGGCCCAGGTCGAGCAGAACGACAAGGCGCTCACGCTGACCGCCGACAGCGACTTTCAGCTCGGGCAGGTGCGCGATGTACTGATGGCCAAAGCCGCCAAGCGCAAAATCGATCCGCGCTTTTTCGATCTCGGGAAAATCGAAAAAATTTCCGGAGACAAGGTCAAACAGGTCATCACCGTGAAGGCCGGCATTCCGCAGGAGCTGGCGAAAAAGATCACTGCAGCGATCAAGGGCTCCAAGCTCAAACTGACTTCCGCGATTCAGGGCGACATCGTGCGCATCACTGGGGCCAAGCGCGATGACCTGCAGGCGGCCATGGCGGTGCTGCGCAAAGACATCGAGGAAGCGCCGCTGTCATTCAACAATTTTCGGGACTGAGCTGGCGTGAGCAAATCCGCCAGGCTGCTGCGCCCTTGGTCTGCTGCGCGCGCTGCCCGCTGGGTCTTAGCCTGCACGGTCTTTGCGCTGGGCGGCAACCCGGCCTTTGCTGCGGCGGCAAGCGTGGGTCTGGCCGGAAAATTTGGCGATCAGGCGCTGCTGGTGATCGACGGTGGCGCGCCGCGCACACTGCGCATCGGTCAAACGGTGCAAGGTGTGAAACTGTTGGCCCTCTCGGGCCAACAGGCCACGGTGGAAGTCAGCGGGCAGAAAATGCAACTGGGCCTGGGCGCCGCGCCGCTGAGCGTGGGGGCGACGGCCGCGCAGCGCACCGTTCTGTTTGCGAAATCAAACGGACAGTTCGTGACAGAGTGCCGCATCAACGGCGAACTGTTGCGCATGATGGTGGACACGGGGGCCACCCGCATCACCCTCAGCCGAGAACAAGCCCAGCGGCTGGGCCTCAATCTGCAGAATGGAAGAGCCTCGGCCGTCAACACCGCCAATGGCACCATCCCTGCAACCTTGATTGATCTCGACAAAGTGCGCGTGGGCCATATCGAACTGCACAACGTACCCGCCGTGGTGATCAACACCCCAATGCCCTACGCCCTGCTCGGCATGAGCTTTCTGCAACGGGTCAATATGCAACACGACGGCGACCGCATGACCCTGAGCCCTCGATATTGAGGGGCGCGCGGTTTTTATTTCTTCCGCCCGATGCGGCTTTCTTCGCCGCGCATCAGCTTGCCGATATTGCTCTTGTGCCGCCAGATCAGCAGCGCGCTGATGATCATCAGGGCAAGCAGCAGCGCGGGGTCGACGTTCCAGGCCAGCCCGCCGCCAAACCAGTAATAAAACGGTGCGAACACCGCAGCCACCAACGCCGCTAAAGAGGAGTAGCGAAAAAATCCGGCCACGATCAGCCAGGTGGCCAGCGTGGCCAGCCCCAGCCAGGGCTGGACGGCCAGCAACACGCCCGCCGCCGTCGCCACGCCTTTGCCGCCCTTGAAATGGAAAAACACAGGGTAGAGATGCCCCAGAAACACGGCCACAGCCACCAAGGCCACACCAGGCGCGCCAAGCCCGAAGCCAGGGCCGATCACCAGGGCCAGCCAGACCGCCAGCCAGCCTTTGAAGGCGTCGAGCAGTAAGGTCAGGATGGCGGCGAGCTTGTTGCCGCTGCGCAGCACATTGGTGGCACCCGGATTGCCCGAACCGTAGGTGCGCGGGTCGGCCATGCCCATGACGCGGCTAACCAAGACGGCGAACGACAGCGATCCCAACAGATAGGCCAGCCCGGCGGAGATCAGGGCCACAACGTTCGATGTATTCATGCTTTGTGATTCTATTGAACGCAGTTCATCCAGCGCACCTGCAAAACCGCGTCGAGCACGTCGGGGGAGAGCCCCAGCAGATAACCGCGCCGCCCGCCATTGATGTAGATGCGCTCCAGCGCCCGCACCGATTGCTCGCCATAAATCGGCATGGCCTTGCGCAGACCAAATGGCGACGTTCCGCCGACCAGATACCCGCTATGCCGCTGCGCCACCTCAGGCTTGCAGGGCTCAACCTGCCGCGCACCGATCGCCCGGGCCAACTGCTTGGTCGAGACCTCCCGGTCGCCATGCATGAGCACGACCAGCGGTTGCGATGCATCGTCTTGCATCACCAGGGTTTTGATCACCGCGTGCACCGGCAGCCCCAAGCTCTGCGCGCCCCAGGCGGCTCCGCCATGATCGACGTAGTCATACACATGCTCGGTGTAGGCCACGCCTTGCGCGCGCAGCCATTGCGTGGCCGGGGTCAGGCTGATATGTCGAGAAGATTTGCCCATCCGGCGCAGTTTAGACGCCCTCCCTACAATGCGGCATCATGTCTGCTTCTTCTGCGCGCAATCCCGATCTGCACTGTCATTCCACGGTTTCAGACGGCACACTGACGCCTGCCGCCCTGGCGCAGCGGGCCCATGCGAATGGGATTGATCTCTGGGCGCTCACCGATCACGATGAACTCGGCGGCTTGACCGAAGCGCGGCAAAGCGCCGAGGCACTGGGTCTGCGTTTTGTAACTGGGGTGGAAATTTCGGTATCTTTTGCCGCGCAGACCGTGCACATCGTAGCGCTGAATTTCGACGATTCTCATCCGGTCTTGCAAGGCGGCCTGCAACAGATTCGCGCCGGTCGCGACCAACGCGCAAGAGATATGGCGGCCGATCTTGAAAAGCATCTGGGTCTGTCCGACGTATACGCCGGCGCGCTGCGCTATGCGGGCAATCCGGCGCTGATGTCGCGCACGCACTTTGCCCGCTTGCTGGTGGAACTCGGCGTGTGCCGCCAGACCCACGAGGTGTTCAGCCGCTATCTCACACCGGGCAAGCCCGGCTATGTCGAACACGAATGGGCCCGCCTCGACGAGGCCCTGAGCTGGGTTCGCGCCGCCGGGGGAATCACCGTGATTGCCCATCCCGGGCGTTACCGCTTCACCGAAACCGAAGAGTGGGCCCTGCTGGAACGCTTCAAGTCGCTGGGCGGTCAGGGCATCGAGGTGGTGACCGGCAGCCATACCGCAGCGCAGGCCCGCAAATACGCCAAGCTCGCGCTGGAATTCGGCTTCTACGCCTCGCGCGGCTCCGATTTTCACAGCCCAGGAGAAAGCATCTGCGACCTCGGGCGTCTCGCCCCCCTGCCCGCCAACCTCGCTCCCGTCTGGGATTTGCTGCATTGAACCCCTCCACCATGGCGCAATACTTCAACCTGCACCCCGACAACCCGCAGCTTCGGCTGATCAAGCAAGCCGCCGCCGTGCTGCACAGTGGTGGCGTGGCGGCGATTCCGACCGACTCGTCTTATGCCCTGGTCTGCCATCTCGACGACAAAGCCGCCGTGCAACGCCTGCGGCAAATCCGCCAGGTGGATGAGCGGCATCACCTCACCCTGCTGTGCAGCGACCTGTCCGAACTGGGCAACTATGCCCGCGTGGACAACCGGCAATACCGTCTCATCCGCGCCTGCACGCCCGGGCCGTACACCTTCATTCTCGAAGCCACTAAGGAAGTGCCGCGTCGGGTGTCGCACCCCTCGCGCAAGACCATCGGCGTGCGGGTGCCGCAAAACGCCGTGGCCCACACCCTGCTGGTGGAAATGGCCCAGCCCCTGCTCGCCACCACCTTGATTCTGCCCGGAGACGAACACGCGCTAAACGACGCCGCCGATATTCGCGACCAGCTCGGGCATCAAGTCGATCTAGTGCTCGACGCCGGGCCCTGCCCCAGCGAGCCCACCACCGTGGTCGATCTGTGCGGCGCAGAGCCCGTGGTCATTCGCATCGGCCGCGGCCCGCTCGATGCGCTCGGCCTCCCGGCCTTGCAGTAAACCCCGCGCAATCCACCTGTTCATCCTTGGCGCAGGGCGGGTCAAGCCGCCCCTGGCCCGCCCTGTCACCACGCCCTTCCTACAATTCCCGCATGGATCAACTCATACAGGCTGTCACCGTCTACGCCCTGCCGGTGCTCTTTGCCATCACCCTGCACGAAGCGGCGCACGGCTATGCGGCGCGCTACTTCGGCGACAACACCGCCTACATGATGGGCCGCGTATCGCTCAATCCGGTGCGGCACATCGATCCGATCGGCACCATCCTCGTGCCTCTCATTCTCTATTTCGCCACCTCCGGGGCATTTCTCTTTGGCTATGCCAAGCCGGTCCCAGTGAATTTCGGGCGACTGCGCAACCCCAAGAGCGACATGATCTGGGTCGCGCTCGCCGGCCCGGCTTCCAACTTTTTTCAGGCCTTTCTCTGGGGCCTGCTGCTCGTCGGCCTGCACGCCTTCGCCGTCAACGAGGTCTATTTTTACGATGTCGCCCAGGCCGGCATTCTGGTGAATCTGGTGATGTTCGTGTTCAACCTGTTTCCGCTGCCGCCACTCGATGGCGGCCGCATTCTGGTGGGGCTGCTGCCGGTGCGGCAAGCCATCGCCGTCTCAAGGGTCGAACCCTACGGCTTTTTCATCGTGATGGCGCTGGTGCTCACCGGCATCGTCACCAACTTCTGGCTCAGCCCGCTCATGGCGCTGTCCATGCAAGTTCTCAAGGTTCTGCTCAGCCCCTTTCAGATGCTCCTCTGAGCCCCCTTTTTTCTCCTCCGACTCTTTCCTTATGACTCTCCCTGCACAGGCCGATGGCGCAACGGGCGCCGATGATCGCGTTTTGTCCGGCATGCGCCCCACGGGTGCGCTGCACCTGGGGCATTACCACGGCGCCTTGAAAAACTGGGCACAGCTGCAAAACGCGCACGACTGCTACTTTTTCGTCGCCGACTGGCACGCGCTGACCACCCATTACGAAACGCCGGAAACCATCCACGCGCACACCACCGAGATGGTGATCGACTGGCTGGCCGCTGGCGTCGATCCGAACAAAGCCACCTTATTCGTGCAAAGCCGGGTGCTGGAGCACGCCGAGCTGTTTCTGCTGCTGGGTATGGGCACCCCTTTGTCCTGGCTGGAGCGTGTGCCCACATACAAAGATCAGATCGCCAATCTGAAGGACAAAGACCTGACCACCTACGGCTTTCTCGGCTACCCGCTGCTGCAGGCCGCAGACATCCTCATTTATCTGGCGCGTTATGTGCCCGTCGGGGCCGATCAGGTGCCGCACATCGAGATGAGCCGTGAAATCGCGCGCCGTTTCAATAACCTCTATGGCAAAGATCCTGCGGTTGAGGCACAGGCGCGAGCCGCGGCGGCCAAATTGCCCGAGGACGTTCGCGCACAACTCGCTGCCCTGCGTCGTGCCGCCGATCAGGAGGGGCTGACCGAAAAACGCGAACAGGCTCGCGAACTGATCGCCGCCAGCAAACTGTCGCGTGCAGAAAAAGACGCCCTGCGAGCGCAACTCAGCGGTGGTCGCAGGCAAATCCTGCGCGAGCCCGAAGCGCTGCTGACCCCTGAGTCCAAGCTGCCAGGGTTGGATGGCCGCAAGATGTCCAAGAGCTACGGCAATTCCATCGCCATCCGGGAGGAGCGCGCGAGCGTCGAGCACAAAATCAAACGCATGCCCACCGATCCCGCGCGCGTCAAACGCACCGATCCCGGCACGCCCGAACGCTGTCCCGTCTGGCAATTCCACCTGGCCTACACCGACGACGCCACCCGCGACTGGGTGCAACGCGGCTGTACCACGGCGGGCATCGGCTGCCTGGAGTGCAAGCAGCCCATCATCGATGCCATCCTGCGCGAACAGCAACCCATGTTCGAGCGGGCCCAGCCCTACCTCGACAACCCCGCGCTGGTGCACGACATCCTGGCGCACGGCAGCGACAAGGCGCGCGCCACGGCACAACAAACCATGCACGCCGTCCGAGACGCGATGGGCCTAAAGATTTGAAGATGCGCGTTGTCGGCGTTTCCACAGACGCCAGACGATCAACACGACGACGATGGCGATAGCCAGCAGGATTTCCTCGGCCCATTGCAAACGAGACGTCAACTGCGCCACGCCTGCGCCGAAAAACCACCCCAAGCCCGTGACAAGCGGTGCCCACAAGGCGGCGCCTATGGTGTTGTAAAGCACAAACCGCCAGGGTGCTACGCCCGCCATGCCGATCAGCACGGGCCCGGCGATGCGCAAGCCATAGAGAAAGCGCACGCTGACAATCGCCCAGGGCGCCCCGCGATGCAGCAAGCGCTGAACGCGGGGCAGGTTTTTTTCCAAACCGGAGAAACGCTTGACCAACTGCGGCCCAAACCAACGCCCCAGAAAGAAAAAAAACTGATCCCCCAGAGTAGCTGCCAGTGCAGCCACCAAAACAACCCAGGGCCACTCCAGCCAGCCACGGTGGGCCCCATACCCCGCAAGCAGCAGTACGGTCTCTCCCTCGGCAAGGGCGCCTAAAGCTACTGCGGCATAGCCGTAATGTCGAACGAAGTCCTCGACCATGGGTTACAGATCTATCGGGATAGTTGGCGCACAAAAAAACCGGCCAGTGGCCGGTTGATTTTGCAACGCCCTGACTTTTGGCCAGGAAGCCGCCGCCCTACCTAAATTAGATGGGGCGAATGGCAGAAGCCTGGGGACCTTTCGGGCCAGCCTTCACCGTGAATTCGACGCGCTGGTTTTCCTGCAGAGTGCGGAAACCTTTGGCCTGAATTTCAGAAAAATGCGCGAACAGATCTTCGCCGCCTTCATCAGGCTTGATGAAGCCGAAGCCCTTGGACTCGTTAAACCATTTCACAGTACCGGTAGCCATGAATCAACCTTTAAAGAAAATATAGATAAGTGCAAATCTTCAACAAGCCCGGCAAATCACTACTGTGAAACCGACACAAGCCAACTCTCAAGCAAATGAGAACCTTGGCTCTTGTTTCGACTGCGCACTAACTATACACGCAAAAAACCTGCGCGCGCGACAATTCAGCGCAGGGCAAACCCTCTGTGCACTCCTGCAAAAGGCGCGGTGTTGGATAAGGCGGACAATAGACGTTTTTCATACGGGCAGGGTCGCAGCGATTCGCCGACGTGCGCATCAGATTGGAGCGCACCCTTAAAATTTTTTGATTGCTGCAACAGCTCAAAAAATCTCTCAAAACAACACTCTAACAAATTGTTTTTATGCATGTTTTTAGAGGAATTCATCACCGATCATTAGCATCGCGAACGGCGTTGACCATCGGTAATTTCGATGGGGTGCACCGGGGGCATCTCGCCATGTTGCACCAGTTGGTGCAAGTCGCCCGGTCGCGTGGCCTGGTGCCGACGGTGCTGACCTTCGAGCCGCACCCGCGTGATTTTTTTGCAACACTCCAGGGGCACCCTGACTCCGCACCCAGCCATATTTCGACCTTGCGCGACAAGTTGTGCGCCTTGCGTGAAGCCGGAGTGCAGCAAGTTGTCGTGCTGCGCTTCGATCCTCGCATCGCCGCGTTGTCTCCAGAGGAGTTTGTGGCGCAGATCGTGTGGCAGGGCCTCAAGGCGCAATTCGTCCTGGTCGGCGATGATTTTCGCTTTGGCGCCAGGCGCGCGGGAGATTTCGCCCAGCTCGATACCTTGATGCGCAACCTGGGCGGCGAAGCACGTCAGATGCCTGTGGTCACGGAAACCGCGCTGAGAATCTCGAGTTCGGCTGTGCGGCAGGCGCTGCAGGCGGGTGACATGGAGACCACGCAGGTTTTGCTGGGTCGCCCCTATGCCATTTCGGGGCATGTGTTGCACGGGGCCAAACTTGGCCGCAAGCTGGGCTTCCCGACGTTGAATCTGCGGTTTGATCGCGCCCGCCCCGCGCTTGGCGGTGTTTTCGTCGCCCGGGTACACGGGCTGGAGTTGGCGCCCCTGCCCGCCGTGGCGAGCCTGGGAACGCGCCCGGCCGTCGAGACCGACGGGCGGGTGTTGCTGGAAACGCATGTGTTCGATTGGCAGACAGAGGCCTACGGTAAACTCATCCGGGTGGAACTCCTGCACAAACTGCGCGACGAAGCGCATTACCCCGACCTGACTCAACTGATTGCGGCGATTCAGAACGACAGCGACCAGGCGCGCGCCTGGTTTGCTCAGCTCGCCCGACAAACCACCCGCGATCGAATTTGACGGCGCTCGCCCTCGGGCACCCGACTCGCCCAGCTTTGACGATCGGTTGCTTCGGGTGATATCGCGGTTCACTTTTTTCTCGCTCACTCCTTCTCATTGGACCCTTTGCTCGGGGCTCCAGCACAGCACTGCCATTCCATGGATCACGCCGACTCTTCCGCAGCCGAAAAACCCGATTACCGGGCCACGCTGAACCTGCCAGACACCCCCTTCCCCATGCGCGGCGATCTGCCCAAGCGCGAACCGCAATGGATCAAGGACTGGAACGAAAACGGTCTCTACCAGAGGCTGCGCTTGGCGCGCTCCGGGGCGCCGAAATTCGTGCTGCACGACGGTCCGCCGTATGCCAACGGTCAGATTCACATGGGACATGCGGTCAACAAGATTCTGAAGGACATGATCGTCAAGGCACGTCAGTTGAGCGGCTTTGATGCGGCTTACATTCCCGGTTGGGACTGTCACGGTCTGCCGATCGAAAACGCCATCGAAAAGCAGTTTGGCCGCTGCCTGCCGCGCGACGAGATGCAGGCCAAGAGCCGCGCCTATGCCACGGCGCAGATCGACCAGCAAAGGACGGATTTCAAGCGTCTGGGCGTGCTGGGCGACTGGGATCATCCCTATCGCACCATGGATTTCGTCAACGAAGCGGCGGAGATTCGCGCTTTCAAACGGGTGATCGAGCGCGGCTTTGTGTACCGTGGCCTCAAGCCGGTGTATTGGTGTTTTGATTGCGGTTCATCGCTGGCTGAATTCGAGATCGAATATGCCGACAAAAAATCGCAGACGCTCGATGTCGCCTTTGAGTCGAATGATCGCGTGGCACTCGCTTCGGCTTTTGGCCTGCCCGCGCTACCCGATGCCGCCAAGCCCGCCTTCGCCGTCATCTGGACGACGACCGCCTGGACGATTCCCGCCAATCAGGCGCTCAATCTCAACCCGGAAATCGAATACGCCCTGGTCGATACGCCGCGCGGCTACCTGGTGCTGGCCGCCAGCCTGGTCGACCCCTGCCTGAAGCGTTATGAGATTGAGGGCGCGATCGTGGCCACCGCACCCGGCAAGGCGCTGGGCGGGCTGGAGTTCCGCCACCCGCTCTACGAGGTGGATGCGGGTTACCGCCGACTGTCGCCGGTCTATCTGGCCGACTACGCCACCGCCGACGACGGTACCGGCATCGTGCATTCCTCACCCGCTTACGGCGTCGACGACTTCAACTCCTGCGTTGCGCACGGCATGGCCTATGAGGACATCCTCAACCCGGTGCAGGGCGACGGCAGCTACGCGCCCGACTTTCCGCTGTTCGGCGGGCAGAACATCTGGAAGGCGGTGCCTCACATCATCGATACCCTGCGTCAGGCTGATCGGCTGATGGCCACCTACGGCATCACCCACAGCTACCCGCACTGCTGGCGCCACAAGGTGCCGGTGATCTATCGCGCGGCGGCGCAGTGGTTCATCCGCATGGACGAAGGCGAAGGCGTGTTCACCAAGGACAAGGCGCCGAAAACGCTGCGGCAGATGGCGCTCGAGGCCATTGAGCACACCAGTTTTTATCCCGAAAACGGCAAGGCGCGCCTGCACGACATGATCGCCAACCGGCCGGACTGGTGCATCAGCCGCCAGCGGAGCTGGGGCGTGCCGATCCCGTTTTTTCTGCACAAGGACAGCGGCGAACTGCACCCGCGCACCATGGACATCCTCGATGTCGCCGCCGAGATGGTGGAGCACGGCGGCATCGAGGCCTGGAGCAAGGCCAGCGCCACCGACATCCTCGCCCGCGTGGGTTGCGCAGACGACGCGGCGCACTACAGCAAAAGCGCTGACATCCTCGAAGTCTGGTTCGACTCGGGCACCACGCACACCACCGTGCTCATGGGCAGTCATGCAGGCGCGGGCCATGCCGAAGGCCCGCAGGCCGATCTCTATCTGGAAGGCCATGACCAACACCGCGGCTGGTTTCATTCCTCGCTGCTCACCTCGTGCGCCATGTACGGCCGCGCGCCCTACAAAGGGCTGTTGACCCACGGCTTCACCGTGGACAGCCAGGGCCGCAAGATGAGCAAGTCGCTGGGCAATGGCATCGATCCGCTGCAGACCTGCAACAAGCTGGGCGCGGAGATCATCCGCCTGTGGGTAGCCGCCTCCGACTATTCCGGCGACATTGCGGGCGACGACAAAATCCTCGCCCGCGTGGTCGATGGTTATCGCCGCATCCGCAACACACTGCGGTTTCTGCTGGCCAATACCAGCGACTTCGATCCCGCCCGGCATGCCGTACCGCTGAGCCAGATGTTCGAACTCGACCGCTGGGCGCTGGCCCACGCGCAGAGTCTGCAATCGGTCATCCTGGCGCATTACGAGCAATACGAGTTCCACCCGGTAGTGGCCAAGCTGCAGGTCTACTGCTCCGAAGACCTAGGCGCGTTCTATCTCGACGCCCTGAAAGACCGCCTCTACACCACAGCGCCCGACAGCCTTGCCCGACGCAGCGCCCAGACCGCGCTGTGGCAAATCACTCAAGGCATGCTGCGCTGGATGGCGCCCTTCCTCAGCTTCACCGCTGAAGAGGCTTGGGCGCTGATCGGCAAGAGCGAGAGCATTTTTGCCGAGACCTATTGGCAGTGGCCCGAGCAGACCGACAGCGCCCTGCTACTCGATCAGTGGGCGCGTATTCGCGCCCTACGAGAGGCGACCAACAAGGAAATCGAGGCCTTGCGCGAGCAAGGAAAAATCGGCGCCTCGCTGCAGGCCGAAGTCGATATTTACGCCCCGCCGGCCGAGCACGCCCTGCTCGAACGCTTAGGAGACGACCTGCGCTTTGTGCTCATCACCTCGCGCGCCAGCCTGCATCCGAGCGATGGAGAACTGCGCATCGTGGTGACGCCCACAAAGCAACCCAAATGCGAACGCTGCTGGCACTGGCGCGAAGATGTCGATGCCGATCCGGCGCATCCCGGTCTGTGCGGGCGCTGCGTGAGCAACCTCTTCGGCGCGGGCGAACCGCGCCACCTCGCCTGAGACTCCCCCGCCCATGCCCTCTGCTCTGTCTGACAGCTCCTTCACCGCCCGGCGCGGCCGGGTCTGGCCCTGGCTGCTGGTCTCGCTGGCGATCATTGCCGCCGACCAGTTCACCAAATGGTGGGTACGGCAAGACCTGCCGCTCGACAGCAGCCATCCGGTGACCGGTTTTTTCAATCTGGTCTACATCCACAACCCCGGAGCGGCGTTCTCGTTTCTCGCCAGTGCGCCGGGCTGGCAGCGCTGGTTTTTCACCGCGCTAAGCCTCGCCGCTTCGCTGTTCATCCTCTGGCTGATGTTCCGCAACCGGGGAAAGCCTTTGTTCAACCTGGCGCTGGCGTGCATTCTCGGCGGGGCCTTGGGCAATGTGATCGACCGCGTGCTGTGGGGCAAGGTGACCGACTTCCTCGACTTTTACATCACCCTCAACGGCCAGCAGTGGCACTGGCCCGCGTTCAATCTGGCCGACTCGGCGATTTTCATCGGCGCCATGCTGCTGATCGTGGACGAACTCCGACGCGCTCGCCAGCACCGGTCTTGACGTTTGGGCACCTCGAATTACCCGGTTTTTGAGCTGACATCTCCATGATGACGCCACAATCGAGCCCAGTTCCGGGGCCTGCGAAGGGCAGCGCGAGGATCTTTGTGCCCTCTGTGCCTGGATTCGGTCGATTTCGACCGGTCCAAGCCCATTTCGGGCGTCAGAAGGGCTGCGGACCGACGTCCATCAGCGTGCACAGACGCCGCAGGTTGTAGGTCGCCGCCTTCCAGTGCAGATGCAGCGTCGCCCGGTCCAGGCCGATTGAGCGCAACGCCTTGCCGCCCATCTGCTCCAGGCTGGCGTAGATGGGCTCCACGCGGGCCCGGGTCTTGGCAATGCGCCGATTGCGTCGCTCCTGACAGTCCGACAACGGCTTGCCAGCTTGGCCCTTGCGCTGGATATGCAGGCGCCAGCCCTGGGCCGTCAGGCGCTGCTCGCGCTCGCCGTCGACGTAGCCCTTGTCGGCGTAGACATCGCGGCTGGTGTTGCCAGCATCGAGCACGCCCTCGAAGTGCAAGGTGTCGTGCTCGCTGGCCGTGCTCACCTGCACGCGGCGAATCAGCTTGTGTCGCTTGTCCACGCTCGTGGACAACTTGTAGCCGAAGTCGCTCTTGCCGTGCTTCTTGGTCCAGCGCGCCTGCACGTCCTTCTGCCGACGCTTCGAAGGCGACCACTCGGCCGGCATGGCATCGTGCTGCACGATCTCTTTCTCGTCACGCGTGAGCTTCTGCTTCGGCGCCACCACGATGCTCGCGTCGATCATCTGCCCGCCCCGCGCGATGTAGCCTTGGCGGTCGAGCTGCCGGTTCACCGCTTCGAAGATCTTCTCGGTGGCCCCCGCCTTGATCAGCCTCTCCTTGAAAGCCCAGAGGGTCGTGCGGTCGGGTGCGTGCGAACTCTGCCGCAGCCCCACGAAGCGCTGGAAGCTCAACCGGTCCAGGAGCTGGAATTCCATCTGTTCATCGCTGAGGTTGTAGAGCTGCTGGATCACCAGAACCCGGACCATCAACTCGGTCGGAAACGGCGGCCGTCCGCCGCGCTCGCGGCCAGGCCGGGGCGCTGCCTCGTCGATCTGCGCGGCCAGCGCCGCAAAGTCCACGTGCGCAGACAGCTTCGCGCACGCGTCGCCGATCTTGTCCAGCTTCGTCTCACGCTCTTGCTCCGCGAACAGACTGAATGGTTCTTGGCAACCAACCCTATGAGGGTGGACATCTAATTGTTGATAAAGCAGAACTGGAAGCGCTCTCACTTGAGCCAAGAGCAAAAGATTTGCTGGTTCGCAAGTTTTTAGGTTCGTCCGAGGTTATCAATGGCACTGAACGCTATTGTTTGTGGATCACAGATGATGTCCTCCCGCTTGCGCGCTCCATTCCTTCCGTATGGTCGCGAGTCGAACAAGTAAGGTCGTGGCGACTTGAAAGCACCCGGCCGGGCACACGCGCGATGGCAGACCGTCCACATCAGTTCTGCGAAATGAAACACCCCACGAAATGTGTCACGATAATTCCAATCCGAAGTTCTGAAAATCGGGAGTATCTCCCTGTTAGTATTTTCAATGAAATGGTGACGGTTAATAACCTCGCCTATGCTATATATGATGGGGATTTGCTTAATTTTTCCATAATTGCGTCAAGAATGTTCGTGCCGAACGAAAATTG
>NZ_DLGH01000030.1:0-125526 GCF_002482605.1 Thiomonas sp. UBA7699 | reverse complement strand
GACAGCATGGACGCGTTTGCCGCGCTGCTCAAAAACACCCGGGTAAAACGCCCGAGACAAGGCGATGTGATCGATCTCTGATCCCGCGTTACCACGACTTGAAAACTGCCATGACCACTCATCAGAAACTCGAAGAAATCACCTCCTTGATGACTTATCTCAACAAGGACTATCCGACCGAAACCCGCGCCTTTTCCAATTTCATGCAAAAGGCGGAGGGCGGGCCCGCCCTGGACAAGCGGATGAAGGATCTCATCAATGTGGCGCTGGAGGCTGGCGCGAGCCGTGACGAGGTGATGTCGGCAGGTTTCATGGCCGTGCTGATGCATGGCGGCCCGGCTCTGATGTACCTCACGCCGATCCGGCAGGCGCTGGACGAACTTGGTGTGCCCGGGCGCGGCGCGGCGCGGCCTGCCGTCTGAATGCCGCCGCTGTCATTGCGAAAGGTTTCACCATGAATCGAGATCTGCATCTGCATTTTCTGCGCGATATGCTGCGGGCCCGTCGCCTTGAAGAACGCTTGGCGCAAGAATATGCGAAGGGCAATATCGGCGGTTTTCTGCATCTTTACCCCGGTGAGGAGGCGGTGGCGGTCGGGGTGCTCACCGCCGCCGAGCCGGGTGATTATGTGGTGAGCACTTATCGCGAGCATGTGCATGCGCTGGCGCGCGGCGTGCCCATGCGCGCCATCGTCGCCGAGCTGTTCGGGCGGCGCACGGGCTGCTCGGGCGGTTTGGGCGGATCGATGCATCTGTCCGATGCCCAGCGCCGCTTTCTTGGGGGCTATGCCATTGTGGGCGAGACCTATCCGATCGCCATCGGCGCGGCTTATGCCGTGCAACTGCGCGGTTTGCCCGAGGCGGTGATCTGCTTTTTCGGGGATGGTGCGGTCAACCAGGGCACATTTCACGAGTCGCTCAACATGGCCGCGCTGTGGAAGCTGCCGGTGCTGTTTGTCTGTGAGAACAACCATTACCAGATCGGCACCGAAATCCATCGCCACTCGGCTATCACCGAGGTGCACAAGCGCGCCTGCGCCTACGGCATTCCGGCGTTGCGCGCCAACGGCATGGAAGCAGAAGGGGTCCATGGCCACGCCAGTGCCATGCTCGCGCAGATTCGCGCCGGGCAGGGGCCGCAGTTGCTGGAACTTGAAACCTATCGCTATCGGGGGCATTCGATGGCCGATCCGGGCAGCTACCGCCCGGTCGTCGAGGTGGCCGCCTACACCGCGCAAGACCCCATTGGCGCCGAACTGCGCGAACTCAAGGCCCACTGCCCCGACGATGCCCTGCTGCAAAGCCTCGGGCTGGACAGTTGCGCCGCGCTTGGCGACCGTTATGTGCGCAGCGGACATCTCGACACGGCTGGGCTGGACAAACTCGAGGCCGAAATTCGCGCTGAGATCGACGATGCGGTGGCGTTTGCCATCGCCTCTGCCGAGCCCACATTCGACGACGCCCGCCGCGCGCTGCAGTGCGGCGTTGACGCCGCCACCCTGATTTGAGGAGCCTGATATGCCCACCCAGACACTCACTTACTGGCAGGCGCTCAATCGCGCGCTTGATGCCGAAATGGCCGCAGACGACGCGGTATTTACTTTGGGAGAAGACGTCGGCCTGTACGGCGGCACCTATCGCGTCACCGAAGGGCTGCAGGCTAAATATGGCGAACGCCGTGTGCTTGACACCCCGATTTCCGAGAACAGCTTTACCGGCCTGGGGGTGGGGGCGGCGATGCTCGGGATGCGCCCCGTGGTCGAGATCATGACCGTCAACTTCGCGCTGCTGGCGCTCGATGCCATCGTCAACATGGCGGCCAAGATTCCATTCATGTCCGGCGGGCAGTTTCGCATGCCGCTGACGATCCGCATGCCCGGCGGCGTGGCGCGGCAACTCGCGGCGCAGCATTCGCAGCGGCTGGAACACACGCTGATGAATGTCGCCGGACTGCGCATCGTCGTCCCGGCCACGCCGCAAGATGCTTACTGGCAACTGCGTCAAGCCATCCGCGCTGACGACTGCGTGATCGTGCTCGAACACGAGCTGCTTAATTTCGACCAGGGCCTGGTGAATGAAGACGAACCGGCCCCGCCGCCGCACCGTGCGATCGTGCGGCACCCTGGACGCGATCTCACCCTCATCAGCTATTCGCGCATGGCCAATCAGGCGCTGGCCGCAGCCGAGCAGCTCGCGGCAGAAGGCATCGAGGCCGAGGTCATCGATCTGCGCTCGCTCAGCCCGATCGACTGGGCCACCTGTGCCGCTTCGGTGCGCCAGACAGGCCATGTGCTCATCGCTGAAGAAGACAGCCGCTTTGCCGGGGCGGGGGCCGAGATCGCCGCCACGCTTACCGAACGGTGTTTCGACAGCCTGCGCGCTGCGCCAATGCGTGTGGCCGCACTTGACCTGCCCACCCCCTACAACAAGCGCCTGGAAGAGCAATCCATTCCTCAACCCGCAGATATCGCCGCAGCCGCCCGCAAACTCCTGGGTCTGGCCGCCAAGGAGAACGCCGTATGACCCAGACCGCCGTCATCATGCCCGTGCTGTCCGACACCATGCAGACCGGACGCATCGCGCGCTGGCTCAAGCAGCCGGGCGATCCCGTCAAGAGCGGCGATGTGCTGGCTGAAGTCGAGTCGGACAAAGCCATCATGGATGTCGAAGCCTATGCCGACGGCGTGCTGTCCGGGCCGCTGGCGCCGGTAGATAGCGATATCCCGGTGAAATCGACCATCGCCTGGATCACCGATGCGGCGTCGGCGCCAGCGCCAGCGCCAGCGCCAAAAAGTCCTGCACAACCCGCTGCGCAAGCGGCGAAGACCGGGGCCTCTTTGATGCAACAAACCCCACCGCGCGCCGCGCCGCAGCCCGAGGCTCCGTCCCCTGCGCCAACCTCTGAGCCCGCCACCCCCGCCCCCCAGCCCGAACCCCACGCCGCTTCCGCCCCGGCCAGCCCGGTGCTCGATGCAGCGCTGGCCGCGCGCTTTGCGGGCGGCGTCTCGCCATTCGCCCGCGGACTGGCTGCCGAGCTGGATATCGACCCTGCCTTGCTCCAACCCGACGCTCAAGGCCGCATCACCGCCGTGCAGGTGCTTGCTGCGGCCATAGGGCCGCAACTGCCCCATCTGCAACTCGGCCCGGTGCATCGCATCGAGCGGCCAAGCAGCCTGAAGGCGGCAATGGCCGAGAACATGCAGCGCACCGTGCACACGCCCACCTTCCATGTCACCGCGGCGGTCGATCTGCAACCCCTGCATGCCGCCGCGCAGCAGGCGCATCAATCCATCAGCCTGCTGCTGGCGCGCGCCTGCGCGCTGACCGTGCAGAAACACCCGGATTTCAACGCCTGCTGGACGCCCGGCGGACTGGCGCGGCGCGAGGCCATCGACATCGCCATTGCCGTCGATACCGCAGACGGTCTCATCACCCCGGTGTTGCGCAACGCCGTCCGCCCCTTGCCCGAGCTGAACGAAGACTGGCGAGAGCTGCGCGAGAAGATGGCGCGCCGCCGTCTGGTTCCGGCCGATTACTCCGGCGCCACCTTCTATCTCTCCAACCTCGGCATGTTCGCCGGGGTCGAGCAGTTCGACGCCATCGTCCCTCTGGGTGCCGCGGCCATTCTTGCTGTGGCGGCGCCAGCGCGCGACGGCCTGACCCGGCTCACGCTCACCTGTGACCACCGCGTCGTTGCCGGGGCCGACGCCGCGCGCTTTCTCGCCACGCTCGACGAGCAGGTGCGCGCCGTCGATGGGTTGATGGCATGAGTACCGAAACGCAAGCCACGCCGTCGGGCGCTGCGCCTGTACCCGCATGGGACTCGCTCGCCGCGCACCATCGCCAGATCGCCAGCCTGCATCTGCGCGAACTGTTCGAGCAAGACCCGCAACGCGGCGAGCGCATGCATGTCGAAGCGGCGGGGCTGTATTTCGATTACTCCAAGAACCGCCTGACCGACGCCACGCTGGCGCTGCTGTGCGAACTGGCCCGTCAGTGTGGTTTGCCCGAGCGGCGCGACGCCATGTTCCGCGGCGATCCGGTCAATGCCACCGAAAAGCGTGCCGCCCTGCACACGGCTTTGCGTGCGCCAAAGGGAGTGAAGGTTGTGGCGGACGGCGTGGATGTCGTGCCCGAAGTGCATGCTTTGCTCGACCGCATGGCCGACTTTGCCCGGCAGGTGCGCAACGGCCAGTGGCGCGGCTATACCGGCAAGCCCATCCGAAACGTGATCAATATCGGCATCGGCGGCTCCGACCTCGGCCCGGCCATGGCCTGCGAGGCGCTGCGACACGACAGCCACGCGGAACTGCATATGCGGTTTGTGTCCAACATCGACCCTGCGGATCTGCACGAAGCCACCCGCGGCCTGCATGCCGAAGAAACGCTGTTCATCATCTGCTCCAAGAGCTTTCGCACCTTTGACACCCTGACCAACGCGCGCGCGGCGCGGCAATGGTGCGTGGCCCAACTCGGCGACGAACGCGCCGTGGCCAACCACTTCGTGGCGGTGTCGAGCCAGGCGCAGGCGGTCGCTGAGTTCGGCATCGACACCCGTCACCTGTTTGGCCTGTGGGACTGGGTAGGCGGACGCTACTCGATGGATTCGGCCATCGGTCTGAGCACCATGATTGCCATCGGCCCCGACAACTTCCATCGCCTGCTCGCCGGGTTTCGAGCGATGGACGTGCATTTCCAGACTGCGCCTCTGCATCACAACATGCCGGTGCTGCACGGTTTGATCGCGGTGTGGAACAACAATTTTCTCGGCGCCGAAACTCAGGCCGTCCTGCCCTACAGCCACGCGCTGCGGCGTCTGCCCGCCTATCTGCAGCAGTTGGTGATGGAGAGCAACGGCAAGCACGTCACCGCATCCGGGCAGCAGGTGCCGCGCCCGACTTCGCCCATCGTCTGGGGCGAACCCGGAACCAACGGTCAACACTCGTTTTTTCAATTGCTGCACCAGGGCACCCGACTGGCGCCGTGCGATTTCATCGGCTTTTGCCGCACCACTACTGGGCAGGCTGCACAGCATGACCTGCTCATGGCCAATCTGTTCGCCCAATCCGAGGCGCTGGCCTTTGGCAAATCCGGGCAGGCGTTGCGCGATGAAGGCGTGCCCTCCGAGCAAATCGCGCAGCGAGTATGCGAAGGCAACCGCCCGAGCAATACCGTGCTGGCAGACGAACTCTCCCCTTTCACCTTGGGCGCATTGATCGCGCTGTATGAGCACAGCGTGTTCACCCAGGGCGTGTTGTGGAACATCGATTCCTTCGACCAATGGGGTGTCGAACTAGGCAAGGTGCTAGCCACACGCATCGCCGCCGAACTGGCCGCAGGCGATGGCGCGGCGATGGCGCACGACAGCTCGACCAACATGCTGATCCGGCGCTACCGCGCGAACGCTTCGGCATCCGGAGACCTGCCATGAATCAGAACAGCCCCTTGAGTCCGATGAACATGCAAGATCGCCAGATGCAGCCGCACATGCTCGTGCGCCGCACCATCGCCTTGGTGCTGGCGGGCGCACGAGCAACGGCGTGGTACTGGTGACCCAAAAAATGCTGCGCGCCCTCTGTGTTGGAGAAATGGATGAGGACGATGATGAATGAGTTTTTGGGAGGATGCCCGAGATCTGTTGTGCAGCGCAAGATTTGAGATGCTCATTAGAAAACGAACGCAGGGCCGCCCCAAGTTTTCTCATCCCATGAATTTTGAGCCCATTTCTTTGCAGGGCTTTTTGATCTGACCCTTGGTCTTGTCGCGCGTTAGCCTCCGTGCTGATGCAGATCAAGACATCTCGTCTGGACAGACTTATCTTGCGCTTTGCCGATGTATTGCCATTGAGAGGTGGATTTTCGGTGGATAAAGAGGCGCGTTTGCATAAATTGCAAACATTTTGTTTCATTTTTAGAGACGAAATTTTGTAAGGAGACCGTTTGATGGAAACTCAGAAGAGTTCTTCCGTTTCGGCGGAGCAGCTTCAACACATGATTGCCGAAGCCGCTTTTTATCGGGCGGAGCGCCAAGGTTTTCAAGGCGATCCGGTGGAGGACTGGCTGCAGGCGGAGGTGGAGATTGAAACCCTGCTGCGGGGCGCCCAGGAGCCCAAGCACAGCTCCGCGAAAAGGGCGCAATCTGCAGCCGAAGCCTCTGCACACGCCCGAAGCGAACCTAAGGCCGCAGCAAGGAAAAAGTAAGCAAGTTCAGAATTGACGCAATTCTCAACCCTCGCATCATTCGGAACCGCAAAGTTCCGAATGATGGGCTTCTCCATACTCGCGTGCTGATATTGCTTGCACGCGAGTACGGAGTATGTCGTCGGCTGTTGCCTGTCTCACACCGCAGTACACGCCATGCGGTGCGCGGCATCTGCCGCACGCTGCAGGCGTCGCTCGACAGGGATTGAATTTTCCGGGCGGAGTCACTGTTCTGCCCAACCCCATCCGGAGATTTTCATGTCCCTACCCCGTGCCGTCCCCGCAGATGTTCCCGAATCCGAGCGGGCCCGCTTTCTCGCCAATCTGCACCGCGTCACCCAGGGCAGCGGGCGGCTCATGCTCATGGCGGGCGATCAAAAGGTCGAGCATCTCAACGACGACTTCGTCGGCGATCATGTGGCCGTGGATGATGCCGATCCCGAGCATCTGTTCCGTATTGCCTCACGGGCGCGCATCGGCGCATTCGCCACACAACTCGGACTCATCTCGCGCTATGCGCCCGATTATCGGGATGTGCCTTATGTGGTCAAGCTCAACGCCAAGACCCACCTGGTTCCCGCCCGCAGCGCAGACCCGCTTAGTCGCCAGTGGCACACCATCGAGCAGGTGGTGAGGCTGCGCGACACCGCCGGTCTGCAGATCGTCGGCATCGGCTATACCCTCTACCCCGGCAGCGCATTCGAAGCCGAGATGCTCGCCGAGGCGGCCAAGGCGGTGTTCGAGGCGCATCAACAGGGCCTACTGGCGATCCTCTGGGCCTACCCCCGGGGGCAGCACATCACCGACGAACACGACGCTCATCTGATCGCCGGCGTTGCCGGATTGGCCGCCTGTCTGGGCGCCGACTTTGTTAAGGTCAACGCGCCCAGCGCCGGGCCGCAGTCACTGCGCGAAGCGGTGCGGGCTGCGGGTCGAACCGGCGTGGTCTGCGCCGGAGGCGGCGAGCGCGGCGCTGAGGCGTTTCTCAGGGGCTTGCATGCGCAACTGACCGAAGGCGGCGCAGCGGGCAGCGCCACCGGGCGCAACATTCACCAACGACCGCTCGCCGAGGCGGTGCGGCTATGCAACGCAATCACCGCCCTCGACTGCGACGGCGCGGGCCTCGACGATGCGCTGCGCATTCTGCACGGAAGCTGACTGCCGCTGCCTGGATGGCCCGCTGAACCTCGCAGCTTTCTCAGACTGTCACAACACCGTCTTAACCTGACCCGACTCACGCCCTGGAGCCCTGCCCATGAACGCCACCATCACCGCACTGACCGCCCGTGAAATTCTCGATTCGCGCGGCAACCCCACCGTCGAAGTCGATTGCACCCTGGCCAGCGGCATCAAGGCGCGCGCTGCCGTGCCTTCGGGCGCGTCCACCGGCTCGCGCGAGGCGGTGGAACTGCGTGACGGCGACGCCAGGCGCTTTGGTGGCAAGGGCGTGCTCAAGGCCGTTGGCCATGTCAACGAAGTGCTTGCGCCGCAACTCCTCGGCCGCAACGCCCGCGAGCAGGCGGCGATCGACGCCGCCATGATGGCGCTGGACGGCACCGACAACAAGGCCAAGCTCGGCGCCAACGCCCTGTTGGGCGTTTCACTGGCGGTTGCCCGCGCCGCTGCCGCCGCCTGCGACCTGCCGCTCTATCAGTACCTCGGCGGCCCGGGCGCTACGCGTCTGCCGGTGCCGCACATGAACATTCTCAACGGCGGAGTGCATGCGCATTGGCAGGGCGCCGATTTTCAGGAATTCATGATCGCGCCGCTGGGCGCAACCAGCGTGCGCGAGGCGGTGCGCTGGGGCTCGGAGGTCTATCACGCGCTGCAGTCGATTCTGCAAGCCAAGGGGCTGTCGGTCGGCGTGGGCGATGAAGGCGGTTTTGCCCCGCAGGTTCAGTCCAACGAACAACCGTTGGAGCTCATCGCACAGGCCATCGAAAAGGCTGGATTGCGGCCCGGCGCCGACGTAGCGATTGCCATCGACCCGGCGTCCAGTGAATTCTTCGAAGACGGCCGGTATTACAACCTGCGTACCGAAAAGCGTCGCCTGGAGGCACCGGAAATGGTCGAGTATTACGCCCGGCTCGTGAAGGTCCACCCCATCGTTCTGCTCGAAGACGGCATGGCCGAAGACGACTGGGCCGGATGGAAGGCGCTCAACCACGCGCTGGGCGACACTACCGAACTGGTCGGCGACGATATTTTCTGCACCAACCCGGCCATCATCGCCCGCGGCATCGCAGAGAACATCGCCAACTCGGTGCTCATCAAGCTCAACCAGATCGGCACGCTCACCGAAACCATCGCCGCCAACCGTCTGGCGCGCGATCACGGCTGGGGCGCTTTTGTTTCGCATCGCTCAGGCGAGACCGTGGACAGTTTCATTGCGGATCTCACCGTGGCGCTCGATACCGGCCATCTCAAGACCGGCGCCCCCGCGCGCGGCGAGCGAGTGGAAAAATACAACCAGCTCATGCGTATCGAGCAAGAGCTGGGCAGTGCGGCCCATTACGCCGGCCGCGGCGCCTATGTGCGCGCGCCGCGCTTTTGAAGACTGCGTGTACCCGGCGTCGCACAACACCCCGCCCGGCGGGGCGTTGTGCTCGATCAAGCACCACATCCATCGCGGTACTAGCGTATCCATGCAGCTGCGCCGTACAAAGTGGCGCGTGCGTGCCCTGCTATATGGCAGGAATTTGGCTGAAGTGAAGAGGTTCATGCAGTCGACGGGTGTGCAGCGCGACATCTTGCGGACACCTCCTCGCCTTTACGAGAAGGTCTATCGTCCCTATCTTGTGTGCGGGCTGAGCCCTCGGCAAAGCGCCCGTTTGGTTTACAGCCACTACCGACTGGCGTATGACTATTTGAGCGGGGCACAACGGCGCGCCATCCATTGGCATCAGGGACTGAATCTCTGCAAGGTGGCGGCAGAAGCGCAGCCCTCCACCGCCTGACTTCGCTATGTCGATCAATTCGGGAAAGAAGGCGAATGAAAGCTGGAGTTGCTGTGACCTGCCCCCTTGGGCAAACGGGCGTACTGTGCCAGCTTCAGTTTGATCGGCCAGAACTCCCATGATCTGGGTTTCGTGATCGGATGCCTACAAGGGCCTAGCCTGCAGACCGAAGAGGGACGCGATCAGATCGCTCGAAAAACGGCCAGATTGTCTGCCATGACGGAATACCGCAGCGCCGAAAAGCACGCCCTTGAGGCAGATGGGGTTGATGCAGCAGGTGAGGGGCGATTCATCGCCGCATAGGCGATAGAGAAAAATTGCCCTGCACTGCACCGTGAGCGTGCAGGGCATCCCTCTTGCTCCCTGTGTTGAGGCCAGGTGCCGACGGAAGGGGGTTTGGTTTTCGCCCAGTCATGCAACAGCAATTCGCCCAAGACGGTACCGGGGGACGGACCGAAAATTCCAACAAGGTTGGAATCGCCGTTGCCTCCATCGAGCCGCCGCAGCGAGCCGAGCGCTGTGACTCCAAGCCCCCTACGCGCTGCGCAGCTGCCCCCTTCGGGCGGGGGTCGCCCTGCTCGGGCGGCCGTGCTCCCGGCTCATCGCGCAGCCTTCCAGCGTCGCGCGATGGCATCGACGTCCAGAGGCGCGTTGGTGTCGACCGTGATGCAGACAAGATCTTCGTCCGGGCTCAGTGCATCGTGGTCGTGGAGTTGCCGTTCGAGCACGGCGAGATCGGCTTCCGAGGCATCGTCGCGGCGGGTGCTGCGAGCCTGCACGCGCTGGCGCAGCACGGCGGGGTCGGCATGACAGTGCAGGATCGTGAACGGCACGCCTTTGCGGTCTGCCAGGCGGCAAAACGCGTCGCGCTCGCGCGCCCGCAGGAACGCGGCATCGACGATCACCGGGTAGCCGGCATCGAGCACGGCCGCGGCCGATTCACGCAGGCGCGCATAGGTGCGCCGCGTCGCTGCCGGGGCATAGATGTCATGCGCCACCGGCGCAGACGCGTCGAGCGGGTGCAGGCCGAAAAGCCGCTTGCGCTCGACGTCCGAACGCAGGCGAATCGCTCCCGCAACCTCCAGCAGTCGCTGCGCCACATGGCTTTTGCCCGATCCCGACAGGCCGTGGGTGATGAGCAGGCGCGCATCACCCGCCGCGGCCAGCCGCCGCGCCGTGCCGACATAATCCGGCCCGGCGCTGGCCAGACCCTCGGCGCGGCGCAACCCCGTCACCAGCGCCCGCGCCAGCGCCCGATAGACGGCGTAGTAGCGCAGCACAGCCACGCCGGCATGGTCGCCGGTGGCGTCGAGCCAGCGGTCGAGAAAGCGCCACGCCAGGTCGCTGCGCCCGTGCGCGGTCAGGTCCATGGTCAGGAAGGCGATGTCGCTCTGCACGTCGATCCAGCGCAGGCCGGGGTCGAACTCGACGCAGTCGAACGCCGTGACCTCATCGCCGAGGGTGACCAGGTTGTCCAGGTGCAGATCGCCATGGCCTTCGCGCACCCAGCCCCGGCGCTTGCGGGCCACGAAGCGTGCACGAAGACGCCGACCCTGCGCCGCGCACCAGTCGTGCAGGTCGGCCACCGTGCGGGCGCCGACCTGCGCTTGCAGCCCCGCCAGGACTTTCGACGTGGCGGCAAGAATCGCCGCCGGAGCGCCGTAGGGCGTCTCGCCTGTGGCTGCGGGCGCGGCGGCGTGAAATGCGGCCAGCCGCGCCGCCAGCCGATCAATAGCGGTGGTGGCGAGACTCCCGGCCGTCAGCCTTTCGCTCAAGAGCGCACCCGCGGGGAACTGCCTCATGCGCAGCGCGTATTCGATGGGCTTGCCGTCGCCGCCCAGGCGTGGAGCCGTCGCACTGCCATAGATCGGCACTACGTCCAGGTAGATCGCGGGGGCGAGTCGGCGGTTCAGCCGCAGTTCTTCCTCGCAGCCATGGCGCCGCGCCTCGAGCGCGCTGAAGTCGAGAAAACCGAGACGAACGGGTTTCTTGACTTTCCAGGCAAACTTGCCATCGAGCAGCACCCAGGAGATATGCGTCTCGACGCGCCGTACCGGTCGGCCGGTGGCTGTCTGCAACATTTGCTGCAGGCCGTCGATCAGCGCGGCGGCTGGGCTAGGCGGCACGGGCATGGTGCGTTGATTCGCCTTGTCTGCCAAGCGACCCGCGCTGGGCCTGCGGCTCGGCGGCCCAAGCGCGATCCAAACCATCGGTCTTGCCCCGCATGACCACGCCGCGCGCCCAGCAGCCGACGAGCCGCTGGCTGGTGCAAACATGGCCCAGCATCGGAAGGGGGTTGTGCTGACTCATTGCGGCTCTCGGCATGGGAAACGTCATCCCATTATCGACGCGCAACGGCGCTTCGCGACTGGATCGACTGCAATGTCATCATGGTCTGGCATGCTGCACGCCTAGTGGGAAAAACAGCACAAACCATTCGACATGACCTCGACCGATCAAGCCTCCTTGGGCCAGGGATTGAGCAGCGCTGAGGCGGCCGCCCGGCTCAATCAGTTCGGGCCGAACCAGATCCGGCCGAAGCGGCAGCGCCTGGTCATTCTGGAATTCCTGGCGCGTTTGCGCAACCCGCTCGTCCTGATTCTGCTGGCGGCCAGCGGCATTTCCGCGGTGACCGGCGATGCCACCGGGGCCTGTGTCATCGGACTCATCGTGCTGGCGAGCGTGACGCTCGATTTTTTCCAGGAACATCGCGCCGGACAGGCGGCGCAGCGTCTGGCCGCACAGGTCGAGGTCGTCGCCACCGTGCTGCGTGACGGCACGCCGTGCGAGGTTGCGCTGAGCCGGCTGGTTCCCGGAGATGTCGTCCTTCTTTCTGCGGGCAGACTGGTGCCGGCGGACGGCATGGCGCTGGAGGCCGATGACTTCTTCGTCAACCAGGCCCAACTCACCGGCGAGCCCTATCCGGTGGAAAAGCGCCTGGGCCCGACGCTCGAAGCACACACCTGGGACGCCGATGCGCCCAACGCCGTGTTCATGGGCAGTTCCGTGGTGAGCGGCTCGGCGCGCGTGCTCATCCTGCGCACCGGGCCGCTGACCGCACTGGGACAGATTGCCACGTCCCTGGAAAAACAGCCGCCGGCAACCGCGTTCGAGCGGGGCACGCGCCAGTTCGGCCTGCTGATCATGCGCCTGACCTTTGGAATGGTGCTGTTCGTGCTGCTGGTCAACATCGCCCTGCATCGTCCGCTGCTGGAATCCTTCCTGTTCGCCGTGGCCCTGGCGGTGGGACTCACCCCCGAACTCCTGCCCATGATCGTGTCGGTGACGCTGGCGCGCGGCGCTTTGCGCATGGCGGACAAGAAGGTGATCGTCAAGCGCCTGTCGGCTATGCAGGACATGGGGTCGATGGACGTGCTGTGCACCGACAAGACCGGCACCCTGACCGAGGCGAAAATCCGCCTGGAGCGCCACATCGATGCGCAGAGCCGCGACAGCGCGCATGTGCTGGAACTGGCCTATCTCAACAGCCATTTCGAGAGCGGCCTGAAAAGCCCGCTCGACGACGCCATCCTGCAGCACGACGAGATCGACGCCTCCGGCTGGAACAAGCTCGACGAAGTGCCGTTCGATTTCGAACGGCGGCGCGTTTCCGTCCTGGTGGAAAGACAGGGCAGACGTCTTCTGGTGGTGAAAGGCGCGCCGGAAGACATTCTCGGCCTGTGCACCCGATATGAGCGGGAAGACGGCTCTGCAGCGCCGATTGACGGAGCAGCCCGCGCGTGCATCACCGCGCTTTTCGACAGCCTGGGCGAGGAGGGATTGCGAGTGCTGGCCATCGCCTGGCGCGACATGCCGCCTGACCATCCGCATGCGGTGGTCACGGACGAGTCGGCGCTCATCTTCGCAGGTTTTGCGACGTTTCTCGATCCGCCAAAGGCGAGCGCCGGGGAGGCGCTGGCCGCGATGGCGGCCAGCGGCGTCGCCGTGAAAATCGTCACCGGTGACAACGAACGGGTCACGCGCCATATCTGTATGCAATTGGGCGTACCCATCCACGGCGTGCTGACCGGCAAGGAGATCGCGGCCATGAACGACGACGCGCTGCGCGCGCGTGTGGCCGACGTCAATCTCTTCTGCCGCGCCAATCCGGCGCAGAAAAACCGCATCCTGCTGGCATTGAAGGCGCGCGGCCACGTCGTCGGCTATTTGGGCGATGGCATCAACGATGCGCCCTCGCTGCATACGGCCGATATCGGGATCTCGGTGGACAGCGCGGTAGACGTGGCCAAGCAGGCCGCTGCCATGATCCTGCTGGAAAACGACCTCGGCGTCTTGCATGCCGGCATTCTCGAAGGTCGTCGCACCTTCGGCAATGTGATGAAGTACATCATGATGGCCACTAGCTCCAACTTCGGCAATATGTTCAGCATGGCGGCAGCGGCGCTCATCCTGCCTTTCCTTCCCATGCTGCCGCTGCAGATTCTGCTCAACAACCTGCTCTACGACTTTTCAGAACTGCCGCTGCCGCTGGACAATGTGGATGAAGAGGATCTGGTGCGTCCGCGGCGCTGGGACATGACCTTCATCCGCAACTTCATGCTGACCATTGGCCCCATCAGCTCGCTGTTCGACTTGCTGACTTTTTACTTGCTGATGACATTGCTCAAGGCCGACGAGACCCTGTTCCACACCGGCTGGTTCGTCGAGTCCATCGCCACCCAGGTCCTGGTGATCTTCATCATCCGCACCCGCCGCAATCCGCTGCGCAGCCATCCGCACCCCTGGCTCACTTGGCTGTCGCTCGGCGTGGTCGCATTGGCGATGCTGCTTCCGTTCTCGCCGGTCGCCAGCGGCCTGGGATTCGTGCCGCTGCCGCTGGAGTTCTTCGGCCTTCTGGCCGTGTTGCTCGCGGTCTATCTGTCTCTGGTGGAATTGGGCAAGCGCTGGTTCTACACAAGATATGCCGCACCCGCGGCAAATCAGTCTGCGGAGCGGCATTAGAGGCGTCGAACTGCCGCTCTGCGGCAGTCTATCGACTCGTAATCCCAACGCAGTTCGCGCACATTAGTATGCGTTCGCCTGACGCGTCAGTACTTCGAGGCGGGCGATGACGACGGCCAAGCCGTCGGATGCGGGGAGGGTCTGCGACGGATTCGCCGCGAACTGTGCGTCCGACTGGGCCTGCCGCACCTTGGCAGCCTGAACGAGTGAGTCCCAGTCGGTCCGTGGGTCGTAGTCATCGCGGCTGGACTGCGCTTCAATTGCTTGGATTTCGGCCCAAGTTTTGCCGATCAGGTTCGGGTTGTCTTGTTGCATGGGGTTCAGGATTCGTTCTTTCGGCAGGACACTTTGGAATCTGTGAGACTGGGTCGCGGAATCCGCGGTGCGACCCACAGTCTCATTGGGAGGGCGGCCAACACCCGCGTCAACGATCTGGACGCAGCAGGCCATATCAGCTTGACGATGGATCCCCACGGCGGCGTCTTTGTTCCTTAACCAGTCGTGAGTGGTGCCGCCGATGCACTGCCTGCCGGGTGGTGCGCCCTCAATCCTCAGGGTTCTGCGTCAGTTCGATCCGGAAAAGCGAACACGACTGGACTGTTCGCAACTGGAGCCGCACCACGACAGGACCGCTTGAACGTCTAATCGGGCTGCGCGCCCATGCATTGTCCAACCCCGAATTCAAGATGATCCTCCTCTTGCGGCCGCATCAAACAGTAACGAAGGAACTGGGCAAGCAAGTCGAGCACGCGATCCGTGTGATGGTCTTCAACCGACTGGGCGACGCAGAGTGCGTATTTCGGCGAACGTGACCGACGATTTCGGTCGAACGTGACCGGTCATGCAGCATGAGGTGTTGCGCGCTCACAGTTTAGGTTGATCGGTCACGATTAGTCGGCTTTTTTCTCCATTTTGGGCGGTTTCGGAGCCTGGCGCAACGAGTCGCCGGTCAGGGTGAAGCGGTGGTGCTGCTGCATGACACGGTCGAGGATAGCGTCGGCGATGGTGACGTCACCGATCCAGGCATGCCAGTGCTCGATGGGCAATTGGCTGTGTTGACGCCGACCGAAAATTGACCCACCTACAGTGATAGTGCCGATCCAAATTTGACCCGGGTGTTCAACCTACCCTGCCTTTTTTTGAGCAGGGGAGAAGGAGTGATCACCATGGCCATGAT
Organism: Thiomonas sp. UBA7699; assembly: GCF_002482605.1. NCBI lineage: Bacteria > Pseudomonadati > Pseudomonadota > Betaproteobacteria > Burkholderiales > Thiomonas > Thiomonas sp. UBA7699. Next base: position 110,231 of record NZ_DLGH01000030.1, on the reverse strand, counting down.
TGGCAAAGTCAAGCGGATGTATTTTCGCGAGAAGAGGTCTGTTCGGGAGATCGTGCGGCTGACGAGTTTGTCGCGCACCACGGTGTGCAAGTGGCTCAAGACGCCGGTGCTGGAGGAGCCCAGATACGGGCGCAGCGATGAGGCGGGCAAGCTCACTGGGAATTGAGTGGGAATGCGTTCCCACAAACGGGCGTTTTTGGCACAAAAAAGCCCACGGCGTTAGTGTGGGCCTGTTCTTTAAGTTCCTGTTTTTCTTTTGTTTTCTTGGTGCGCCCGGCTGGGATCGAACCAGCGACCCTTGGCTTCGGAGGCCAATACTCTATCCACTGAGCTACGGGCGCAGGCGGAAGGTGCGTTGTGACTTCCGTGCAACGCAACATCTTAACCTGATCGGGGGCTGTCGCGGACGTAATGTCAGGAGGGCTTCTGCTTTGGCTGCCTGCAGATTTGACTTGAATTTGACTTGAGGTTCGGTCGACAGGGGGCGACGGTATGTCGCACTACAGAATGTTTCTGAATATGATGCGAATCAAGTTCAGGATCTCTGGCGGGCGGTGTTGGGGTTGACCCCGTCGAGGGATCGTGAGCAACGCATATCATGTCGTCTGCAACTTTTCAGATTTCCACTTTTTACACTCGACCGTTATGAGCGCACCGCACTCGAATTCCCATTCCGCTTCTTCCAGTTCCGACGATGTGTCTGATCTGCCTTTTGCGCCGACTCTGCGCAAGATTCTGATGGTGATGGGCGTCGGCTTCATTGTTCCTATCGTCTTGTTGCTGTTGATTGCGTTTTACATTGGCAGCAGCAGCCAGCCACCGGCGGGTTCGGAGGCGCTGGCGACGGCTGAGGTGGATGCGCGGGTTGCTCCGGTGGGCTCTGCCGCAGTCGCGGCCAGCAGTCAGGCTGCGGCACAGCAGAATGCGGCCTCGATGACCACAGCCGCTGCGGCGCCTGCGGCTTCTGCTGCAGCGACAACGCCGGCGGGCTCAAGCAGCGGTGCCGCGGTGCCGGTTGCGGCGACCAAGGTGGACGGCAAGGGCTTGTACGAATCCACCTGTATCGCCTGCCACGGTGCGGGTGTGGCGGGCGCACCCAAGGTGGGCGACAAGGCAGCCTGGGCGCCGATCATTGCACAGGGCGATGCGGTGCTGTACGACCGTGCGATTCATGGTTATACGGGCAAGCTCGGCGTGATGCCGCCCAAGGGCGGTTCGTCGGCGAGCGATGATGACGTGAAGGCCGCTGTGGACTATATGGTGGCTCAGTCGAAATAAGTGTCGAAGGGGGTGCTCCCCGCCTTCGTTGCGACAAAAAAGCCCGCGATCTGCGGGCTTTTTTGTCGCCAACTTCAGGGGGGATCGGGCCGGAAACCGAAGAACTCAGCAGGCGACTCGGTGAAGTGGCCGATAGTCAGGGGGGCGGCGTTGGGCAGGCAGAGTTGTGTGCCCGGGGCATCGAGATGGTCGGAGAGCAGGGCCATGTCGGCGCTGTGCAGCAGGCCGGGGCCGAGGTCGGTGCGCAGCCACACCTGACCCCGATCATCCAGCCAGAGGGATTCGACCTTGCAGGTCTGGTCGGTATGCGTGCTCCACGGTTCGCCCGCTTGGGCGCCGTGATGCAGGCGGATGATCCACGGCGCGGCTTCCAAGCTGACATCGACCCGCTGCGGGCCGTTCTGAAAGTACCACGCGCCGGTGGCATCGACGGTGTAGTTGCGGCCGATGAAAGCGGCCAGGCCCGCATGCAGGACGGGGCCGGCGTCGGTTTTGTCCAGTCGCCCCTGTGCATCGCGAGGCCAGGTGGTGGCGCCAGCGTGATTGCGCATCCACCATTGGCCGCGCTGGTCGAGGGCCAGCCAGCCGGTGCAGCGTGGCACGCTGGGCCAGCGTGACATGGCTTGGAGTACCGCGCTGTCCATGGGTTAATTTCCGTGTTGGAAGAAGTGCAGCAGACGCTGCGGCAGCCAGTCGAGATGCCCGGGCAGGCCGCCTTGAGCAAAACCGACATGGCCGCCGTGGGCGGGCTGCTCAAGCCGCACCCAATCTGAGACGGCGCTGGCGACGGGTAGCACGGCGGCGGGCTGGAAGGGGTCGTTGCGGGCGTTGAGAATAAGGGTGGGGACGCGAAGCTCGCGCAGATGCGGTTTGCTGGAAGCGCGCTCCCAATAATCGGCCGCGTCGCGGAATCCGTGGATGGGGGCGGTGAAGGCATCGTCGAACTCGCCCAGATTGTGCGCACGCCGCACGCGCTGCGGATCGGCGAGCCCGGGGTGACGCGCGATCATGCGCAGGGCCTTGGGCTTGAGGGTGCGCAGAAAAAGCCGGGTGTAGATCTGGTAACTCATGCCGGTGGCGATAGCGCGGCCTCCGGCGGCCAGATCGAGCGGGGCGCTGACGGCCGCCACGGCGCGCACTCGCTGGCTGGCCGCCGCGCCCTGCACTTGCGCCCAGCGCAATAGCGCATTGCCGCCCAGCGACACGCCTGCGGCGTACAAGGGCGCGCGCGGGCGGGTCTTAGTGAATCTCTGGAGTATCCAGTCGATCTCGGTGAAATCGCCGGAGTGATAGGCGCGTGGCGCGCGGTTGTCTTCGCCCGAGCAGCCCCGGAAGTGCGGCACGGCGCATTGCCAGCCGACCAGGGCGCAGGCGGCGAGAATCGCCTGTGCATAGTGGCTCTGCGACGAACCTTCTAGCCCGTGGAACAGTACCAGCAGGGGGGCGGAAGGGCCGAACGGGGCGTCCAGCCAGTCCACGTCGATGAAGTCGCCGTCGGGCGCCGTCCAGCGTTCACGGCGCAACGCGGGGCGACGCGCGCCGGGACGTGAGATCAGTGCAGGCACCACCGTCTGCAACTGCCCGCCGGGCAGCCAAAGCGGTGCGATGTAGGGAGTTGCGGCCTTGGTCGAAGACACGGTGCGGGTAAGGAGGCCGAGCGGGACGCTATTCGTCGACACCCTCTCAGTGCAGGACGTCGGTCGGCGCCATGGCGGCCAGCGGCGCCTGCGGCGCGCCGGGGCTGGCGTGGTGCAGCACGATGCGCCACCCGGCGGCGGTTTGTACGAACAGATTGGTGGCGAGCACGAAGCCCCATTGCGGCTGGCCGTCCACATCGAGCGGCACGCGTTCGACCACGCTGTGTGCGGCGCTGGTCATGCTGTGCCAGCGGTGCTGTACCTCGGCATTGATCTGCAAGCCGCCGTTGGCAAACAGTTGCGCGAAGCCCTCGCGTATCGCTGCCTGACCGTCCAGCCGTTGGCCGCCGGGATGAATGCAGCAGATCTCGTCTTCTTCCGACCACAGGGCCATCAGTGCGTCGAGATTGCCGCTGGAAAGGGCCTCGTAGAACGCGGCTTCGACATCATCGGGCGAGTTGGTCCAGGGGGTTTGGGGCGGGAGCTTGCGGCGCGGCATGGTGGGTCTCGGTCGTTGTGTCGGGTCAGCGGAACACCACGGTTTTGTGGCCGTTGCGCAGAATGCGATGCTCCACCTGCCAGCGCACGGCGCGCGCGAGCACGACGCTCTCCACATCCTGGCCGACGGCGGTGAGGTCGGCTGCACTCATGGTGTGGTCGACGCGTTCGACGTCCTGCTCGATGATGGGGCCTTCGTCGAGCTCGGCGGTGACGTAATGCGCCGTGGCGCCGATGAGCTTGACCCCGCGCGCATAGGCCTGCGCGTAGGGGCGCGCCCCCTTGAAGCTGGGCAGGAAAGAGTGGTGGATGTTGATGGCTCGGCCTTCGAGTTGGGCGCAGAACTCAGCGCTCAAAATCTGCATATAGCGCGCGAGCACCAGCAGCGCCGCGCCGCTTTGTTGCATCACGCCGAAGAGGGCCTGCTCCTGCGCCCGCTTGGTTTCGGCGGCTTCTCCGGCCTTCAACGGAAGATGGTGAAACTCGATGCCGTAGCTGCGCGTCAGGTCGGCGAAAGTGGTGTGATTGGAGACGACGGCGGCGATGTCCATCGCCAGTTGCCCGGCCTTCCAGCGGTATAGCAGATCGTTGAGGCAATGGCCGTACTGACTGACGGCGATGACGACCTTGGGGCGAATGCGCAGATCGTGAAACTGAGCCTGCATGTCGAAGCGCTTGCGCACATCGCCGAACAACAGCGCGAGCTGGGCAGCGTCTTGTAGATGTTCCGGGGCGGAGAAGTGCACCCGCATGAAAAACAGCCCGGTGTCGGCGTCACCGTACTGCTGCGAATCCATGATGTTGCAACCCGCCTGATAGAGCAGGCCGGAGACCGAATGCACGATGCCTGGCGCGTCCGGGCACGAGAGGGTGAGAACGAATTCTGGCTGGGTGTGAGGCATACCGGGCCGTGCGGGACGGCAGGGAAGAAGGGCAAGCCCGCGATTTTAGGGGCCCGGAAGCGAAGAGAGAACTAGGGATGGTGTCCAAAAAGCGTGAACGGATGAACGGCTGGAGACGGGATGGCGTGTAATGCAGTCGGACCGCGATGTGGGGCCGAAAGCGCCTGCCCATTCGGGATCGCAGCGAGTTTTGCGCTGCACTGGGCAGCGCTTTGACGCCTTGCGGACGCATTCATCCCATGGCGCCGATCAGTCGGTGGCGCGCCATCCACAGATTGCTCAGCGCGAACAGCGTGTGCAACTGGGCGGTGTTCTTCGCCAGTCCGCGGTAGCGGACCTTCATGTGCCCGAACTGGCGCTTGATCACGCGGAACGGGTGTTCCACCTTGGCACGGATGCGCGCCTTGACGTGCTCGAGTTGTTCGGCGATGGCGTCGTTGGGATCGGCCTTGTCGAGCAGCCGGCGCTTGCCCGGACGCATCGCGACATGCCACTGGGTGTCGATGGCCTGCGTGTCATCGCGCTTGTCTACGCCCTGGTAGCCCGCATCGGCGAACACCGCCGATTCTTCGCCATGCACCAGCGCATGCGCCTGGGTCACGTCATTGACGTTGGCCGGTGTGCCCACCACCGTGTGCACCAAGCCGCTGTCGGCGTCCACGCCGATAGGGGCTTTCATTCCAAAATGCCACTGGTTGCCCTTCTGGGTTTGATGCATCTCGGGGTCGCGTGTGCCGGTGCTGTTCTTGGTCGAACTGGGTGCCGCGATCAGCGTGGCGTCGATGGCCGTGCCTTCCTTGAGCAACAGCCCCTGGGCCGCCAACGTCGCGTTGACGGTTTGCAGCATCTGGGGCGCCAGGTCATGGCGCTCGAGCAGATGGCGAAACCGCAGGATGCTCACCCGGTCGGGCAACCGGTTCATCCCGCCCAGCCCCGCGAACTGCCGGTACAGCGGCACGTCGAACAGCGCCTCTTCCATCGCCACGTCCGATAGTCCGAACCCCTGTTGAAGGAAGTGAATGCGCAGCATCACTTCAATGCCGAAGGGCGGGCGCCCTTTGTCCTTGCGCGGCGCATGCGGCGCGATCAACGCCAGCAATGCATTCCACGGAACCACGCGTTCCATCTCGTCAAGAAGGACCGCCTTGCGGGTCTTGCGGTGGGTCAGGTCCAAGCCAAGGTCGGTCTGTTTCATGCCGTCATTGTCTCGACTGCGTGACCACCACGCCAGTGGGCGGCGGCTTTTTGGACACCATCCCTAGAGGCGGAAATAGAGGCGGCGTATCAGCGAGTGAGCTGCACCGACCCCTGCACCGTGAGCTGCAGCGGGGTACGCCCTGTGGCCAGGGGTACGGCGGGTGCTTGCTCTTCGGCCATGGGCGCGGCGGCGCGCATCATCATGGGGCGGGGCTGCGGCAGTTGTCCCTGCGTGGGTTCGATGCTCAGGGTGCGCAGGGTGTAGCTGCCGTAGCCCAGCGCGCGCGCCGCCGTGGCGGCCTTGGACTTGAAGCGCGCTATGGCCGAATCGATCAGCGTGGTTTCTTCGCGGTCGCGCAGGGCCTTGGAGAGTTCGAAGCCGTTGGATTCGATCATGAAGCCCTGCTGCGCCAGTTGCCCGGCCATCTTGCCCAAAGCGGCAAAGTCGTGCGACTTGAGCACCAGTCCGCCGCGCACCGTCCAGCCGTCGCGTTGCGACTGATTGTTCACCGTTTTCCAGCGTGGCTGGGTGGTGAACGCCCCACTGCTGGCCTCGATGTCGGGCACGGTGCGGGCCTGCTTCAAGGCTGCTTCGAGCGACTTGCTGACTTGCGCGGTGAGGCTGGCCGGGTCAGCCCCGCTGCGTTCCGCGGCCAGAGTCATCACCGCGAGGTCGGGCACCACTTCGACCTGCGCCGTGGCCTGTAGATCCACCACCCCCGCGACCACCCCCGGGGTGGGCTGCGCAAGGGACTGCGCCTGCGCGGCAGAGCAGAACAGAAGGCTGGCGAGCCATAGGCCGACGACGGGTGAAACTGGACGCAAAACAGGACGTGATGACATGGTTTTCCTCGCAGACAAAGATCGGACGCGACAGACGTAGACCCCAGACGCAGACCCTTAAGCCGAGTCTAAGGCAAGGCAGCGAACATTCCACCATCGCAACTCGTTTGAATCGTTTCGGAGGCAGTCATGCAAAGCAAAAAATCGAAGGTTTCGTCAAAACTCTGGGCCGCACTGGCGGCAGCGGGCATCATCGCCGGAGCCGGCACCATGGCCTATCAGTTCAGCTATGCCGAAACGGCGCCGCAGGTTGAAATGAACCACAAGGTCGTGCCGCTATTCAACAATCCGCCGGCCGCACCAGCGACCAATGTGGCGGTGAACGCGCCGAACTTCGCTTCCATCGTCAAGGCCTACGGCTCGGCGGTGGTGCACATCAATGTGAAGGGCGAAACCAAGGAAACGGTGCAGCAGCAACAGATTCCCAAGCAGTTCCAGAACGATCCGTTTTTCCGCTTCTTCCAGCAATTCAATAACGGCCAGCAGCAGGAAGTGCCGACCGAAGGGCTGGGCTCGGGCTTCATCATCAGCTCCGACGGGCTGATTCTGACCAACGCGCACGTCGTCAAGGGCGCCAGCTCGGTGCGTGTGACCCTCACCGACCATCGCACTTACAAGGCCAAGGTGCTGGGCTACGACACCAAGACCGACATCGCGGTGATCAAGATTCCGGCGACCAATCTGCCCACGGTGCGGCTGGGCAACCCGTCCAATCTGGAGCCGGGTGACTGGGTGCTGGCCATCGGTTCGCCCTACGGCTTCTACAACACGGTGACCGCGGGGATTGTGAGTGCCAAGAGCCGCTCGCTGCCCGACGACAGCATGGTGCCCTTCATTCAGACCGACGTGGCGGTGAACCCCGGCAACTCGGGCGGGCCGCTGTTCAACACCAAGGGTGAAGTGGTCGGCATCAACTCGCAGATCTTCACGCAGACCGGCGCGTTTGAAGGGCTGTCGTTCGCCATCCCGATCAATGTGGCCGAGCGCGTGGCCAAGCAGATCATCGAGCATGGCAAGGTGCAGCACGCACGGCTGGGCATCGCGGTGCAGACGGTGACGCAAAACCTGGCGACCTCTTTTGGCTTGCAAACGCCTCGCGGCGCGCTGGTCGCGCAGGTCGAGAAAGACAGCCCGGCATCCAAGGCCGGTCTCCAGCCGGGCGACATCATTCTCAGCGTGAACGGCCAGCCGGTGAACGATTCGGCCGATCTGCCGATGATGATCGGCCTGTCCGAGCCCGGCAGCAAAGTGACCCTGGGCGTGTGGCACGATCACAAGCAGCAGACCATCACCGCGGTTCTGGGCAACTTCAGCGATAACGTGACCCTCGCTTCGGCCAGCCCGGGCGCAAAGGGCGACCACGGCGGGCTGGGTCTGGTGGTGCGCCCGCTCAACGCCAATGAAGAGCAGCAGGCCGGCGTGTCGCATGGGTTGTTGGTCGAGGGCGTCAGCGGCCCGGCGGAACAGGCCGGCATCCAGCCCGGCGACATTCTGATCGCGGTCGACGGCAAGTCGGTCAGCAGCATCGATCAGGTGCGTGGCATCCTGAAGAGTGCGGGCAAATCGGTGGCCTTGCTGATTCAGCGCGGCAGCAACCGCATCTTCGTGCCGGTACAGGTCGGCTGAAAACTTTCCTCAACTTCCTTTCCTCCAAGCAGTGTTTCGCGGGGCCGCTGGCCCCGCTTTTTTATGCGCGGTCTGGCTGCGGGTGTGTTCTACACTCGGGTTTTCCCGAAGGAGTACGCCATGTCGATCGCACAAAACCTCAAGAATCTGGGCATCAGCCTGCCCCCCGTTTCCACCCCCGCCGCAGCCTATGTGCCGTACGTGCAGACCGGCAATCTGGTGTTTCTCTCAGGCCATATTGCGAAAAAAGAGGGCAAGGTGTGGGTCGGGCAGCTTGGTACGGACATGGACACCGCGACCGCCAAGGAAGCGGCGCGCGCCATCGCCATCGACCTGCTGGGCACGCTGCAGGCCGCGGTGGGCGATCTGGAGCGGGTCAAGCGCGTGGTGAAACTGCTCGGTCTGGTGAACTCCGCGCCGAATTACACCGAACATCATCTGGTGATCAACGGCGCGTCGGAACTGATCGCCCAGGTGTTCGGCGAACGCGGCGCGCATGCCCGCAGCGCTTTTGGCGTGGCGCAGCTGCCGATGGGCGCCGCGGTGGAAATCGAACTGATCGCCGAGGTGTGAGGTGATTCGCAAGGCCCAGCTGGGCGACGCCGAGGCGCTCGCCGCACTGTCGGGTCAACTGGGCTATCCCGCCACTGCGGTACTCATGCGCGAGCGGCTTGCACTCATCTTGCCATCAGCCGATCATGCGGTGTTTGTTGCCGAAGTGCAAGGGCGAGTGGTGGCCTGGACGCATGTGCTCAAGGTGCTGCATTTGGAGTCCGGGCTCTGCGCCGAAATTGCCGGGCTGGTGGTGGACGAGGCGCACCGCAGCGAAGGCCTGGGAGCGGAGCTGGTGCGCCGCGCCATCGACTGGACGCGTTCGCAGGGACTGGCCGTGCTGCAAGTCCGCAGCCGCGCCGAGCGCCTGCGCACCCATCAGTTCTATTTGCGTCTGGGCTTTACCCAGACCAAGGTGCAGCACCTGTTCGAGTTGCGCCAGCCGGACTGAGTGTCGCAGCGCAAGCCCGGCTTCTATGCAGGCGTTCTGTTTTACGCGCGGCTTAGGCGGTCCGGCTTGAACGTCACCTCGAGCTTGCGTCCGCGCCGGGCGCGTTTGCCGACATAAGCGGTTTGCTGTGCGGCGCTGAGTGTGGCGCTGCGTTCCGTGCCGCCGCGACCTTTGCCGCTGACGAGCAGGGCGTCGCGCTCGGCGGCCAACTGCGCCACGCTTTGCAGGGCTTCCTTGGCGTCGAGCGCCATCAGGGTGATACCCCTTCCGCCGCGGGCCAGAGTTTTGACTTCTGCGGCCGGATAGAGCAGCAGGCGGCCGTCTGCGCTGAGCGTGGCCAGACGCCCGAAAGGGCTGCCGTCGGCGTCGGTGTCGAGCACCAGCGGGCGCTGCAGGGCGTCGCCGTCTTCGAGGGTGACGAAGGTTTTGCCCGCGCGTTGGCGGCTCAGGGCATCGCTGATGTGGGTGACAAAGCCGAAGCCCTGCGCCGTCCACAGCAGTAGCGCCGTGGTGCGGGCGCCCGCGAGGTAATGCAGGGCCTGCGTGCCCGGTGCGAGTTCGATGAAAGAGGTGACGGGCTGGCCGTCGCCGCGCCCGCCGGGCAGGTCGGCGACCTCGATGGAATAAACCCTGCCGTCGCTGCCGAGCACGACGAGCGGATCGACGCTGCGGCATTCGAACGTGGCGTAGAGCGCATCGCCCGGCTTGAAGGTGAGGGCGGACAGCACCAGGCCGTGGCCTTTCTGCGTGCGCAGCCAGCCTTTTTGCGACACGATGACGGTGACGGCTTCATCGACCACCTTGACCTCGGCCACGGCGCGTTGCTCGGCCTGGATGAGGGTGCGGCGGTCATCGCCGAACTGTTTGGCGTCGGCCTCGATTTCGCTGATGATGCGCCGGGTCATGGCTTTTTCGTCGGCGAGCAGTTTTTGCAGCTCGGCGGCTTCAGTGCGCTGGGCGGCGAGTTCCTTGTCGATGCGGATGGCCTCCAGCCGTGCGAGCTGGCGCAGCCGCATGTCGAGAATGTCGTCGGCCTGCAACTCGGTGAGATCGAAGCGCGCCATCAGCGCCGGCCTGGGATCGTCGCTGTTGCGGATGGTGTCGATCACCTCGTCGAGATTGAGCAGCACCTGCTGCCGACCTTCGAGGATGTGGATGCGCGCGTCCACCTGTTCCAGACGATGTTTTGAACGACGCTGCACCGTGTCGCGGCGGTAGGCGATCCACTCGCGCAGAATGTCCATCAGCCCCTTCTGGCGCGGCTTGCCGTCGGTGCCGATCATCACCAGGTTGATCGGCACGCTGGTCTCCAGGCTGGTGCGCGCGAGCAGGGTGTTGACGAACTCGGCCTGATCGATGCGCGAGCTGCGCGGCTCGAACACCAGACGCACCGCGGCTTCGCGGCCCGACTCGTCGCGCACCGTGTCGAGCAGGTTCAGCAGGGTGGCTTTCAGTGCGATCTGCTCGGGCGCGAGCGCCTTCTTGCCAGGGCGGATTTTGGGGCTGCTGAGTTCCTCGATTTCTTCGAGCACCATCTGCGCGCTGGTGCCGTGCGGCAGTTCGTTGATCACCAGTTGCCATTGGCCGCGCGCGAGTTCTTCCACCGTCCAGCGGGCGCGAACCTTCAGGCTGCCGCGGCCGACGGCATAGGCGGCGGCGATGTCCTGCGGGCTGGAGATGAGCTGGCCTCCGGTGGCGAAGTCGGGCCCGGGCATCAGCGCCAGGACGTCGGCGAGTTCGAGGCGGGGATTCTTCAGCAGGGCGACGCAGGCGCTGGCCACCTCGCGCAGGTTGTGCGCCGGAATCTCGGTGGCCATGCCCACGGCGATGCCGCTGGCGCCGTTGAGCAGCACGAAAGGCAGTCGCGCGGGCAGCAGTCGGGGCTCGGTGGTCGAGCCGTCATAGTTGGGAATGAAGTCGGCGGTGCCCGCGTCGATCTCGCTGAGCAACAGCCGGGCGATGGGCGCAAGCCGCGCCTCGGTGTAGCGCATGGCGGCAGCGCCGTCGCCGTCGCGCGAGCCGAAGTTGCCCTGACCGTCGATCAGGGGATAGCGCTGCGCGAAGTCTTGCGACAGCCGCACCAGGGCGTCGTAGGCGGCCTGGTCGCCATGCGGGTGAAAGCGGCCGAGCACGTCGCCCACCACCCGCGCCGACTTGACCGGCTTGGCATCGAACGCCAACCCCATGCGCCACATGGCGTAGAGGATGCGCCGCTGCACCGGCTTCAGACCGTCGCACACATCGGGCAGGGCGCGGCCCTTGACCACGGAAATGGCGTAGTCGAGATAGGCGCGGCGCGCATAGTCGCCCAGCGCCAGCGAGTCGGTGTCGTCTTCAGGCCGGTTGTCGAATTCGAGGGTGGCTTGTTCGCTCATATCAAATGTCCACTTCGATCTGGTCGCCGTATTCCTCCATCAGCCCGCGGCGCGCCTGGGCTTCACCTTTGCCCATGAGCTGATGGAACAGAGCTTCTGCGTCGTCGGGCCGCACGCGGTACAGACGGCGGGTGTCGGGGTTCAGCGTAGTGTCCCAGAGTTGCTCGGCGCTCATTTCGCCCAGGCCCTTGAAGCGCGAAATCTGCCAGGCGCCGTCCTTCAGGCCGTCCTTGCGCAGTTTGTCTTGTGCGGCCTGCAGTTCGGCGTCGTCGAGCACGTAGATCTTCTGCGCCGGTTTCTTGCCGCGCGCGGGCGCGTCGAGGCGGTAGAGCGGGGGGCGGGCCACGCAGACATGACCGCGCTCGATGAGCTTGGGAAAGTGGCGGAAGAACAGGGTGAGCAGCAGCACCTGGATGTGCGAGCCGTCAACGTCGGCGTCGCTCAGAATGCAGATTTTGCCGTAACGCAGGTTGCACAGATCCGGCACGTCGTCCTTGCCGTGCGGATCGACGCCGATGGCCACGGCGATGTCGTGGATCTCGGTGTTGGCAAACAGCCGGTCGCGTTCGATTTCCCAGGAATTGAGCACCTTGCCGCGCAATGGCAGCACGGCCTGGAACTCCTTGTCGCGGCCCATTTTGGCCGAGCCGCCGGCGGAATCTCCCTCCACCAGAAACAGTTCGGTGCGTTCGGTATCGCGGCTTTCGCAGTCGGTCAGTTTGCCCGGCAGCACGGCCACGCCCGAGCCTTTTTTCTTCTCTACCTTCTGCGCCGCGCGCAGGCGGCTCTGCGCCTGGCGGATGACCAGTTCAGCGAGCTTCTTGCCCTGATCGACGCGCTCGTGCAACCAGAGTTCAAGCGTGGGCCGCACCGCCTGGCCAACCAGGCGCAAGGCATCGCGGCTATTGAGCTTTTCCTTGATCTGGCCCTGGAACTGCGGATCGAGCACCCGCGCGGAAAGCACGAAGGACGCCCGCGCGAACAGGTCTTCGGGCAGCAGTTTCACGCCCTTGGGCTGCAGGTTGTGTAGCTCGATGAAACCCTTCACCGCCTGGAACAGGCCCTCGCGCAAGCCGGCTTCGTGCGTGCCGCCGGCCGGGGTGGGAATGAGGTTGACGTAAGACTCGCGCAGCACGGCGCCCTCTTCGGTGAAGGCCACGCACCAGGCCGCGCCCTCGCCTTCGGCGAAACTCTCCTGCTCTGAAGCGCTGGCGTAGTGCTCGCCTTCGAACAGGTCGATGTAGGGCTCGGCGGGCAGACTGCTGAGCAGATAGTCGCGCAGCCCGCGGGCATATTCCCAGTGCGTCGTGTCGTCGGTTTTCTCCTGGATCAGATCGACCTTGACCCCGGGCAGCAGCACCGCCTTGCTGCGCAGCAGATGGGTGAGTTCGGCCAGCGGAAGATGCGGGCTGTCGAAGTATTTGGCATCGGGCCAGACGCGCACACGGGTGCCGCTTCTGCGCTCATCGCGTGCGGCCTTGCGCACCGTCAGCGGCTCGATGACGTCGCCACCTGCGAACACCAGATGCGCCACCTGACCGTCGCGCCAGACCGTCACTTCCAGCCGCGCCGCCAGTGCATTCGTGACCGAAACGCCCACGCCGTGCAGCCCGCCCGAAAAGCTGTACGCGCCGCCCTGCAGCTTGTCGAACTTGCCCCCGGCATGCAGCCGGGTGAACACCAGCTCGACCACCGGCGCGTTCTCTTCCGGGTGCAGGCCGAAGGGGATACCGCGGCCGTCGTCTTCCACGCTGATGCTGCCGTCGGTGTGCAGGGTGACGGCGATGTGCTGGCAGTATCCGCCCAGGGCTTCGTCAGCGCTGTTGTCGATGACTTCCTGCACGATGTGCAGCGGGTTGTCGGTGCGGGTGTACATGCCCGGACGCTGGCGCACGGGCTCCAGGCCCTTGAGCACGCGGATGGACGATTCGGAATAGGCGGGAGGTCGGCGACTAGCCATGGAGGATCGGAAAATTATCCACAGGGGTGCCACCGGTGCCCAGTTATCCCCAGCGGCTGGGGAAAATGTCACACCGGATGGGCGGAAAGCCCTGATTTCATGCGGGTTGATCGGGCTGCCCAAAAAAAAGGCAGGCCGTTGTGTCGGTCAGTTCTGCGCGGCGCGAGGTCACGCAGAACTGAGTGAGGATTGTAGGCAGGGGCGCGAGTAGGGAAAACCAGGGAAGAGCAACGGGAAACGCGAGGGGACGCGCAGGCCCTTACTGCATTTCCAGATCGGGCAAGACCGCGTCGAGTCCGGCCTGGGCGCATTCCTCGTCGACCTTGCCGTCCGGCGCGCCGCTCACGCCCACGGCGCCGTACATCCGGCCCCCGGCTTCGATCGGCACGGAACCCGCGGTGAAGGCCAGGCCGTCGCCGAGCAGCGCCAGGGGCGAGGCGGCTTGCGGCCCCATGGCGGTGCCTTTGATGCCGAACATGGCGGCGGTGTAGGCCTTTTGCCGACTGATGGCCAGTGAGACCGGCGGGGCCAGGGTGTCGCGCAGCGTGGCCTGCACGATGCCGTTGCGATCGACCACGGTCACACTGACCTGCAAGCCCTTGGCGCGGCAGGTCTTGATGGCGCCCTGCGCGATGCGCTCGGCGGTCTCAAGGGTGAGTCGGTGGACCGTGACGGTGAGGGGCTCGGCCGCGAAGGCGGGTGCGGACAGCAAGGCGCACAGACCGAGCGCCGCGGGCAAACGAAGGGAAGCTTTCATGTTGTCTCCTGCAGAATTTTTTTGGGGATGGGCAGGCAGTGTGCGTGGCGCAGTATTGCACAGCAAAAGCCGCTTTGCCTGCGGGCAGGAAGGCCGGTTCAGCGAGCCACCAGCCCACCCCGAAACCCTTCGCTTCGCTCGGTTCTCTGTTCTGGGCACTATGGACTCTTGGGACGGTCCGGCGCGTCTGTCATGAGTTTGTCCAGCGTGGGCGCGATCGCCTGGGCGATACGTTCCATGCCTTGCGCATCCGGGTGGAGCAGCACGGTTTGATGCGTCTCGTGCCCTTCGAGATAGAGCGCGGGATCGGGCTGGCCTTGGGCATTGAGCAGCACATGGCCGACATTCAGGAAGGTCACAAAGGAGCTGTGGGCATAACGCTGTGCCAGCGCGGCGTTGATCTTGAGGGTTTCGGCGCTGATCCAGGCCGAGCGCTTGCTGGGCAGCACGCCGAGCAGCAGCACCGCGGTGTGCGGCAGCAACTGGTGCACCTTGTCCACCACCGCCTCGATGCCCAACACGGTCAGGTGTGCGCCCCAGTGCGGCCGCCCCAGATTGTTGGCGCCGATCAGCAGAATGCAGACCTTCGGAGACAGCCCCTGCACCTGCCCGTGATCGAGTCGCCACAACACACTGGAGGTGGTATCGCCGATGAAGCCGAGATTGAGCGGCTGGTAGCGTCCGTATTCGCGTTGCCAGATGGTCTGGTAGTCGGCCCAGGGCTGCGGGCTGCTGCGCTCCCAGTTCTGGGTGATGGAGTCGCCCAGCCAGACGAGTTCTGGCTGGCTGCGGCGCACCTGTTGCAGCGACGCTTCAAAGCGCTTGCGCCACCAAGGCAGATCCATGCGGCCGATGGGCGTCGCGGCCAGATTGACTGCGGCTCGCGCCTGGGCGGCTTTCAGCCACGGGCTGAACAAAAGCGTACCTGCCGCGGCCCTCAGCAGTAAACGACGCTGCATCGCAGGCGACGAGAAGGACGGTTCGGGGTCGGGCAGTGGAGACATGGGAGAGGGTTCAGTAAAAGAAACAGCCAGAGAAACGCCGCGCTTACGGTGCTGAGTTCGTGAAGCAGTGCGCAATTTTCAACAATTCTTAGCGCTGCGTGAGAGGCTACGGGCCGACAACGTGACGGATTTCACGGACAGGGCGGCGCAACTTCCAGAGAATCCAGTCAAGCTAGAGCAGTCTGCGAATCTGGTGCAGGAATAATGCTTATCTTTCGTTGATTTCTCCAGTTTGTCTGGATTGTCAACAAGTTTGGTTCTTTGCTGACAATCATCGACCGATTTTTTGGGATGTTTTTCTCTTCATGAAATGTCGTTTTCAGCCCTGAAACTTTGACTCACTGACCCTGCTCTGCAACGCCCTCATGTGCTCCGTGTCCACCCGCTCCGTGATTCGCTGGCTGTTCTGGTCAGTAGGCCTCGCTGCGTGTTACATCCTGGTGGCCTGGCTGGTGCTCGGGGTGCGGTCGAGCGAGCTCATTCTGTGGCCTTCGGCCGCCGTGGCGGCCTTCGGCCTGATTGCGCGCGGGCCGTCGATGGTGCCGGCCATCGCACTCGCGTCCTGGGTGAGCGACTACATGCTGTTGGGCTGGGGACTGCAGGCCAGTGCCTTGATCGCGGCGGGCGACGTCCTCGGGCCGCTGCTCGGTCTGTGGCTGCTGCGGCGACGCGCGCGCTGGCAGGGTTTCGAGACGACGGCCGACGGTCTCTGGTTCATCGGCGCCATGGGCGTAATCGGCGCGGGGGTCTCGGCGACCGTGGGGGCCGCTGCTGCGGCCACCTTCGGTTTTGGCCAGACCCCCGTTTCGCCTGATCTGGGCGTGCAATGGTGGGTGACCGATATGGCCAGCATCGTGGTGCTCACCCCCGCCGCCGAACTGCTGCGCCGGGCGTCGCTGCAGACCTTGCGGGCGGCGTTCAACGGGGAAATGGTGTGGCTGCCGGCGCTCGCGGTGATCGGCACTCTGCTGGTCTATCTCATGCCAGTCGGCCAGAGCGCGCTGCCCATCGGGCTGGCGAGCCTAGTCATGTTGCCGCTGCTGTGGTCAGCGATGCGCTTGCCGCTGGCGGTTTCCGCCGCCTTGAGCGCGGTCATCAGCCTGCTGATCGTGACGGCGACCGTGCTGCAGCATGGCCCGATGTACAGCATGCTGGGCAGCGATCGCTTCATGTCCATGCAGATCATTCTGCTGGCGTTCGCCAGCGCCATGCTGCTCGCCGGATTGCTGGCCAACGAGCGCACCGTGGCACTCAAACAGGTGCGCGACATCAATGCCACGCTGGAAAAAAAGGTCAACCGTCGCACCGCCGCGCTGCAGATCAGCCAGGCCACCACACAGGCGCAGTTGCGGTTTCAGGAATCGCTGCTCAACGCCCTGCCCAACCCGGTGGCGTTCAGCGATCCGCAGGGGCGATTCACCCGGGTGAACGTCGCCTTCAACCTGCTCGTCGGGCTCAGCGGCCCGGAAATTCACGGCCGCACCGGGACGCAGATTCTCGGCACGACGCTGGGCCGCATTTGGGAAGACATGGACAGCGAGTTGCTCTCCGGCAGCCTGCAGGTCACGCGCGAAGCGCCTTATCTGCATCCCGATCATGAGCCCACGGTGTGGATTCTGAACAAGGCGCTGGTGCGCGACGCGGTCAGCCGCCAGATCGTGGGCGTGGTCACCAGCATGCAGGACATCACCGCCATCAAGCAGTTGCAGCAGCAACTCAGCGAAGACGAGCAGCGTTTTCGCTTCCTCGCGGAAGAGTCGCCGGTGCCGCTGGTCATCACCCGCACCAGCGACGCGGCGCTGCTGTTTTCCAACAAGGCCGCCGACAGCCTGTTCCGCGGCTCGTATGCGGAGCACGCCGGGCAGTCGATGCGGCCTCTTTGGGGCGACTCGGTCGATCGCGATCAACTGCTGGCTCGGCTGCAACGCGAAGGCGGCATCGTGCGCGGCGTGGAGGCCCAATTCCGTCGGTTCGACGGCACCGAGGTCTGGCTGCTGCTGTCGGTCACCCGAGGGCGTTACCGCGACGACGACGCGCTGATCTTCGCCTTCAAGGACATCACCGAGGCCAAGGCGCGCGAAAGCGAATTGCGCAATCTGGCCTACACCGACACGCTCACCGGCATTCCGAACCGCCGCTACTTTCTGGCCCGCGCCGCACTGGAGCTGCGCCGCGCGCAGCGTGAGGGCAGCCCGTTCGTGGTGCTGGCGCTGGACATCGACCGTTTCAAACAGATCAACGACCGCTTCGGCCATCAGGTGGGCGACGCTGTCATTCGCTGTTTTGCGCAAACCTGCATGCAGCAGTTGCGCGGGCCCGATCTGTGTGGACGGCTGGGGGGCGATGAGTTTGCCATTCTGCTGCCGCAGACCACCCGGCAGGTCGCGTTCGATGTGGCGCAGCGCCTGCGGCTGTCCATTCAGGAAGCCAGCTGCCTGCCCTCGAGCGCGCCTGATGGCTTGACGCTGACCACCAGCATCGGCATTGCCGAGTTCCTTCCCACGTCCACCCTGATGGACGCCGACGAATTGCTCGACCGCGCCGACCAGGCGCTCTACCGCGCCAAACAAGCCGGACGCAACCGGGTGGAAATCTGGACGGGTGAAGCCCCGGCGCCGGTGTGAGGCGGGGCGCCCGATCAGCCCGTTTATCAGCCCTGTTTTTGATCGAGTAGCCAGCGGTAGAGCGTATCGCGCTTCAGCCCGGTGAGGTCGGCCGCCACCGCCGCCGCGCGTGAGGCGGGCAACTCCTGCGCCAGCCGCTGCAGCAGGGCGATGGCTCGGGTGTCGAGTTCCGCCACGGCCGCGCGCGGCTGCAGCAGCAGCACGAATTCGCCCTGCGCCCGCCGGGGATCGGCATCGAGCCAGTCGAGCGCGGCTTGCGGCGTGCAGGGCAGCAGGGTTTCGAACTGTTTGCTCAACTCTTTGGCGAGGACGAGTTGCGCTTGCGCGTCCAGCTCCAGCAAGGTGAGCAGGCAGTCGCGCAGCCGGTGCGGGGCTTCGAAAAACACCGTCACCCGCGAAGCCTGTAGCGCGGCCTGCAGAAAGGCGCGCAGCGCCACGGCCTTTTCGGGCGCGAAGCCCGCGAAGCAATAACCCGAGTGCAGATCGAGGCCGCTGGCGCTGAGCGCCGTCGTCACCGCGCTGGCGCCCGGCAGGGGCATTACCCGCAGCCCGGCGGCATGAGCGGCCGCGGCGATGCGGCTGCCCGGATCGCTGATGCCCGGCGTGCCCGCGTCGCTGACAAAAGCCACGCGCTCGCCCGCGGCCACCGCGGCGACGATGTGCTGCGCGGCCTGCGCCTCGCGGTGCCGGTCGCAGCGCAGCGTGGGTTTGCGCAGCCCGTAGGCTTCGAGCAGACGCTGCGCCATCCGGGTGTCTTCCGCCGCGATGCGGTCGGCATGGTGCAGTACGGCCAGCGCGCGCAGGCTGATGTCGGCCAGGTTGCCGATGGGCGCGGCCACCATGTAGAGCGCGGGCGGAAAATCCTGCTGGGCGCAGAATTCCAGTGCGGTTTGGAGGGGAGTGGACATGGCGGGCATGTTGCAAATGTGGAAGCAGCGCGCGGCGCGCCGTCTGGGGCAGTCGGCAGAAGCGCGGGCCTGCGCCGAGCTGCAGGCCCGCGGCTTGCGGCTGGTCGAGCGCAATTATCGGGTGCGGGGCGGCGAGATCGACCTGATCATGCGCGCGGCCGACGGCACGCTGGTCTTTGTCGAGGTGCGCGCCCGCAGCAACGCGGCGGCGTATGGCGGGGCGGCGGGCAGTGTCGATGCGCACAAACGCCGCCGTATTGTGCTGGCCGCGCGTCACTATCTGGCGCGTCTGGTCGAGGAGCCGACGTGCCGTTTCGATGTGGTTGCGCTGGAAGCGGGCAAGCTGGAGTGGCTGCCCGGTGCGTTTTCGGCAGAAGAGTGACGACGCAGGCAGGACAACACGCGGGCCGCGCAGGCACTCGACCCCGACTAACATCGCCCTTTTGTCTCTCAGTCACATCATGCTAGAGCAGCGTATCCAGCAGCATTTTTTCGACAGCGCCGATCTGAAGTATCAGGCGGCCGAGGCGCTGACCGGGCCGATCGCGCGCGCCGTCGATGTGCTGGCGACGGCGGTGTCGAATGGGCACAAGATTCTGATCTGCGGCAACGGCGGATCGGCCGCCGATAGTCAGCATCTGGCCGCGGAACTGGTCGGCCGCTTCGAGCGCGAGCGCCCCGAGCTGGCCGCCATCGCCCTCACCACCGACACCTCCACCCTCACCGCCGTGGCGAACGATTACGGTTTCGACCATGTGTTCGCCAAGCAGGTGCGGGCGCTGGGCCTGCCCGGCGACGTGCTGGTGGCGTTCAGCACCAGCGGCAATTCGTCGAGCATCGTCGAAGCGGTGCGGGCCGCGCAGGCCAGAGAGATGAGCGTGCTGGCGCTGACCGGGCGCACCGGCGGCCGGGTGGCCGGCCTGCTGCGCGAAGCGGATGTGCATATCGCCGTGCCCAACGACCGTACCGCCCGCATCCAGGAGGTGCATCTGTTGACATTGCATTGCCTTTGCGATGGCTTAGACTGGGTGCTGATGGGTGAACCGGAGTCTCTAGCATGACACAGATGAACGTGGATATTTGTTCCAAATCGGCTTCTGCGGCGAGCGCCGTGCGCCGTTCGCGCGGTTTGTGGCGCGCGGCCAGTCTGCTGACCGTCGTGCTCGCGGCCACGCAGTTGCAGGGCTGCTTCGTTCTGGGCTTGGGCGCGGTGGGCACAACCGCGTATGTGGCAACCGACCGACGCACGGCGGGCTCCATCCTCGAAGACAACACCATTGAGCTCAAGGCGGACAACCGCATTTCTTCCGCCCTGGGCGCCGGTGTCAATGTGCGCGCCGTGAGCTACAACCAGCAGGTGCTGCTGGTCGGCCAGGTTCCCAACGAGGCTGACAAACAGAAGGCCGAAGAGATCGTCAAGGGCGTGCCCAATGTCAAGGCCGTGCTCAACGAAATCGACATCGGGCCTGTGGCCGACCTTAACCGCAGCGCCACCGACACCCTCATCACCACCAAGGTGCGTGCCCGCCTGATCGACGCCCGCGATATTTTTGGCAATGCGTTCAAGGTGACCACGTCCAATAGCGTGGTCTATCTCATGGGCATTGTCACGCAGCGCGAGGCCGACCGCGCCGTGCAGATCGCACGTGACACCACGGGCGTGTCGAAGGTCGTGACCATGTTCAACATCATCAGCGAACAGCAGTTGCAGGACATGCGCAACCCGCAAAAGGAAAACGCACCGCCGCCCGAGCCACGCGGCAATAATCCTGCCTAAATTTTTTCTACCTCTCTCTCTTAACCCAAGGACTGATTATGAGTTTGCGCGATGTGCCTGCGGGCAAAAGCCTGCCTGACGACTTCAACGTAGTGATCGAGATTCCCGCGCACGCTCCGCCGGTGAAGTACGAGGTGGACAAGGCCAGCGGGACGCTGTTCGTCGATCGCTTCATGTCCACCGCGATGCACTACCCGTGCAACTATGGCTACATTCCGCAGACCCTGTCGGAAGACGGCGACCCGGTGGACGTGCTCGTGGTCACCACCATTCCGCTGGTGCATGGCTGCGTGGTGCGTTGCCGCCCCATCGGCATGCTGAAAATGACCGACGAAGCCGGGGTGGACGCCAAGCTCATCGCCGTGCCGGTGGAAAAACTGCTGCCGCAGTACCGCCACATCCAGAAGCCCGAAGACCTGCCGCCCGAACTGCTCAAGCAGATCGAGCATTTTTTCAACCACTACAAAGACCTCGAAGCGGGCAAGTGGGTGAAGACCGAAGGCTGGGCCGGGATTGATGCCGCGCGGGCCGAAATCACCGCCAGCGCTGCGCGCTACACGGCCAAATAATCGTTGTCGGTAAAAGCAAAGGCCACACTCGGGTGGCCTTTGTCGTCTTTGTCTTTTGTGGCGCCGCAGTTTCAGTTGCTTTTATCACGCAGCCGCTTGAGCAGCGACGAGGTGTCGAGCCGCCCGCCGCCTGCCGCCTGCACATCGGCATAGAACTGATCGACCAGGGCAAGGACCGGCAGCCGCGCGCCGTTGTGGCGGGCCTCCTGCAGACACAGACCGAAGTCTTTGCGCATCAGATCGACGGCAAAACCGAAGTCGTAGCGGCCTTCGATCATGGTCGGGCCGCGGTTGTCCATCTGCCAGCTCTGCGCCGCACCTTTGCCGATCACCTGCAGCACCGTGGACAGATCCAGCCCGGCGTGCTCGCCGAAGGCGATGGCCTCCGCCAGGCTTTGCACCACGCCGGCGATGGCGATCTGGTTCACCATCTTGCAAAGCTGCCCGGCGCCGTTGTCGCCCAGACGGGTGACCGCGCGGGCGAACGCGGCAATCACCGGCTCCGCCCGCTCGAACGCCTGGGCCTCGCCGCCGCACATCACGGTGAGTGTGCCGTTCTGCGCACCGGCCTGCCCGCCCGAGACGGGGGCGTCGAGAAAAAACAGGCCGCGTTCGCGCGCCGCAAGGCCCAGCTCGCGGGCGACATCGGCCGAGGTCGTGGTGTGGTCGATGAACACCGCGCCGGGCTGCATGCCGGCGAAAGCGCCGTCCGGGCCGAGGGTCACGGCGCGCAGGTCGTCATCGTTGCCGACGCAGGAGAACACGAAGTCGGCCCCCGCCGCGGCTTCGCGCGGTGTCGCCGCTGAATGCCCGCCGTTGCGGCGCACCCAGTCGTGCGCCTTGCTCGCGGTGCGGTTGTAAACAGTCACGCGGTGCCCGGCGCGGGCCAGATGCCCGGCCATCGGGTCGCCCATGACGCCCAGGCCGAGAAAAGCGACGGTGTGAGTTGCAGAGTCAGGGAGGGTGGGAGTGTTCATAGGGTAGAAAAGCGTTTGGAAAAATGGATCACAGCAGCCAGAAGCAGCCCATCGCTACCGCGGTGGGCAGTAGGGCGGCGGCCAACAGGCCCAGCGGCTGCACCGCCCCTTCGTCAAAACAGCTGCGCAGCAGGGCGATGCCGGCCGGATTGGGGGCGTTGGCGATGACCGTGAGGCCGCCGCCGCTGACTGCCCCCGCCACCAGCGCGTATTTGAATTCGGGGCTCAGGCCCTGCACCAGCGAGCCGAGGTAGGTCAGCGCCGCGTTGTCGGTGATGGCCGTCAGCGTCGTGGCGCCGAAAAATACCGCCGTCGCATCCATGCGGGTGAGCAGCGGTTGCAGCCACCATTGCTGCAGGCCGCCCAGCACCACCAGCCCGCCCAGAAAGAAGCCCACCAGCATGCCTTCCTTGAGCATCAGGGCGTCTTGATAGCGCGCGTAGGCGGTGGCAAAACCGACGAAAAACAGCAGCAGGGGAATGAACACCGCCGGGTGATGGGCGAACACCACGACGGCCACCAGAAACAACAGGTGGATGCCGATGACGCTCAGCGGCGCGCGTTGCTGTGTGGGGTCGGGCGTATCCACCGCAGCCGGTCGCGCCAGACCGGCCAGTTCGCGGCGGAACATCAGGGTGGCGCCCACGGCGTTGATGGCCACCGCGATGGCGGCTTTCCAGCCGAAATGGGTGAACATGAAGCCCAGATCCCACTGCCAGGTCGAGGCCACCATGAGCACCGGCGGCGCGGCGAAATGGGTGAGCGTGCCGCCGATGGATACGTTGACGAACAGCACCCCCAGGGTGAGGTATTTGAGCCGCAGCGACACTTCGGCGCGAAAAATGCGGTCGCGCAGCAACAGGGCGGCCAAGGTCATGGCTGCCGGTTCGGTGATGAACGAACCCAGCAGCGGTACGAGCACCAGCAGAAGCAGGTAAAACATGATCGCGCCCGGCAGGGGAAGGGCGCGTTCCAGCCCGTTGACGATGTCGCCCGCAGCCTGAAGAATGGGCCGGGTGCCTGCGACCACCATGATGGCGAAGACGAACAGCGGCTCGGTGAAATCGCGCGAGTCGATGTAGCCCACCGCTTCATGCTGCCCCAGCGTGGCGAACAAAAACACCATGAGCACCATGGCCCAAAACCCAAACACCACCTCGACCTCGCCGAGCAGATGCCACAGCCCGGCGTGCGCGGGCTGGCGGTGCGCCAGGCCCTCGAAGAATTTGGTGGAAAAGGTATGGATCACCGCAATGGCAAACAGGGCGGCGCCTACGTACTGAACATAAGCGGGGGTCGAGTCGGTCATGGGTTCGGGTGGATTGGCGGCAAGCGCAACAGACCCTGATGGTATCGGCCGAAGCGGCGGCGCGCCGCGGGGTGGAGCCATAATGCAGTGCATCCAATCTTTCGCGAGGTTTTGATGTCTGCCACTGCTTCGTCCGTCTGGAGGCGACTGCGCCGCGTGCTGCTCAGCCTGCCGGTGCTCATTGTGGCGGGCCTGTTCGTGTTTTACGTGGCTTTTGGCTACCTTGCGGTCGGGCCGCTGGCCGAGCACTACATCCCCAGGCTGGCGCAGTCGCAGCTCGACAGCCGGGCCACGGTGGGCAAGGTGGCGTTCGACCCCCTGCACCTGAATCTCACGGTGGATCAGCTGCAACTGAGCACGCCGCAAGGGGCGCCGCTGGCGGGGTTTGGCAAGCTGTTCGTCGATTTCGCCCCGGTGAGCCTGTTTCGCTGGGCGTGGACGTTTCATCAAATCCGCATCGATCAGCCTCAGGTGAATGTGGCCATTGCGCAAGGCGGCGCGATGAACTGGGACGCTCTGGTGCGCGCCCTGCAGCGCGGCCCCAAACCGGCCAAACCTTCCGACACCCTCCCGCGCGTGGTGATCGAGCAGTTGCAGATCGCAGGCGGCACGCTGCGCTACGCCGATGCCAACCGCCCCCATCCCTATGCCACGCAGTTGACGCCTTTGAACGTGCAGGTCAGCGATCTGTCCACTCTGCCCAAGGCGCGCGGGCAATACGCCATCAGTCTGGTGCTGCCCGAGCAGAAGGCCACGCTGCGCTGGAAGGGCTATGTGGGCGTCAATCCGCTGGTGTCCGGCGGGCAGGCGGAACTCACCGGGCTCGACCTGGCGGCCGCGGCGCGGGCCGTGCCGAATCTATCGAGCACCTTGCAGATCACCTCGGGCACGGCGTCGATTCATGCGGCCTACAGCGCGGTGCAGGGGCAGCAAGGCTGGCTGTGGGCGATCAATGACCTCGGCGCTCAAATTCAGACCTTGGCCGCGCGGGCGGGCGCCGCCGCCGTGCAGTGGCAAAACCTGAAACTGGATCGGGCAAAAATCGACGGCGCCAAACGCACCGTGTCGATGCAGTCTTTGTCGCTGGACGGGCTGAGCGCCACTTCGGGCCGCAATCAGCTGCAGTTCCACACCGCGCAACTGCAAGGTGCACAGCTCGACTGGGGTCGGCAACACGCAGGTTTCGGGCCGCTGCGAGTGCAAGACATCAGCGGGCAGATCGGCCAGGCCGCACTGCAGGCGGGTAGCCTGCAGACGCAGCCGGGCACGGTCGATCTGGCCCAGCGCACCCTGCAACTGCCGCAAATCACCCTGCAGAACAGCCAGTTGCGCGCAGAGGCTGCGCAAGCGACTCCGTGGCTGTCGCTGCCCTTGCTGCAGGTCGATGCGGTGCAGGCCGATCTGGCCCAGCACCGCGTGCAACTCGGCGCCGTCCAGCTCGACGCGGCGCGTGTTCAACTCAAACGTCTGGCGAACGGGCAGATCGATCTGCTGCAGGCCATGAGCGCTTCCAAAGCGTCGAAGCCGCCGAGCCCGCCCGCTTCAGTTCCCACCTCAGTGCCCACTTCAGCGTCGGCATCAGCCGCTCGGCCCGCTGTTCAGCCCGTCTCCGCCTGGACTCTGGAAGTGCAGCGCGTCGCCACCCGGGTGCGGGCGCTGGATTACACCGACCAGAGCTTCAAGGCGCCGCTGCAACTGCAGCTCAGCGACCTCAAGATGAACTCCGCGGCCAAGGTGGTGCTGCCTGCGGGCAGCCCGGCGCAGGTTCAGGCCAAAGACCTGCAACTGCAACTCGGCGCGATGCAGCTCGACAGCGCCCGCCAAGCGCTGGCGCGGTGGAAAAGCCTGCAACTCGGCTCCAGCGAAATCAGTCTGCCCTCCTCCGGCGTGGCCCATATTCGCGCCGGAGCCCTGCAAGTGGACGGCTTCAATACCGAGGTGACTCTGGCGCAGAACGGCCTGAACTGGGCGCAGGCCTTTGTGCCCGCGTCCGCTACTCGCGCCTCCGCAGCGCCGCGACCCGCCAAGCCTGCCGCACCAAACCCGGCTGCCAAGCTGCCCGATCTGCAACTCAAAAGCCTTGCTCTGCGCGACTTCTCGGCTCAGGTCGAAGATCGCCAGACTTCCGCTCCCATCCGTCTGGACGTGATGCAGGGCCAGGCCAGCGCCCGCAACCTCAGCCTGGATTTGCGCAAACCCGTAGCGCTGCAAGTGCGCTTCGCGCTCAAGCAGGGCGGGCAGTTCAGCGCCCGCGGTCAAGTGGCCCCGCAGCCGCTGGCCGGTTCGCTGCAGGTGCAACTTCAGCAGCTTGCGCTCACCCCCTACGGCAGTCTGCTGGCGCCTTATGTGCGGCTGCTGCTCACCAGTGGAACGGTCTCGGCCGACGGCACCGTGAAGCTGGGCAAGGGCCAGGGCAGCGTGCCGAAGGTGAGCTACGACGGCCGTGCGCAGATCGACAACCTCGCGCTGGTCGAGCCCGAAGGGCGCACGCCGTTTCTGGGCTGGCGCAAGCTGGCGGCCACCGGGCTGAGCGTCGATAGCGCGCCGCTGTCGGTCAGCATCAACGCGCTGCAGGCGGTGGAGCCCTATGGTCGCATCGTCATCAACCCCGACCGCACGCTCAATGTGCAGGCCATCCTGCTCACGCGCAAACCCGCCCAGAGCCCGCCGCCTGCCGCTGTGGGCAACAGTGCGGAAAAACCCTTGCCGCTGGCGCTGCGCATCGATCGCACCGCCATCGAAAATGCCGACGTGGACTTCACCGATCAGTCCATCAAGCCCGACTTCCGGGTGCGCATGCAAAAGCTCTCCGGGGTGATCAACGGTCTGTCAGACGCGCCCGACAGCAGCGCCCAGATCGAACTCGACGGCCAGGTCAACGACTACGGCTCGGCCAAGGTGCGGGGGCAGTTGCAGCCCTTTCGCGCCACCCAGAACACCGACGTCACGCTGGATTTCCGCAACCTGAACATGGCCTCGGTTTCGCCCTACTCGGGCAAGTTTGCCGGGCGCACCATCGAATCGGGGCGGCTCGATGCCAAGCTGCAGTACAAGATCGTCAAGGCGCAGATGCAGGGCAACAACCAGTTCACCATCACCCGCCTCAAGCTGGGCCCGCATGTCGACAGCCCCGGCGCGATGAACCTGCCGCTCGATCTGGCCATCGCCGTGCTGGAAAACAGCGACGGCGTGATCGACCTCGACCTGCCGGTGCATGGCGACCTGAACAACCCCAAGTTCAGCTACGGCGGCATCATCTGGCAGGCCATCGTCAACGTGCTCACCAAGATCGTCACCGCGCCGTTCCGCGCGCTGGGCGCACTGTTCGGCGGCGGGGGCGAGCAAACGCCGCAGAACGTGGCTTTCGCCCCCGGCAGCGCAGTGCTGGCGCCGCCCGAGCGTGAAAAGCTGCTGCATATCGCCGAGGCGCTGCGCAAGCGGCCGCGGCTGGAATTGCAGGTGCCGCCCACGCTCGATGTCGCGCGCGACACCGCCGCGCTGCAGCAGGCCGCGGTGCGCCGTCAGGTGCTGCTCAAGCTGGGCGTGACCGTGCCGCCCGATGTCAGCCCGGGCCCGCTCGATCTGGGCAATGCCCGTACCCGCAATGCCATCACCGCGCTCTACCTCGACCAGCACCCGACCAGCGCACTCGACGCGCTGAAAAAATCGCTGCCCAAAACCGATCAGCCGGAGCAGGCTTTGCTGCACGCCATCCTGGCGCAGTTGGCCAAGGCGGTAGTGATTCCCCAGTCGGCTCTCGGCGCGCTGGCGCAGGCGCGGGCCAGGGCCGTGGTCACTGCGCTGACCACCGGCCCCAAGGCCTTGCCTGCGACGCGGGTGCAGACGGGGACTGCGATCAAGGCCGCAGAAGAGACGGCGGGCAAGATGGCCGACAAGGGCTACGAGAAAGATCAGGAAAAGGACGTGGTGCTTACGCTCGGCCTGGCTTCAGGTCAGGCCACTGCAAGCGCACCAGCCGGAGTGTCGACCGCTGCGCCGACCACATCGCCAACAACGGCACCGCAAGCGCCCGCTGCTGCGTCTGCTGCTTCTGCCGCGGCCGCTCAGGGCAAGTAAGTCACTGGCCGCATGGCGAGAAAACGCTCCAGCGCGGGGGGGCGATAGTCGGGCAGGGTGGAGTGTCGGCTGAGGGTGGAGGTATGCACGCCCTCGTGACCGGCGGGGTTGGCCTGTCCCGGCTGGCGTTCGCGCTGGCCCAGCAGGCGGTAGAACAGCGTCAGGGTGTCGCCCATTTGCGCGGCGGGGTCGCCATGTGGAGGAAGCAGGGCCGGGTCGAGCGCCAGACCGCAGCGTTGCGCCCGGTCGGCCATCCATAGCAGCGCACCGTCAGAAAGGCCGGTGAGCGTTTGCCCTCCGCCCACATCGCCATGCACGCCCGGAAACCAGGCCTGCTCCACCACCTGATCGGTGGCGTGGCTTTGCTTCTGCCAAAGCGTCGGCACGAAAGGCTTGCGGCGCTCGTCCAGCGCCAGTGCTTGATAGCCGTAACGCACATGGCTGCTCAGCGCCACGTCGTGAAACTCGTACAGAGGTTTGGTCCAGAAGCGCAGCGGGGTGACGGGTATGCCCAGGGCGCCTACCGTATCCCAGACGCCGATGAGTTCGATGGGCGCGTCCGGCCAGGCGTAGGCCTCGCGAAAGGCGACGGATTGCGGCGAGTTGGGGTGGCTGTCGGGCGAACGGTCGCGATAGAGTGCGTAGGCCTCGCCCACGCGGCCGACATGCTGCGGACGCAGAATGCCGCAATTGCGAATCAGCCCGCCCACGCTGCGCACCGTGTACGCGCCGCGGCTGTAACCGAACAGAAAGATCTGGTCGCCTGGGTGATAGTTCTGCACCAGAAACAGGTAAAGCTCGCGGATATTGGCCGAGATCCCCAGGCCAAACGCGCCCCCGGTGATCTTGTCCCACAGGCCGCCCTGTTCGCCCAGACCTTTTTGGTAGAACACCACCTGATCGATGCCATGACTGTCTTGCGGCGCGACGGCGACCGAGAGCTTGACCACATTGGTCGGCGTGGGCGCGTTACCGTCGTTCTGGTCGGGCTTGCTCCAGGTGCCGTCGGCGAACAGGGCGATGCGTTTCATGTGAGGAATCCGCAGAGGTGTTACGTTTTTTCACGTTTGGACTTTGCGAATGATGGGGCGACCCGTGCGGCTTGCCCACCCCCAAACCCGGTGTCGCGCAGGGCTTCGATTCGGGGGGATAGACTGGCGCTGAATGACCGCATTCGCTTCAGCCATGACCCATCGCCTTCCCATCGCCTCGGCAGAACAAAAGCCCCCCGCGCCAGAGACGCAGTCCGCAGTGGATGGCGCGATTACTTCGCGCCGTTCCATCCGCCGCTTTCTGCCCACGCCGGTGCCGCGCGAAACGATCGAGGCCATCCTGCAAGTGGCCGCGCGCGCGCCGTCGGGCACCAACACCCAGCCCTGGCAAGTGCATGTGCTCACGGGCGCGGCGCTCGCGCGGCTGTCCGCTCGCATCCTGGCGGCGTATGACGATCCGGCACAGGCCGCGCAGCACACCGAGGAATACGCCTACTATCCGCGCGAATGGCGTTCGCCCTACATCGACCGCCGCCGCAAGGTCGGCTGGGACTTGTACGGTCTGCTGGGCATCGCCAAGGGCGACAAGCCCGCCATGCACGCCCAGCATGGTCGCAACTACCGGTTTTTCGACGCGCCGGTCGGGCTGATTTTCACCATCGACCGGGTGATGGAGCAGGGCAGCTGGCTCGACTACGGCATGTTTTTGCAGAACATCATGGTGGCGGCGCGCGGCCGCGGTCTCGACACCTGCCCGCAGGCCGCGTTCACCCAGTTTCACCGCCTCATCGAAGACGAATTGAAGCTCGACGCCGCAACGCAGCAAGTCGTCTGCGGCATGTCGCTGGGCTGGGCCGATCCTGCGGCCATCGAAAACACCCTGGTCACCGAGCGCGCGCCGGTGGCTGAATTCACCCGGTTCCACGACGCATGAACGCGCTGGCCTTCATCGGCGAAACCCGCATTGCCCAAGCCGTGCAGGAGGGCAAGCTCGACAACCTGCCCGGCGCCGGACGCCCGCTCGATCTCACCGTGCGCGACGGCGCGCTCGAAGCCCAGGCACGCCTCGGACTCGAACTGCTCGACCGGGCGCGCCGCGTGCGCACCGATGCCACGCAAGACCAGCGCGAACGCGCCGTGCTGCGCCTGCTTTGGGCCAAGGCGCTGTCACGCCAGCGCCGCAACTCGTCCAACCCATGATCATCGAATCCCTGCTCGACACCGACCTCTACAAGTTCACCATGATGCAGGTGGTGCTGCATCACTTTCCCGGCGCGCAGGTGGAGTACCGCTTCAAATGCCGCACGCCCGGGGTCGATCTGGTGTCGCGGCTGGGCGAGATCAACGCCGAACTCGACGCCCTCTGCACCCTGCAATTCAAACCCGACGAACTCGACTACCTGCGCAGCCTGCGTTTCATCAAGAGCGATTTTGTCGATTTCCTTGCGCTGTTCCGCCTTAACCGCCAGCGCATCCGCGCCACGCCCGCTGCCGACCCGGCTGCACGCGAACGCGGCGAGATCGACATCGCCATTCAAGGCCCCTGGCTGCACACCATTCTGTTCGAAGTGCCGGTGCTCGCCATCGTCAGCGAGGTGTACGCCCGCCACGCCCATGCCGATGCCGACCAGCACGCGGGCCTGGCGCGTCTTGCCGACAAGATTGCCTTGCTCCATACCCCGGAGCTGCAAGACTGCCGCATCGCCGACTACGGCACCCGCCGCCGCTACTCGCGGCGCTGGCAGGCCCAGGTGCTCGGGCGGCTGCATAGCGGCCTCGGCCCCCAGCTTGCAGGAACCAGCAATGTGCTGCTCGCCAAAGATATGGGCCTTACCCCGCTGGGCACCATGGCGCACGAATACCTGCAGGCCTGCCAGGCGCTGGGCCCGCGCCTGCGCGACACCCAGGTGTTCGCCTTCGAGACGTGGGCCAAGGAATACCGCGGCGACCTGGGCATCGCCCTGGCCGATGTGTATGGTCTGCAAGCCTTCCTGCGCGACTTCGATCTGTATTTCTGCAAGCTGTTCGACGGCGCCCGGCACGACTCGGGCGATCCCTTCTCCTGGGGCGAACAGATGATTGCGCACTATGCCAAGCACCGCGTCGATCCCCGCACCAAGACCCTGGTGTTCAGCGACATGCTCACCATTCCCAAGGTCATCGCGCTTTACCGGCAGTTTCACCAGCGCGTCGGCCTGGCCTTCGGCATCGGCACCAACCTCATGCACGACCTCGGCTTTGAAGCGCCGCAGATGGTGCTCAAAATGACCCGCTGCAACGGCCAGCCCGTCGCCAAGGTCAGCGACGCGCCGGGCAAGAATATGTGCGACGACCCGGCGTATCTGGCCTATCTACGTGAAGTCTTCCAGATCCCCGCCGACCAACTGGTCGAGCATGATGGGGAAGACGGGTGACTCCAGTTAAAGACTTCGCTTGGGTGCGGTGTTTTATTCGTCTGCGATAAAGCTGCCGATGGTCTGCGCAAGGTGCGGATTACTCTTGGTCAGAATCAATCCGTAGATCACCGACAGCGCCAAGACAGCGAGGGCGACGTAGGGGAAGAGGTTGAATGGTTCCGGCTGTCCGGGCTCCACCAGTCCCCACAAGGGCATCAGCATCAGCAAGGTTCCCAGAATCGGCAGAATGAGATGTTTGGTCAACTGGAATTCCGCGCGGTGGTGTTTTCGCATGTAGACCGGCAAGGCGAGGTTGGTAATCAGGTAAGTGAGGATGATGGGAATCGTCCCCAGTGTGGCGGCATAGCCGAACAGATCCACGGGTTTGATGTGCCTGCCGTAGACCGCAACAATCAACACGGCAATGGCGATGAAGGTCCACATGGCGATATGGGGCGTTTGGTGTTTTTGGTGGACGCGCCCGAAAAATTTGGGCAGCAAGCCTTCGCGCCCCGAATTGAACAGAATGCGCGCTTGAGAGTTGGTCAGCCCGATCAAAGATGAAAAGATGCTGCTGATGCCCGCGAGATAGGCCACGATGAGCAGTGCAGCGGCAGAGGCTTTGAGCGCATCGACAAAGGGGATTGATGACGCACTGATGGCTTTTACGTTGTGATGAAAGCCGATCTCGGTGGCATAGGCCAGAAATGCATAGAGTGCTCCGATGGCCAAAGTGGCAGAGCGCAATGCTCGCGGAACATTGCTCCGGGGATCTTTTGTTTCCTCGGCCAGCATGGCCGAGTTTTCCCAGCCGATGAATAGATAGATGGCCAAAGGGAAACCCAGGCTGAGGCCCTTGAAGCCGCCGGCAAGTTGCGACCATGAAAACGGCGACAGGTTGATCCACTGCGCGTTTTTAACCAGCATGATGACGGCGCCAATCAGCAGCAAGACAAGCTCAAAATAGAAGAAACCCGCCGCCCACCTCGTCGATAAACCGATACCTCTGGACACTAGGAACCCAACGATGAGCGCTGATGCGACGCTCAGAATTTGCCAGGGCACATTGAT
Source organism: Thiomonas sp. UBA7699 (assembly GCF_002482605.1). Taxonomy (NCBI): domain Bacteria; kingdom Pseudomonadati; phylum Pseudomonadota; class Betaproteobacteria; order Burkholderiales; genus Thiomonas; species Thiomonas sp. UBA7699. Next base: position 78,451 of record NZ_DLGH01000030.1, on the reverse strand, counting down.
GCCGAGAAAAGTCTGCAAGGTGTCATGCGCCCAACCGCCGGAAATCACAACAACGGCAGATGCCCCGATGACATAACCGAACACGACAAAAACCGACGCCGCAGCACCCGCAACGGGACCGAAGCCCATGCCGATAAAAGTGACAAACGACCCGGCGCTGGGCCGGTACTTCGAGAACTCGGCCAGCGTATTTGTGAGGAAGAGCACGACCACCATTGCGGCGATGATGGTTAGCGGCGCCGCCACGCCTGCACCCTGAACAATGGTGCCGAATCCGAAATAGAAACTCATGGCTGGCGCGATATTGGCCAGCGTGGATGCCACGATTTGCGGCAGACCCAGCGCATTGCGCTGTAATCGTGAGCCTTGTTGGTGTGGGGTATGCATAGTGTCTCCGAGACGATTTTTTTGTGATAGGCGACGCTGAGCATAGAAACCCGTCACATGACAGTCGGTCAGTATTGGTAACAAACTGTCTGTTGGAGTTAACGACAGGGGCAAGCGCGGGGTTGGCCTCCTAGAATCTCCCGCATGAATACCGACACCGCCCGCGCCGCGATCCTGGCGCAGATTCGTGCCCGTCAGGGGCGACCGGCCGCGCTGCATGACATCGAGGCGGCCGATGCCGAGGTCGATATCGGCCGCCATGTGCGTGGGCCGCAGCCGACGATTGCCGACCGCATAGCGGGTTTCACCACGCAGGCGCTGGCGCTGCAGACCAGCGTGGCCCGCGTGACCAGCGCGCAGGACGTGCCGCCCGCGGTGGCGGCTTATCTGCGCGAGCAGGCCTTGGGTGTGCAGGGCGTGGCCTGGGAAACTCTGGCCGATCTGCCCTGGGTCGACGCGGGCGTGACCCTGGAGTTCCGTCCGCCGCGCGATGAAGACAAGCTCGGCATCACCGGCTGCTTTTGCGCGGTGGCCGAGACGGGTTCGCTGGTGCTGGCGAGTTCGCCCGCCACGCCGTCGTCCACCCATCTGCTGCCGCAAACGCATATCGCCATCGTGCCGGCCAGCCGCATCGTTGCCACGCTGGAAGATGCCTACGCGCTGCTCAGGGCCGAACTGGGCGAATTGCCGCGGGCGCTGTCCACCGTGTCCGGGCCGTCGCGCACGGGCGATATCGAGCAAACCATCGTGCTCGGTGCGCATGGGCCGTACCGCGTGCATGTGGTGATCGTCGATGCGGCGTGAGACCCCTGCTGCGGCCACGGTGCTGCTGAGCCTGTTGCCAGGTCTGGCATCGGCCGCCACCGTACAGACCGGCCCCGACCCGGAGACGCTCAGCCTGTGGTGGGGCCTGCCCTTCGCGGCCATGTTGTTGTCCATCGCGCTCATGCCCTTGTTTGCGGCGAAGGTGTGGCATCACCATCAGGGCAAGATCGCGGCGGGCTGGGCTGCGCTGTTTCTCATCCCCTTTGCCCTCAGTTTCGGCGTGCAGGCCACTTGGAGCGCTGCGCTGCACACCCTGTTGCACGAGTACCTGCCCTTCGTCATTCTGCTCACCGCGCTCTACACCGTGAGCGGCGGCATTGCGGTACGCGGCAATCTGCACGGCAGCCCGGCGCAGAACACCCTGCTGCTGGCCATCGGCACGGTGCTGGCCAGCGTCATGGGCACCACCGGGGCGGCGATGCTGATGGTGCGTCCGGTCATTCGCGCCAACGATGGCCGTCGGCACAACGCGCATGTGCTGGTGTTTTTCATCTTTCTGGTGGCCAATGCCGGCGGTGCGCTCACCCCGCTGGGCGATCCGCCGCTATTTCTCGGTTTTCTCAAGGGCGTGGATTTTTTCTGGACGCTCAAGCACCTGCTGGCCCCCACGGCTTTGCTCTGCGCCCTGCTGTTGGCCGTGTTTTATGCGCTCGACTGCTGGTTCTGGAGCCAGGAGGCCGAGCGCCCGGCCATCGACCCCACGCCGGACAGCCCGCTGGGCATCATTGGCGCGTGGAATGTGCTGTGGCTGGTGGTCATCGTCATCGCGGTGCTGCACAGCGGCTTTTGGAAACCGGGCATCGCCGTGACGATCCTCGGTCAGAGTCTCGATCTGCAGAACCTCACGCGCGACGCAGCGCTCGTCCTCGTGGCGCTGTTGTCGCTGGCCACCACGCCATGGCAGGCACGGCATGAAAACCAGTTCACCTGGGGGCCGATGATCGAGGTGGGCAAGCTGTTTCTCGGCATTTTTCTCACCATCATTCCGGTCATCGCCATCCTGCGGGCGGGCAGCGGCGGAGCGCTGGCCGGGCTGGTCTCGCTTACTTCCGATGCGCAGGGCCAGCCCATCGCGGCCGCGTACTTCTGGCTCACCGGGGCGCTGTCGTCCTTTCTCGATAACGCCCCGACCTATCTGGTGTTTTTCAATCTGGCGGGGGGCGACGCGGCGCAACTCATGGCCCATGTCACCACGCTGATGGCGATTTCGGCCGGGGCGGTGTTCATGGGCGCGGTCACTTATATCGGCAACGCGCCCAACTTCATGGTCAAAGCCATCGCCGAGCATCGCGGCGTGCGCATGCCCTCGTTCTTTGGCTATATAGGTTGGTCGCTGGCCGTTCTGATGCCGTGCTTTCTTCTCCTGACCGTGGTGTTTTTCCGATGAGCAATCTTGTTGCAGACGGCCCGCTGCGCGTGCTGGTGGCGCGTGCCGTGTTTCCCGACGTCATCGAGCCGCTGCGTGCCGTGGCCGAAGTCGAAACCACGCCCGACGACGCCATCGCCACGCCCGAGGCGCTGCGCCAGCGCCTGGCCGACAAGCACGGCGCTTTCATCACCGGCAGTGAGCGCATCGATGCGGCCTTGCTCGATGCCTGCCCGCAGCTCTTGGTCGTGAGCACCATGACCGTGGGCGTCGATCACATCGATCTGGCCGCCTGCGCCGAGCGCGGTGTCATCGTCACCCACGCGCCCGACGTGCTCACCGAGACCACCGCTGATTTCGGCTTCGCCCTGCTGCTGGCCGCGGCCCGGCAGGTGGGCGAGGCCGAGCGCTATCTGCGGGCGGGGCAGTGGAAAAAATGGAGCGTGGATCTGTTCGCCGGCGCGGATGTGCATGGCGTCACGCTGGGCATCGTCGGCATGGGGCGCATCGGCCAGGCCATCGCGCGGCGTGCGGCGCATGGCTTCAATATGCGCGTGCTCTATCACAACCGCAAACGGCTGGCCGCGCATCTCGAAGACGATCTGCGCGCCAGTTATCGCGAGCTGCCCGAGCTGCTGCGCGAAAGTCGGCATGTACTGCTGGCGCTGCCCTACAGCCCCGCCGCCTATCACCTCATCGGTGCGACCGAGCTGGCGCAGATGCAGCCTGGCGCCACGCTGGTCAACATCGCCCGCGGCGGCGTAGTGGACGAAACCGCGCTCGCCCACGCCCTGCACAGCGGTCATCTGGGCGCCGCCGGGCTGGATGTGTTCGAGGGCGAGCCCGCCGTCAACCCCGCGCTGCTGGCCGCGCCGCGGCTGGTGCTCACGCCGCATATCGCCAGCAGCAGCATTCCCACCCGCCGCGCGATGGCGCAACTCGCGGTGGACAACCTTGTCGCGGTGCTGCAAGGCCAGCCGCCCATCACGCCCGTTACGGGTTGAACCTGCATGTCTCTTGAACTGGTGTTGCTCCTCCTCGTTGCGCTGTTGTTGCTCATGCTGCTGGGCATGGCCTGGACGCTGTTGTCGCGTCTGCGCGGTCTGGCCGAGTTGCGGCGCGAAATCGGCGCGGAGCTTGCCCCTCAGCTGGGGCGTCTGGAGCGCGAACTGCGCGGCGCGGTGCAGACCAGTGGCCAGAGCCTGCGCACCGAGCAGGCCGGGCAACTGGCGCAATTCCAGCAAATGCTGCTCAACCAGCAGGGCGAGAGCACGCGCACGCAAAACGCCCAGCTCGACGCCGTCAACCTGCAACTGCAAAGCCTGCAAAAAGCAGTGGGCGACACCCTGGTGCAGCAAGTCGGCCATCTCACCCAGACCAACACCCAGAGCCTGCAATCGTTGCAGGCCCAACTCATCGAGCGCCTCGACGCCTTGCGCAAGGCCACCGACCAGCGCTTGATCGAAGCGCGCCAGAGCGCCGAGCAGGGCCAGACCGCCATGCGCGAGTCCACCGAGTTGCGCCTCACCGAGCTGCGCCAGTCCACCGACAAGAACCTGAACGAAATGCGCGGCACGGTGGAACTGCGCCTGCGCGAGCTGCAGGCCGACAACGAGAAAAAACTTGAACAGATGCGCGCCACCGTGGACGAAAAACTCCACGCCACACTGGAGCAGCGGCTGGGCGAGAGCTTCAAGCAAGTCGCCGAGCGGCTGGAACTGGTGCACCGTGGCCTGGGCGAAATGCAGACCCTGGCGCAAGGCGTGGGCGACCTGCAGCGGGTGTTCACCAATGTGAAATCGCGCGGGGTGTTCGGCGAAATTCAACTGGCCGGCCTGATCGAGCAGGTGTTCACCCCCGAGCAATACGGCGTCAACGTGGAAACCGTGCCCGGCAGCAACGCCCGGGTGGAATACGCCATTCGCCTGCCGGGCAAGGGCGAAGGCCCGGTCTGGCTGCCGATCGACGCCAAGTTCCCCCGCGAAGACTATGAGCGCTTGCTCGACGCGCAGGAGCAGGCTGACAAACCCGCCGCCGAGGCCGCTTCTAAGGCGCTTGAACTACGTCTGCGCGAGGAAGCCAAGACCATCCAGAGCAAATACATTGCCGCGCCGCACACCAGCGATTTCGGCATTCTGTTCCTGCCCACCGAGGGTCTGTATGCCGAGGCGCTGCGTCGTCCGGGTCTGGTCGAGGCGCTGCAGCGCGAGTACCGCGTGATGCTCGCCGGGCCGACCACCCTGCTGGCCCTGCTCAACAGCCTGCACATGGGTTTTCGCACCCTGGCGCTGGAGCAACGCTCCACCGAGGTGTGGAAAGTGCTCGGTGCGGTGAAAACGGAATTCACCAAATTCGGCGACGTTCTGGCAAAAACGCGCAAGAAGCTCGACGAAGCGAGCAATACCATCGGCCAGGCGGAAACCCGTACGCGCGCCATGACGCGCCAGCTCAAGCAGGTGGAAGCGCTACCGGTCGATCAGACGCAAACCCTACTGGGTTTGACCGAGGTCGAACCCGACGATCACAAAGACGCGGTATAAACCTGGGAGTCTGTCGGACTTGAGGATCGCGGGCTGCAAAAAGGCTGTGCGGCGTCCTTCGGCAGCGGCTTTTTGCCCCATAGCTACGGCTATGGGGCGGCAAATCCGCCGCCGCAGGCCATCCCCACACCCTTTTTTCGCTCTATGCGACTCAAGCCCGACAGACTCCCAGCATCGATTTTTCGCGCCGCAGGCATTCCGCCGTGCGGCCTTTGCGTTTTTAGGCTCCCATCATGCAAGCACAAGACATCAGTCTCGACGTTCTGGCGGAGAAATACGCCAAGGGCGATGAGCGCACCATCGCAGACATTCACGCCCGCGTCGCCCGCGCCCTGGCGGTCGAAGAGGCCGACCCGGCCCGCAGCGAAGCGCTGTTCCGGAAGGCGCTGGCCGACGGCTTCGTGCCCGCTGGACGCATCATGTCGGCGGCGGGCACCGACATTCAGGCCACGCTGATCAACTGCTTCGTCCAGCCCGTGGGCGATTCGGTGTCCGACGACAAGGATGGCAAGCCCAGCATCTACAAGGCGCTGGCGCAGGCGGCTGAGACCATGCGGCGCGGCGGCGGCGTAGGCTACGACTTTTCGCGCATCCGCCCGGTGGGTGCGCATGTCGGCGGCACCCACAGCCGCGCCAGCGGCCCGCTGTCGTTCATGCGGGTGTTCGACGCCTCGTGCGAGACGGTGGAATCCGCTGGCAGCCGCCGGGGCGCGCAGATGGGCGTATTGAGAGCCGACCACCCCGACATCGAAGCCTTCATCCATGCCAAGGATCAAGGGGCGTTCAAGAACTTCAATCTGTCGGTCGGCGTGAGCGCCGCGTTCATGCAGGCGGTCGAAAACGACGCGCAGATCGATCTGGTGCACAAGGCCAGGCCGGGCGACGATCAGCTCGCTGCAGGCGCGCATCAACGCGCCGACGGCGAGTGGGTGTACCGCAGCGTGCGGGCCCGCGATCTGTGGGACCAGATCATGCAGTCCACCTACGACCACGCCGAGCCGGGCATTCTGTTTCTCGACACCGCCAACGCCGACAACAATCTGTATTACTGCGAAACCTTCGAGGCGACCAACCCTTGCGCCGAGGAGTTTCTGCCCGACTACGGCTGCTGCTGCCTGGGCTCGATCAACCTCACCCGTTTTGTGCGCGATCCGTTCACGCCGCAGGCGCGGTTCGATGCCGAGGGCTTTCAGACCGTCACTCGCACTGCGGTGCGCATGCTCGACAACGTGCTCGACGTGACCTACTGGCCGCTGGTCGAGCAGCACAACGAGGCGCAAAACAAGCGCCGCATCGGCCTGGGCTTTCTCGGCCTGGGCGACGCCTGCGTGATGCTCGGCCTGCGCTATGACAGCGACGACGCCCGGCGCTTCGCGGCCGACATGGCCCGCACCCTGCGCGACGCGGCCTATGCCGCCTCGGTCGATCTCGCCAAGGAGAAGGGCGCCTTCCCGCTGTTCGACGCGACAAAATACCTCGACAGCGGCTTCGCCAAGCGTCTGCCCGAAGCCCTTCGCGCCGACATCGCCGCGCATGGCATCCGCAACTCGCACCTGCTCGCCGTGGCGCCTACCGGCACTATCAGTCTGGCGTTTGCCGACAACGCCAGTAACGGCATCGAGCCTGCGTTCTCCTGGGTCTATACCCGCAAGAAGCGCATGGCCGACAACACCACCCGCGAGTACGAAGTCGCCGACCACGCCTGGCGCCTGTACCGCAGCCTGGGCCGAGACATGAGCGCCCTGCCGCCGGCCTTCGTTACCGCTCTGGAAATGTCCGCCACCGATCACATGAAAATGCTGCAGGTCGTGCAGCCCTTCATCGACACCAGTATCAGCAAAACCGTCAACGTCCCGGCCGACTACCCCTACGACGACTTCAAAGACCTCTACCTGCAGGCCTGGAAAGCCGGGCTCAAGGGGCTGGCCACCTATCGCCCAAACGCTGTGCTTGGCGCGGTGCTGCAGGCCACGCCCACGGCGGCCGCGACTGCTGCCGCATCTGCCCGGACTGCCGACGACATCGATCCGCTCACCCGCCGCATCGAAGGCCGTCCCTCGGGCGACTTGCAGGCCGTCACCAGCAAGATCAGCTACATGACCTCGGAAGGACAGAAGACCGTCTATCTCTCCGTCTCTTTCGCTGAAGTGGAAGGCCGGGTGAACGGCGAGGCGGTGCGCATCGAGCGGCCCATCGAGTTCTTCATGCCCGCGGGCCAGCGCGACGAAGGTCAGCAATGGATCGCCTCCAATATGCGGCTGCTTTCCCTCGTCGCACGTTCGGGCGGCTCCATCGCCAAGAGTTTGCAGAACATGCGCGAAGTCGTGTGGGACAAAGGCCCGGTGCGCTGCGGCGAAGTCATCAAGTCCGACGGTAGCCGCGCGCCGCGTTTCCACCAGTCCGAAGTCGCCGCCATCGCCTACGCCCTGCAGGAACTGCTGCGCCGCCGCGGTTATCTCGACGCCTCCGGCCGAGAACAATCGCTGCTCTCGCTGGCGCAGCGCGCCCACGTTCCCGAAGCCCTGCGCATCGACCTCGAATCGGCCGACGCATCGCCTGAGCTGCTGCCCGGCGGCCGCATCTGCCCCGAATGCGGCGGGCCGTTTCTACGGCGAGTGGACGGCTGCGACCGCTGCGAGAACTGCGGGTATATCGGCAGCTGCGGTTGAGGCGCTGGTCAGGACGGCTGTACCTGTACTGCGTTCGGCCCGCGCTATCCGTCAACCTCGCGGCGGGATTTCGATTTTCACTTCCAGCACATCCAGCGTGTCCTGGCGTTCGAGCTTGACCTGGATGTCGTTGCTGTCGATCTTGACGTATTTCGAGATTACGTCGACCAGTTCGCGCTGCAGTGCGGGCAGCCAGTCGGCGGGGGCGCCGTTGCCGCCACGTTCATGCGCGAGGATGATCTGCAGCCGTTCTTTTGCGACGGTGGCGGTTTTCTTTTTTTCGCCCAGAAAGAAAGAGAGGAATGACATGGTGCGCCCCTCTCTCAACCACCGAACAGGCGCTTGAACAGGCCCGGCTTCTGATAATCGGTGAAGCGCATCGGCTTGTCTTCACCGAGGAAGCGGGCCACCACGTCCTGATAGGCCTCGGCCACGTCGCTGCCGGTGAGGTGAATGGCCGGCGTGCCTTGGTTGGAAGCCTGCAGCACCGATTCGCTCTCAGGAATCACGCCGATGAGCTGGATGCGCAGAATGTCCTGGATGTCGGTGAGCGAGAGCATCTCGCCGTCGCTGACGCGCTTGGGGTTGTAGCGGGTGATGAGCAGATGCTCGCGGATCGGCTCGCCGCCTTCGATGGCGCGCTTGGTTTTGCTCGACAGCATGCCCAGAATACGGTCGGAGTCGCGCACGGACGACACTTCCGGGTTGGTGACGATGAGGGCTTCGTCGGCGAAGTGCATGGCCATGAGCGCCCCGCTCTCAATCCCGGCCGGCGAGTCGCAGACGATGTAGGTGAAGCCCATGTCGTCGAGCTCCTTGAGCACGTTTTCCACGCCTTCCATGGTGAGCGCGTCTTTGTCGCGGGTTTGCGAGGCGGGGAGGATGAACAGGTTGTCGCACTGCTTGTCCTTGATCAGCGCCTGGGTGAGCTTGGCCTCGCCCTGGATGACGTTGATAAGGTCGTACACCACGCGGCGCTCGCAGCCCATGATCAGGTCGAGGTTGCGCAGGCCGACGTCGAAGTCGATGACGGCGGTTTTGTGGCCGCGCAGGGCCAGGCCGGAGGCGAAGCTGGCGCTGGTGGTGGTCTTGCCCACGCCGCCTTTGCCCGAAGTCACCACAATGATTTTCGCCATGAGTTCTGTCCTTCTTGAATTATTTGAGTGCCAACGGTTCGATCAGCAATTGTTCGCCCTGCAGCCGCACGGTGGTCGGCTTGCCGCGCACTCCGGCGGGAAAGTCTTGTTCGGCGGTGCGGTAGATGCCGGCAATGGCGACCAGCTCCGGCTCGAAGCTGGTGCAGAAAATCCGCGCCGCGGTGTTGCCCCGTGCCCCAGCCAGCGCCCGGCCGCGCAGCGCGCCGTAGATATGCACATGCCCTTCGGCCATGACTTCCGCACCGTTGCTGACCACGCCCTGCACGATGAGGTCGCCGGGGGAATAGATGCGCTGACCCGAGCGCAGCGGGCGGTCGATGAGCACCGTGGGCAGCGTTGCGGGGGCGGGTTCTTGGGCGGGTGTTGCGGCAGGGACGGAAGGCTGCGCCGCGGCTTGGGGCTCGGCGCCGGGCACCGCAGCGGCGGGTGTCGTTGCGGGTGCAGTGGCGGCTTCGATGGCTTCGGCGCTCTCGGCCGGTTTGCGCGGGTCTCGGGCGACGTCGCGGCTGTCGAGTAGGGGCAGATCGCTGGCCCCGGCCCAGGTTTGTTGCGCGGCTTGCGCCACCACGCCGAAGGGGCGCATTTTGAAGCGGCGAAGCAGGGCGGCGAGTTCGTCCAGCGGCAGGGTGGCGTCGTCGGCCAGGCGGCGCAGATCGATGGCTACGGCCTCGCCCGAGAAAAACTCGGGTGCGGTGTCGAAGCGCTGCTGCAGCGCTTCGGCCAGCGCGGCGAAGTCGGGCGTTTTCACCACCAGATGCACGGCGTCGATGGCGCCGCTGCGAAGTTCAAACAAGGTGGCTTTGGAACGGGACATGGACAAACAGGACGAATGCGGGTGTGAGGAAAAAACGAATCCGGCAATCGTAGTGGATCGGTGCGGGCGGCCGCAGGTGCGAGCCCGAACTTTCTCAGGCTTCTTGCAGCGCACCGTTCACCAGCCGAAGCTGGCGCTGGCAGCGCGCGGCCACCGTGGCGTCGTGAGTGACGATGATGACGGCGTCGCCCTGCGCCAGCGCCACGTCGAGAAGCAGGTTCAGCGCCACCGCCGAGGCTTCGCTGTCGAGATTGCCCGTGGGCTCGTCGGCAAGCACGAGCTGTGGCTGCGTGACCAGCGCGCGGGCAATGGCCACGCGCTGGCGTTCGCCGCCTGAGAGCTCGCCAGGGCGGTGCTGCAGGCGAGCGCCCAGGCCCATGCTCTGCAACATTTGCGTCGCGACGGCATGCGCAGCTTCAGCCGTTGTGCGGCGAATGCGCAGCGGCATGGCCACGTTGTCAAGCGCGCTAAATTCCATCAGCAGGTGATGGAACTGATACACGAAGCCGACATGCTGATTGCGCCAAGTGCCCTGCGCCTTGGGGCTCATCTGCGCCCAGTCGCGCCCGCAGACCTGCACGCGTCCGCCATCGGCCCGGTCGAGCCCGCCCAGCAGGTGCATGAGCGTGCTCTTGCCCGAGCCCGAAGCGCCGATGATGGCCAGAGTCTGCCCGCCGTCCAGGCGCAGGTTCACGTCCTTGAGCACATCGACGGCCTGCGGCCCTTCGGTGTAGCGCTTGCGCAGGTGTTCAGCCAGCAGGATGGGAGGGGTGGACATGGGCAACGGGGTCTAGACGTGGAGCAGTGCATTGCACCACAGGCCCGCGTGTGGTGGGTCAGCGCAGCAACAGAGTGGGTATGGTCGAGGCGCGCAGCAGGTCGGCGGTCTTGCTGCCCAGCAGCAGTTTGCGCACCGGTGAATGGGAATAGGCGCCCATGATGAGCAAATCGATGTTCTGCTCTTTGAGCACGGCGGAAATCACGCTTTCGGGGTCGCCCGCCCGGGCCAGCACCTGCGCCGTCATGCCGCGCGATTGCAGGGTTTGCCGCGCCCAGTCGAGCGCTTTTTCGGTTTGCGCTGAAGGGGTGCTGGCCATGCACACGGTGATGTCCAGCCCGGCGAGCAAAGGTTGCGCTCCGACCCATTCCACCGCACGGCGGGTCATGCTGCCGCCGTCGTAGGCAATGAGCACGCGCTGCGGCGGCGTGAACGCATCGGTCACGGTCAGGATGGGGATGTGCAGGGCGCGCACGATGGCTTCGACGTGACGGCCGATGTCGCGCCCCGACCGTTCTGCCGATGCGCCGCGCCGCCCCAGAACCAGTAGGCCGATGGCGGGGGCCTGCTCGACCAGCGTCTGCGTGAGCTCGCCCAGGCGCTGACGAATGTCCACCTCGGCGGCTCCCGCATCGAGCGCGCGCTGGCGCAGCCGGGCCAGCAGTGTGCGGCCGCGCTCGCGTGCGCTCAGCAGGGTCTGGCGTTCGCTCTCGGCCAGTTCCTGCAGCAGATCGTCCTGCGCGCCCAGGCCGATGGCGCCGCTGTGGTCGCTGCTGGAGGCTGCGGTTTCGGGATGGCGATCCAGCACATGAAGCAGGTCGAGCAGCGTGCCCATGCGTTGCGCCGCCCAGGCGGCGTAGTCGGTGACGTAGTCGGCGAAGCGGGAATGATCCACGCAGGCCGTGACTTTGTTGTGGTCTGGCATGGTCGGCTCCTCAATGGCTCATCAACAGGTCTTCGGCGCCGTCCTTGTCGTGGACCGCGAACTTGTCCACCAGCGTGGCGCTAGCTTCGTTGAGCCCCGTGACCTCGACCTCGGTGGCTTCGCGACGGAATTTGAGGATCACCTTGTCCAGCGCGCTGATGGCCGTGATGTCCCAGAAATGCGCGCGGCTGACGTCGATGTGAACCTTGTCGATCACCTCCTTGAAGTCGAAGCGGGAGATGAAGGCGTCTGCCGAGGCGAAAAACACCTGCCCGGTCACGGTGTAAGTGCGGCTGCGGCCTTCGGCATCGGCGCGCGAGCTCACACGCAGGATGCTGCCGACCTTGTGGGCGAAAAAGAAACCCGACAGCAGCACGCCGGTCAGCACCCCCAGCGCCAGATTGTCGGTGGCGACGACCACGGCCACAGTGGCCAGCATGACCACGCTCGAACTCTTGGGATGCTCGCGCAGATTGCGGATCGAGCCCCAGTTGAAGGTGCCGATGGACACCATGATCATCACTGCGACCAGCGCCGCCATGGGAATGCGCGCCACCCAATCGCCGAGGAACACCACCATGACCAGCAGCACGACGCCCGCCGTCAGCGTGGAAAGTCGCCCGCGGCCGCCCGACTTCACGTTGATGACCGACTGGCCGATCATGGCGCAACCCGCCATGCCGCCGAGAAAGCCGGTGGCGATATTAGCCACGCCCTGGCCCACGCATTCACGGCGCTTGTTGCTGGAGGTGTCGGTGAAGTCGTCGATCAGCGTGGCGGTCATCATCGATTCCAGCAGCCCGACCACGGCCATGGCCAGCGACACCGGAAAGATGATGCGCAGGGTCTCGAAATTCAGCGGCACATCGGGCATGAGAAACACGGGCAGGCTGTCCGGGAGCTGACCCTTGTCGCCCACGGTGGGCACATGGATGCCGAAAGCCGCCGTCACGATGGTCAGCACCACGATGGCCACCAGCGGCGAAGGCACCACGCGGGTGATTCTGGGCAACAGATAGATGATGGCCAGCCCGGCCGCTACCAGCGGATAGACGGCCCAGGGCACGCGGATCAGCTCGGGCAGTTGCGCCAGGAAAATGAGAATCGCCAGCGCGTTGGCAAATCCCGTGATCACCGAGCGCGAGACAAACCGCATGAGCCTGTCAAAGCCCGCCCAGCCGATGATCATCTGCAACACGCCCGTCAGCAGCGTGGCGGCCAGCATGTACTGCAGCCCGTGTTCTTTCACCAGAGACACCATCACCAGCGCCATGGCGCCGGTGGCGGCAGAGACCATGCCGGGGCGCCCTCCGGCGAAGGCGATGACCGTGGCCATGCTGAAGGCGGCGTACAGCCCCACCTTGGGGTCGACCCCGGCAATGATGGAAAAGGCAATGGCTTCGGGGATCAGCGCAAGCGCCACCACGACGCCCGAGAGCAGATCGTTGCGAATGTTGGACAGCCAGTCCTGTCGGAAGGTTTGCATCATCAGGGACACCTTTGTTGTCGTTGTGCGGCAACGGCATGGCCTGCATAATCAAGGCGATCCTGCGTGGCACTGCAGCGAAGCAGCTGGGGAAACCAACCTGCAGAACCGCAGGGGAATCATCGCTCGACACGCCGCAGCAAGGCGGCGGATGAGGAGAGTCGTTGCGACCCTCCGAGCGAAAACCAATGCGATTGTAGGGATACTCGCGACGCAGCGTGCGGCTACTGCGGGGTGTACTCCGGCACCAGCGCGTGCAGCGCGGCCTTGATCTGCGCGGGTGAGTCTGCGCCGCTGGCGGCGATCCATAGCTCCAAGGCCTGCAAATCGATGGCGTCCTGCTCGGCCTGACGGGCGACCCGCAGTTTGGGGTGGGGCGTGGGCAGAGTGGTTTCGTCGTCGGCCAGCAATTCCTCAAATAGCTTCTCGCCGGGGCGCAAGCCGGTGAAGTGAATGGGAATTTCTTCCTCGGTCTTGTTGGAGAGCCGGATCATCAGCCGTGCCAGATCGACGATCTTCACCGGCTCACCCATATCGAGCACGAAGATGTTGCCGCTTTCCCCCATCAGCCCCGCCTGCAGCACGAGCTGCGCGGCTTCGGGAATGGTCATGAAGTAGCGCACGATCTCCGGGTGGGTCACGGTGACTGGCCCGCCGGCGGCGATCTGCGCCGCAAAGCGCGGCACCACGCTGCCGCTCGATCCCAGCACATTGCCGAAGCGCACCGCGCAGCAATGCGTGTCGGGGTGCTGCGCGGCGTGCGCCTGCAGCGCCAGCTCGGCCAGCCGTTTGCTCGCGCCCATCACATTGGTCGGGTTCACCGCCTTGTCGGTGGAGATGAGCACGAAGCGCTGCGCGCCGCTGGCCGTGGCCGCGCGTGCCGCGCCCAGCGTACCCAGCACATTGGTGCGCAGCGCCTCGATGGCGTTGTCGTCTTCCATCAGCGGCACGTGCTTGTAGGCCGCGGCGTGCAGCACCACGGCGGGGCGGTGCCGCTTGAACAGGTCGAGCAGCCGCTCGGGCTCGCGCACGTTGGCGGTGTAGTAGCGCACGGCCAGCTCGGGAAAGCGCGCCTTGAACTCCTGCTCCAGCGCATAGATGGCGATTTCAGACGAGTCGATGCACACCAGTTGCCGCACGCCGAAGCGCGCGATTTGGCGGCACAGCTCCGAGCCGATGCTGCCCCCCGCGCCCGTGACCAATGCCACCTGACCGGCGAGCAGACTGGAGAGGCCGCGCACGTCGAGCTGCACCGCGGGGCGCCCGAGCAGGTCGGCCAGCTCGACCTGGCGCGGCGCCTGACCACCGCCTGCGCTGCTGCCGCTTTGCAGCCAGTCGTCGGCGCGCGGCAAGGTGAGCAGGGCGAGGTGCGCATCGCTGGCCTGCAGCAGTAGCTCGCGGCGCGCTGGGCTGCCGGGCTCGCTGGCGATCAGCGCGTGGCTGGCGCCCTGCGCCTGCGCCACCCGGGCCAGATCGTCCACACTGCCGGCCACCCGCACGCCCTGCACGCTGCGGCCCACTTCGCCGCGATTCGGGCTGATGAGGGCGGCCACCTGCCAGCCTTTGCTCGATCGCAGGCTTTGCAGCGCGCGCGCGGCCTCGTCCAGCGTGCCCAGCACCAGCAGCGGCTTGCCTTGCGCGGTCGAGCGGGTCAGCCGTCCTTCGGCCAGAATGCGCGCGCCCAGCCGCAGGCCAAGCAGCGCGGCGCCCGCGAACAGCGGATGCAGCAGCACGATGGAGCGCGGGAAATTGGGCAGGCGCAAGAGCAGCAGCACGGCCGCCAGCGCCAGCGCCGCCACGATCATGGCCGAGGCCAGCCGCTTGAACTCGGGCACGCTGGTGTGCCGCCACGGCGTGCGGTAAACGCCCAGCCCCGCCAGCGCCGCCACCCACACCACGGCGGCCAGCGGCGTGCTGATCCACAGAATCTGCGCTAGGTTGACCGGCGCGTCATTGCGCAGCAGGCTGAACCGAAACAGGAAGGCGAGCAGCCAGGTGAGGGCGACGAGCAGGGCGTCGGCCGCCGCGGGGCGCCAGATCGCTCGGGTCGAAAACCTCATGCGGCGCTCCGCCAGCTCAGCTCCAGGCCGCGCGCCACCAGTTCGCACACCCGGGCGCGCTGGGCGTCACTCATGTTCGAGCCCGAGGGCAGGCAGACGCCGCCTTCGAACAGCGCGCGGCTCACATCCTGCCCAGGTGCGTGGGGGAAGTAGCGGCAAGCGGCGTAAAGCGGCTGCAGATGCATCGGTTTCCACACCGGCCGGGCTTCGACGTTGTGGCGCTCGAGAAAGTCGAGCAGCGCGTCGCGGCGGGCCTGGGGACTCTCTCCATCTCCGTCCTCCAGCACGAAGGCCGACAGCCAGCGGGTGGACTGGTGGCCGTCGGGCTCGGCCATCCAGCGCAGACCGGGCACGCCAGAGAGCGCGTCGCGATACTGCGCAAACACCTCGCGGCGGCTCTGCACCCGCTGCTCAAGCACCCGCAACTGACCGCGACCGATGCCCGCCAGCACATTGCTCAGGCGGTAGTTGTAGCCGTCTTCAATGTGCTCGTAATACCGCGCCGGTTCGCGCGCCTGGGTGGAGAGCTTGCGGGCGTGTTCGATCAGCGCGGCGTCGTTGCTCACCAGCATGCCACCGCCCGAGGTGGTGATGATTTTGTTGCCGTTGAACGAAAACACCGCCAGCTTGCCGAAGCTGCCGCTGGGGCGGTCGCGGTAGGTCGCGCCGAGCGATTCGGCCGCGTCTTCGAGCATGGGCACGCCATAGCGTTCGAGCAAGGGGACGATCTCGTCCATCTCGGCGCTCTGGCCGTAGAGGTTGACGACCACAGCGGCTTTGGGCGTGATGCCTTCTGCCTGCAACGCTGCCAGTGCTGCGGCCAAAGCCTGCGGCGACATATTCCAGCTCTCGGGCTCTGAGTCGATGAACACCGGCGTGGCGCCGAGCTGTTTGATGGGGTTGGCGCTGGCCACGAAGGTCAGGCTGGAGCACAGCACCACATCGCCCGGCCCCACGCCCAGCAGGCGCAGGCCCAGATGCAGCGCCGCCGTGCCCGAACTCGTGGCGGCAGCGTGTTGCACGCCCACGCGCGCGGCAAGCTCGCGCTCGAAGGCGTCCACATGGGGGCCGAGCGGCGCGATCCAGTTGCTGGTGAAGGCCTCCTGCACCAGCGCCACTTCGTCTTCCCCCAGATGTGGCGACGACAGATAGACGCGCTGCGACAGCTCGCGCCGCGTCACCAGATCGACCGCGCGCCCGGCTGCGTCGACCACCGGCACATGGTCGATGCGTTGCGCGTCCATCAGCGCCAGCACGTCGCGCTGGCTGGCCTGCAGGCCGACCGTGTGCGGCGGGCGCGCAGGCAGGGCGGACAAGGGCGCCTCGTTGCTCACCCCGGCCAGCGCGGCGCGGCGCAGATCGCCGTCAGTCACGGTGCGCAGCAGACGCCCCTGCGCGTCGGTCACGAGCAGAATGCCCTGCGCCGTGGCATCGAGCCGCGCCAGCGCCTCGTGCAAGGTGGCCCCGGGGGGCAGACAAAGGGCGTTGAAAGCGTTGAGATTCATGCCGAAACTCCTTGAAGGGGGCGGGCCGGCACACCGGCCCAGGACTCGCCGTCGGGCAGGTCTTGCAGCAGCACAGCGCCCGCGCCCAGCGTAGCGCCCGCGCCCACGCGCAGATTGCGCAGCACCGTGCTGCCCGCGCCCACCAGGGCGGCTTCGCCCACCTGCACCGCGCCGCCCAGCTTCACGCCGGGGGCCACATGCGCCCAGGCGGCAATTCGGCAGTCGTGATCGACCACCGCGCCGTGATTGACGATGACGCCCATGCCCAGCTCGGCCATGGGCGCGACGACGCACTGCGCTGTGATCAGGCAGCCCGGCTGCACGCGCGCCGAAGCCGCCACGCTGGCGCTGGGGTGCACGATGGTGGCCAGCGGCCCGATGGACGCCAGCCGCGCCGCCTCGTCGCGCCGAATGGCGTTGTGGCCGATGGCCACATGCACTGCGCGCGGGCCGGGCAAGGCGCTGGCGTCGTCGATGGAGAGCACCGGCACGCCGGGCAGCAGTTCGCTGCCCCAGGTGGCCGGGTTGCGGTCAGAGGCGACCACGCGCGCAAACGCGCCGCTCAACAACGCCGCGTCAGCCGCCACGCGGCCGTGGCCGCCGGCGCCAAACACGATCAACACAGGTTTGTCGGAGGATGGGGACATAGGGGTTTCAATAACGATTGACCTTGTGCAGCAGATCGCCAGACAGCGGCAGGGTGGCCAGCAGATGCGCGATGCGCGCGGCACTCCGGCCGTGACCATAGACATTGTCTTGCGGATGCGGCCAAGGCCCGAGCGCCAGCGCCTGCCGCACGGCGGCCTCGATGGCGCTGGCCTGCGGCGGTACGTCCACCGTGTTGGCGTTGCGCTCGCGCAGGTTCTGGCGGCTGCCGACGTTGACCACCCGCGTGCCCAGACTGGCCGCCTCGATGATGCCCGACGACGAATTGCCCGCCAGCACCGCGGCGTGGCGCAGCGCGGCCAGATAGTCGGTGCGCGGCAGATGGGTGATGCGGTGAAACCCCGGCCACTGCTGCGCCCGCAGCAAGGCTTCGATGTGGCCCGAACCCGCGTCGGCATTGGGCGCCAGCCACACCACGCTGAAGGCCGACCCGGCTCCCGCGGCCCGCAGACCGTCAAGCAGCGCCTGGGTCTGCGCAGCGGCGTCGCCCGCCTCTTGCACTACGGGGTGGAAAAGGACAAGGGCGTAAGGGCGCTCGGCTAGGCTCCCCCTCCCGGCCTCCCCCACAAGTGGGGGAGGTGAGAACAGCGCTTCGCGTTCCCTTCGGATGCCCCTCCCGGCCTCCCCCACAAGTGGGGGAGGTGAGAACAGCGCTTCGCGTTCCCTCCGGATGCCCCTCCCGGCCTCCCCCACAAGTGGAGGAGGAGCAAACCCTCTCACTGCAACATCAGTACCCCCTCCCCACGCGTGGGGAGGGTTGGGGTGGGGAGTCTGCCGCTCCAGCGCCGCCTGCAAGGCCCGCAGCGCAGCCTCTCGCGGAAGCTGCCGCGCATCAGACAGATCATCCAGCCCCGGTGCGCCCACGACATGCACGCGCTGCGGGTTTTCGCCCATCGCGATGAGGCGCTCGCGCGACTGCGCCGTGGCGCAGAAATGTGCCGCCGCCAGCTTGCTGATGGCATGGCGCACCGGTTCGTCCACCGTGCCCGAGCGCTCGCCGCCGTGCAGGTGGATGGACGGCACGCCCAGATGCAGCGCGGCAATCGCCCCCGCGAGCATTTCGCCCCGGTCGCCCAGCAGCAGCAGTGCGTCGGGCTGCTCGGCCTGCAGCACCGGCGCCAACCCGGCGAGCGTTTGGCTGATCGCCCGCGCCATGCCCGCCCCGTCGCGCGCGCCCACATCACTGGGAATGCGCGCCGCAATGCGCAGCCCGCTGGCCGCGATGTCGTCCACCGTGTGGCCGTAGTCGGTGTGCAGATGCATGCCCGTGACCGCCACCGCCACCTCCAGCTCCGGATGCGCCGCGGCCGCGTGCAAGGTCTGGCGCATCAGCCCGAAGTCGGCACGGGTGCCGGAGAGATAGAGAATGCGGCGGGGCATGGATGTCTAGTTGGCGGTAATGCCGAAATGAAGAATTTGATTTGAACTGGGGGCGGAGTTTGATGATTGGAGAGATCGCTCGATGACGTTTGGCACAGGATCACTCCACGCGAGCGATATGTTTCTTGCCTGTTTGAGATCGCTCTAGCTTGCCTTCGCGCATGAGGATGCCGAGCAGGCTGTACGACAAATAGTCCTTCGAACCCCCGCCGTAATCACTGCGAAGCCCAAGTAGGCTAGCAGTATCCGAATTAGAAACGCCTTTTGGATTGGCTTTTGCGAGTTCGAGAACGGCTTCCTTCAAGAGAGTCAGCCCTAGCTGAGCTTTTTCTTTTACGCCCGAGGGAACAATCACAGATGTGCGTGCTTTCGCTGCAAGGCCAGACGGCATCACTGTGTTCGTCAAGAGTCCGCCAGTGTCGATCGTTCCGAATGCTGAGATCAATTCCGCTTCCAGTCGGATTGCTTGGTGCTCATCAATCGCATCGACCAAACGGCTTACCAGCACTTTCGCTCCCGCGGCTTCTATCTCTTTAATCTTCAGGCCTTTGCGAGTGTTATCAGGTTTGACAAGATGATCAAAGGAGCGCGTCCCCGTTCCCTTGCCAATGTAAAACGGCAAGGCTGGCGACGATCGAGGGTCTTTGAGGGCGTAGACGTAGTAGGACGTATCGCTGGACATGGATTTTCAATAAAAAGAGAGGGACGGGGTTTGCGGTGGCGAAGGCATTAGCGCAACTCAGAGCTGAAAGATTTGCCAGATGAGATCACTTTGCAGTCCAAGGGTCGATGACCGTCAGCCCGGAAAATTGAAAGTCACGCACATGACGAGTCACCAGGGTCAGGCCGTGGGTCAGGGCTGTGGCGGCGAGCAGGCTGTCGATGGCGGGAAGCGGGCGTCCGGCTTTCGCTAGCAAATTCCCCCAGTGTTCAGCGACTTTCCTATCGACCGGCAGCAGCCGGTTTGCGAAGAACGCAGGCAATTCCACTTCCAGCCAGTCGAGCAGTTGTTGTTTGCGCAGGCCAGCGGGCAGCGCCTCGATGCCCTTGCGCAATTCGCCCACGGTCAGGGCAGACAGAAACAAGGCTGTAGCCGGGCGTGCTTCCATCCACTGCACAACCGCGTGCGCCGGCTCGCGGCGTCGCAGTTCGGACAGGACGTAGGTATCGACGAGGTAGCTCACAGGCTTAGAGGCGGGTTTCTCGTGTGAGACTGGGGTCGCGCGTGAAGTCGAGATCGTCTGCGCCGACCAACGGCGAGCGACGTATGAAGGAAGCCAGCGACTCACCGGTGCCGGCCAAACGGTCGTAATCGGCGCGCGACAGCACGACGGCCACCGACCGGCCATGCACCGTGATCTCCTGCGGGCCGTCGCGCTCGGCCTCTTTGACGACCTCGGATAGGCGCGATTTGGCTTCTTGCATTTGCCAGATGTGCATGTAGAACCTCAAAGTCTGACTAGACAGGTCAGATGGTAGAGCGAATGCGTGAGGCGAACTTCCCGTTGCCACTCGCACCAATCACCAAGCGCTGCGTCGCCCGCGTCGCTCCCACATAGAACAACCGCGCTTCCTCGCGTTCGTCTTCGCCCTCGGCAGGCATGCGCCCGGCGCCGACCAGCGCCACCACCGGGAACTCCAGCCCCTTGCTGGCGTGCAGGGTCATCACCTTGATGCTGTCGTGCGCGGGGTCGAACTCGCCTGAGCGTTTGCGCACCTGGTGTGGCAGCTTGCGTTTGCGCAGGAATTCGGCGCACAGGTCCATTTCGCTGTGGTATCGGCAGAGGATGGCCATGTCGCCCCAGGCATGGCCTTCGCGGTGGGCGGTGGCCAGTAGATCGGCCATCTGGGTCACCTCTTCGCGCAGGGTGGGCAGGCGCACGATGAGCGGCGCCTCGCCGTCGCGCCCGCAGCTCACGGGTTTGAGCAGGGGCACGCCGTCGTCGTCCTTGTCTTCGGCGGTCAGCAGGTCGGCCGCTACCAAGCTGGCGGATTGCAGGATCTGCAGCGTGTTGCGGTAGTTGATCTTGAGGATGGTGGTGCGCCCTTGCGCCTGGATGCCGAGGCTCTTGAAGCTGAAGTTCTTCTTCTGCGTGCGCTCGTAGATGCTCTGCGCGTCGTCGTACAGCACGAGCAGGCTGTTGGTGGCGGGGTCCACCATCTGCACCACCAGGCGCAGCCATTCGGGCGCGAAGTCGTGGCCTTCGTCGATGAGCACGGCTTGGTATTGCCCGCTCGGGATCTGGCGGCGGTCCACGCCGGTGATGACGCGCTGGACCATGTCGGCCATCTTGTCGGTGACCGACTGGTTGTTAGCGGGCAGGCTTTGCCCGTAGGCAACCAGCTGGTCGCGGCACCATTTGTGGAAGTGCACGACGTGCACGCGGTCGGCAATGCCTTTGGCGGCCATCACGCTGGCGAGCTGCCGGGCCAGCGGTTCGTTGTAGCAAAGGATGAGGATGGGTTTGCTCGCCGCCGTCTGTGCTTTCGCCAGGTGTTCGGCGCGGTAGCCCAGCAGCATGGTCTTGCCCGAACCGGCCACGCCGTGGATGACGCGGTGGCCCTCGCCCAGGCTGCGGGCCAGCTGCTCCTGCTGCAAGTCCATCACGCGCATGATGCTGGGCAGTTCGGCGGCTTCGCCGCTGTCGTCAAACAGGGTGGCCGCCCCGGGAACGGCCACCCGCACCTCGGGGAACATGATCCAGCGCACCCGGTCCATCTGCGGCAGCGACATGACGCCGCCCATCATGAAGGGGAACATGTCCCACAGGCGGCTTTGCAGTTCTTCCGGGTCCACCGACTCAAGCATCTCGTCCTGACAGACCACGCGGTGCGGTTCGATGGCGTGGCCGAGTTCGGCCTTGTCGAACTGCGCGCGGGTGATGTTGGGCAGCACCACGCCATAGCTCCACGGAAAGGCCAGCTTGCCCTGGTGTTGGCCCTCATGCTGCACCAGTTGCGGGTCGCGCTCCAGCGCGTTGACCACTTGATGCGCATACTGCCGGGCTTGCTCCAGCGGGTTGGCAATGGTCTTGGGGCCGAGCTCGCCATGGATGTCCCAGGTCTGCTTGTTGGCCTGGATGAGGGTTGAGAGCCGGAAGTCCTTGACCTCCAGAATCAGAATGCCCCGGCGCGGGTGCATGACCACAAAGTCCGGGTGCTGGTGCTTGGGGCCGACGGCCACGTCGTACCAGAGCAGGTAGTCGGCGTCGAGCTTCTGTTCAAACCGCTCGGCGGTGCGGCGCTCGCCGGGCGTCATGCGCGAAACGCAGGAACCCAGCGCAGGAATCAGGGTGGCCATGTTGTCTCTTGTTTGCTTTCTTGTCCAGAGTGAATGATGCCGCAATTTCTGGGGAAGGCCGAATACTCAGCGGGCAGGGCGGGTGTGGTTGTTTGGAGTATCGATCGCCACGCTCAATTTTTGCATTGACGTACGTCTTTGCGTACATTTATGATCCACCAACCGGAGTTCAACATGACCACCTTAACTGCGAGTGAAGCACGCGCCAACCTGTATCGCCTTATGGATCAGACGGCACAGTCGCATCAGCCCATTGTTATTTCTGGCAAACGCAGCAATGCAGTTCTGATCTCAGAGGAAGACTGGTCGGCGATTCAGGAGACTTTGTTCCTGCTGTCGGCGCCCGGCATGCGAGAGTCAATCAAGGCCGGTATGGCGGAGCCCATCGAAACATGCTCACAGGATCTTGACTGGTGAGTTGGAACGTCGTCTTCACCAAGCAAGCGCAAAAGGACGCCAGAAATCTGGCTGCTGCTGGACTCAAGGAAAAAGCTCAGGCCTTGCTGGGGGTGATTGCAGCAGATCCCTTTCAAACACCTCCGCCTTACGAAAAGCTTGTCGGCGATCTTGCTGGGGCCTATTCCAGGCGTATCAACATCCAGCACCGGCTCGTGTACCAAGTTCTCCAGCCAGAACATGCTGTGAAAGTGCTGCGCATGTGGACGCACTACGCGTAGCCGCCGCGGCGTGCACAGACGCTAACCCATTTTTTTGAGATCGTTCCACTGCAACACGGCGCCCGCCGGGGTGTCGGCGCGCAGGCGCTGGCCGATGACGGCATCCAGCTCGGCGGCGGGAATGCCGCTGGCGGGGCGGCGCAGTTGCAGGTGTTCGCGCTGCAGCACGGCGCCTGCGGGCAGGGCCGTGGACAGCACCACGCTGCGGCGGGCCACAGCGCGCACGTCGATCTCGTCAGGCCGCGGGGCCTTGATGCCGTCGCCCAGCATGGCCTCGATGCGGCGGATGTCGCGTGCCAGTGCGGCGAACTCGGCCGGTTCGCTCGAGGCGCGGTGGTCGGGGCCGGGCAGCTTGCGGTCGAGGGTGATGTGCTTTTCGATCACGCAGGCGCCCAGGGCCACGGCGGCGAGCGCGGCGGCATTGCCCAGGCTGTGGTCGGAATAACCGGTGGGCAGGCCTGTCTCAGTGCGCAGGGTGGCGATGACGCGCAGATTGAGCACCTCATCCGGCGCGGGGTAGGCGGAGGTGCATTGCAGCAGGGTGAGCGCAGAGCCCCCCTCGCTCGTGCTTTGCCCTCGCTGCCCCCCGAGGGGGCTGACCCCGCCTTGGGGTCATCTTCGCATCGCCGAACACGCTGGACCATTCGGCGAAGTCCAGGTTGGTGGTGATCATCACGCTGGTGTGCTCGTACAACTTGCTTAGCAGGTGGAACAGCAGCGCCCGCCGGCCTGGCTGAACGGCAGGTAACCCAGCTCGTCCAGAATGACCAGGTCCATGCGCAGCAGGCTGGTGGCGATGCGCCCGGCCTTGCCCTGCGCCTTCTCCTGCTCCAGCGCGTTGACCAGATCGACGGTGGAGTAAAACCGCACCCGCTTGCCGTGCCGGGTGATGCCCGAGACGCCCATGGCCGTGGCCAGATGCGTCTTGCCTGTGCCCGGCCCACCCACTAGCACGACGTTGTGCGCCTCGTCGGTGAAGGCCGTGGTAGCCAGAGTCTCCACCAGCTTACGGTCCACCGGTGAGACCGAGAAGTCAAAGCCCGCCATGTCGCGGTGCACCGGGAACTTCGCCGCGTGCATCTGGTGGCTGACCGAGCGCATCGCCCGGTCCGTGCCCTCGGCCTGCAGCAAGTGCTCGATCAGCCAGCGCGAGGACTCGATGCCCACACCACCTGCCCCGCCACCGCCTTGCTCGACCAGATCAGCCCACGCCCCGGCCATGCCGTGCAGGCGCAGGGCCTTGAGTTCGACCAGCACATCAGTCTTCGTGGTCAGCTCCCTCGGTGGTCACGCCCACCCTGTGGTCCACGGTGTCCGAACGCAGACGGTCGTAGCGCGCCGTGTTCGCCAGCGGCGGCGCGGTCACTTTCAACTGCGTGGCCGCCGTGGGCGGCACCGGCTGCGCGTTGAGCCGGTTGAGCACGTTGACCACGTGCTCCACACTGACCTTGCCCGGTGGCCCACTCTCCAGCGCCAGCTCGATGGCCACCAGCACCGCGTCCAGACCCGCGCTGAGCACGATGGCCAGCACCTGCGCCATCACCCGGTCGCCGCCCGGGTTGCGCAGCAGCCCTCGGCGCAGCCGCTGCAGCGGCTCGGGCATGTCGGCAAAGGGCGCGCCGTTTCTCAGTGCACCAGGCTTTCTCTGTAGCAGCGGAATGTAGTGCTGCCAGTCGTACCGGGTCTCGCCCGCGTTGCTCAGTCGCTCGTGGCGGGCCACGATGGCGTTATCCGCCACGATGGCGACGCTGCCCGGGTACAGCCGCGTGCTGACCCTCTGCCCCACCCGTTCGCACGGCACCGAATAGCGGCAAGCGCGCCACCGACACCAGGCAGGTGCTGGAGACCCGCGCGGGTTTCTCGACGTAGCCATCGAAGGGCACCGGCATGGGCATGAGGTGCGCGCGCTCGTGCTCCAGCATCTCGGCCACGCTGAACTGGGTGTGCTCGGGGTGGTGCACCTCGTTCCACAGCGCGCGGCAGCGCTCGCCCAGCCAGGCGTTGAGTTCGGTGAAGCTGCCGAACTTGATCTGGGCCGCGCAGGTCCAGATGCGTCGGCGGCTGTCCTGCACGTTCTTCTCGACCCCCCCCCTTTCTCCCAACCACTGGCCACGTTGCAGAAGTCCGGTTCATAGAGGTAGTGCGCACACATCGTCGCGAAGCGTGCGTTGACAATGCGTCCCTTGCCTTTCAAGACCCAAGTCCACTGCCGTCTTCATGTTGTCATAAATGCCCCGGCGGGCCACGCCGCCCAGCGCGGCGAAGCTGTGGGAGTGGGCATCGAACAGCATCTCGTGGCCCTGGCTGGGGTAGGCCACCAGCCAGAAGGCCCGACTGGCGCACAGCAACACGCGCGAGACCTGCACCCGGTAGTAGATGCCGCCGATCACCATGCCTTCTTCGCTCCAGTCGAACTGGAAGGCTTCGCCCAACTCGAAGGCCAGTGGCACAAAAGCGTTGACCACAGTCCCCTGGCCTTCGCCCTGGCGCCAGGCTCGGATGAAGTCGGTCACCCGGGTGTAGCCGCCCTCGTAGCCCGCACGCTTGATCTCGGCGTACAGCGCGCGGGCCGTGCGCCGTTCGTGCTTGGGCCGATGAGCGTCCGCCTTCAAGGCCAGCTTCAGCGCATCGTGAAACGCCGTGAGCTTGCCCGGCTGTTCGCCGCGCCGGTACTGCGGTGGACTGTCCACCTCGCCGTGCAGCCACTTCGCTACGCTATTGCGCGATAGCCCTGTCATGCGCGCTATCTCGCGCTCCGATTTGTTCTTGCGGGCATGCAAATGCCGGATCCTGCCAATCATGTCCATGGTGATCACTCCGGGTCCTCTGGTGCGTAAAAAAGCAGCAGAGTAGGTTGTTCACCTGGCTCAGTTTTGGGTCGGCACAACCCTCAAAGTAGCTCAGTTTTCGGTCGGCGTCAACAAAACGACCGCAGCTGGTCTTCCTGGCGTGCTGCCTCAAGCAATCGGACCTCCTCGTCTTCACTCAAACGCCGCTCGCGCTCGTTGAAGTATTTGGGCAGCCGCACGCCTTGCAGCGGATTGCGGTCGACGTAATAGCCCCACGTTTCCGTGGCGACTTTGATGACCGCACGCACCAGGTCCAGCTGCCGGTCGACCGTGGGAGGGGCAGCGTATTGCAGGCGCTCTTGAATAAAGTCCTCAATGTCCATGGCTTGAATTTCGGTCATGGGCTTTTGCATCCATTCCAGATTGCCCATAGGCACCCGGTTGGCGCGCAACTTGGTCATCGGCCGACCGCAAGCCTTGGCCTCCGCCTCCCGCACACGGATGCGCTGGTCGAGTGCGCCCACGCTGTCCTCGAGCATCGCGTTGAGGATGATGGCGTAGGTGTCGCCCCCTTTGAGCCGCGGGCACTCTTCGTCGATATACCGTTGCACGAGAGCCGCGAATGAGATGTTGGCTGCCGCGGTGTAATCGCGAAACAGGCCGCGCGATTGCTCAGCGTCAATGGTCTTGACAAACGCATCCGCGTCTTCCAAGGAGCCAAACGTCGTGACTTGGGCCGGATGACCCTTTCGGCGGACGCGGACTTGCCAAGTGTCTGTGCCCTGGGCGACCTGGGGCTTCAAACCCTTGGCTCGCAGCTCGGCTATGTAGGCCGCGAGTTTGGTGCGGCCGGCTTGGCTGAAGGGAAACGTGCGGTCGTGCTCGGGGCGGCGTGCGACGGTGACACGGTAGGCGGAACGATTGGAGATGTCTGACATGATGGGATTCCTTAGAAGTGGATGGAATCCCGTGTAAGCATCAATGGCGTTGAAACAGGCCGCCCCGCAGTCACTGCCACTTGACTTTAGGTCGCCGATTCTTCGGCGCTCCAGCGCAGTCTTATAGATTCGGCCCACAAATAGATTGAACTTATTGAGTTTTTCCGCATCTTCCATCCATGGAAAAAGACGATGCAAGAAAACTCAGCCCAGCCGAGCAGCACGAGCGGCGTCGGCAAGTCATCCGCTCACACAAGCGAGGGAGAACGCGCACGCAGATTGCCCAGGAGGTGGGGTTGAGCTACACGGCGGTGAGCAAGACGATCGCGCGCTTTGAATCGCAGGGATTGGCGGGTCTGGCGCCGCGCACACGCGGTCGGCGCAGTGGCGAAGACCGCGCCCTGTCAGTGGAGCAGGAACAAGCCATCCAACGCACCATCTGCGACAAGCGCCCGGAGCAGTTGAAGATGGACTTCGCGCTATGGAGCCGAGCTGCCGTCATGCAGTTGATCGAGCGCGAATACGGCATCAAGCTGCATGTGCGCTCGGTGGGCAAATACCTGGCGCGCTGGGGCTTCACGCCGCAAAAGCCGATCAAGCGCGCCTATGAGCAGTCGCCTGCAGCAGTCAAGCAATGGCTGGACACGCAGTACCCGCAGATTGCGCAGCGCGCCAAGGCCGAGGGCGCAGAGATTCACTGGGGCGACGAGACGGCGCTGGTCAACACCGATGTGCGGGGCCGCAGCTTTGCCCCCAAGGGGCGCACGCCGGTGGCCATGGCGGTGGGCGGCACGCGTCAAAAGCTCTCCATGATTGCCTCCGTGACCAATCAGGGCAAGGCGCGCTGGATGATCATCGACGGCGCCTTCAACCATGAGCGGTTGATCGAGTTCTTCGAGTCCCTGGTCAAGGACACGGGCAAGAGGATCTTCCTGATTCTGGACAACCTGGGGGTGCATCATTGCAAGCCGGTGAAGGCGTGGCTGTCGCAGAACAAGGAGCAGATGGAGGTGTTCTATCTGCCCAGCTACAGCCCTGAGCTCAATCCGGAGGAGCGCCTGAACGCGGACCTCAAACACGTCATTCGAACCAAGGTGCCGGTGCGAACCAAGGCGAAGTTGCAGGCTGCCGCCGTCGAGCACATGACTGCCCTGGCCCACAAGCCCGAGCGTGTCAAAACCTTCTTTCAAGATCCGTTTGTCAAGTACGCCGCATGACACTATTTGGGGGCCGAATCAATAGTGAACTCTACGCAGGC
This sequence comes from Thiomonas sp. UBA7699, assembly GCF_002482605.1. NCBI lineage: Bacteria > Pseudomonadati > Pseudomonadota > Betaproteobacteria > Burkholderiales > Thiomonas > Thiomonas sp. UBA7699. Next base: position 50,930 of record NZ_DLGH01000030.1, on the reverse strand, counting down.
ACACGAAACGCGACGCAAGGTGAATTGGCGCAAAAACGGAGCAAACTGTCGCCCTTTCTGAAAAGAACGACATTTACACATTTTGCACACGCTCGGTGCGATACCTCGACTTCCCGCTCAGGAACTGTCTAAGTTCTTGATTCCAAAAACAAAAACGGCCGCCATGTTGAAATAATGGCGGCCGTGTCAGCTTGAAAATTCTGGTCGGGGTGAGAGGATTCGAACCTCCGGCCTCTACGTCCCGAACGTAGCGCTCTACCAGACTAAGCTACACCCCGATCTTAAGTGGCGCGCGCTTCAATTCATCTCACCGCTCAGGCATTGTTGCCCGTGCTGTTGTCCGAGAAATCAGACCGTGCGTCCTAAAGAGTAAGCGCATAAGTCTAGCAGAGCCTGCCGGGCAGGGCTAGGTGCTAGGAGGGAAAGCGCGCGCTCGGCAACGCGGATCTCGCCCTGCGCGGCCTTGCGCACGGCCTGCATGGCGCCGCAAGCGTGCACGATGTCCATCACATCGTCGAGTGCGCTGGTGTCGCCTTGGCGGATGGCATTTTCGATCAGAGTGCGCTGCGCGGCAGTGCCCTGTCGCATGGCGATGATCAGCGGCAGGGTGGGTTTGCCTTCGCGCAGGTCGTCGCCAATGTTCTTGCCCAGTTCTGCGGAGTTCCCGCTGTAATCGAGCAGATCGTCAATCAACTGGAATGCGGTGCCGAAGCTACGTCCCGCCAGGGCCATCTCTTCCTGCGTGTTCGCATCGGCATCGGCGAGTACGGCGCCGATTCGGGCTGCGGCCTCGAAAAGTTTCGCGGTTTTGAAGCGGATGATTTGGAGATACCGTTGCTCATCGACTTCCGGGTCGTGCATGTTGAGCAATTGCAACACTTCGCCTTCGGCGATGACATTGGTGGCGTCGGCCAGGATGTCGAGGATGCGCATGCTCCCCACGGACACCATCATCTGAAATGCCCGTGAGTACAGAAAATCGCCGACCAGCACGCTGGCCGAGTTGCCGAAGAGGGCGTTGGAGGTTTCGCGCCCGCGTCGCATGGATGACTCGTCCACCACGTCGTCATGAAGGAGGGTGGCGGTATGGATCAGTTCCACCACAGCGGCCATGATGTGCAGTTTCGGCCCGCGAAACCCCAGTGCCTGGGAGACGAGCAGCAGCAAGGCGGGACGCAGTCGCTTGCCTCCGCCCGCAACGATGTAGCCGCCGATGGTGTTGATCAGCGCGACTTCGGAGGCCAGGTGGGTGTGAATGGCCCGGTCGACGCTCTCCATGTCTTCGGTGATCGGCGCAAAGACGGTATGAATCGTCGGTGCTTGCGCCATGTCTGGCGTTTGTGTTGATGAAGGCGACATGGAGGAGTCGGTTGAAAATCTGATGCGGGTTGACAATATTTGAGCTTTAAGGAGAGGTTCATGAACACCTTCCTACAGGCCGCCATTCTAAGAAGGTGCGGTGGCAGGGAGGGAGGTCGAACCTGAGGACATGGTGCGTGGACAACGATGTTTGAGCAGAACTGGTGAAAGACTTGAGCCGTGCTAGAATTGCGAGCTTTTTCCGGGCGAACCGCCAAGCCTTCTATTTTCTGAGGAAGCTTGCGGAGTGGTCTGGTTGTCCGTGCGGGGTCGATAAAAGAGGCCGTTTGCACGATTTCCAAGAGGTGAACTTATGTATGCGGTCATAAAAACCGGCGGCAAGCAGTACCGTGTTGCAGCTGGCGAAAAAATCAAGGTAGAACAGATGCCGGCAGACGTAGGTCAGGATATTGTGCTGGAAGAGGTGCTCGCCGTGGTCAACGGTGAAGACGCCAAGTTCGGCACTCCCCTGGTCGACGGTGCAAAGGTGACGGCCAAGGTGCTGTCGCACGGGCGGCACGACAAGGTGCGCATTTTCAAGATGCGTCGCCGCAAGCACTATCAGAAGCATCAGGGGCATCGGCAGAATTACACCGAGCTTCAGATTGAAACGATCTCGGCCTAAGGAGATTCAGACATGGCACAGAAAAAAGGCGGCGGCTCAACCCGCAACGGGCGCGACTCAGAAGCCAAACGACTCGGCGTGAAGGTGTATGGCGGCCAGGGCATCTCGGCTGGCGGCATCATCGTGCGTCAGCGTGGCACCAAGTTCCACCCCGGACACAATGTCGGCATCGGCAAAGACCACACCTTGTTTGCGCTGGTCGATGGCCGCGTTGAATTTGAAGTGAAGAGCGCGTTCAATCGGCAGACCGTGACGGTTGTAGCCAACTGACGTGTGAGACTCGGCCGCTGTTAGGCCGGGTTGGGGCAATGCCCCATCAACGCCCCGGCGTGGTGACACAAGGCACACAGCGTGTGTGCCGGGTTCGCCAGCCGGGGTTTTCTGTTTTTTCAGCGAAGCGAGCCCACCGTGAAATTTGTCGATGAAGTCGTGATCGAAGCGCACGCCGGAAACGGCGGCAACGGCTGCGTGTCGTTTCGCCGTGAGAAATTCATTCCCTTTGGCGGGCCGAACGGCGGTGACGGCGGGCGCGGCGGACATGTCATCGCTCGCGCAGATGTCAATCTGAACACGCTGGTGGACTTTCGGTTTTCCAGGCTGCATCGTGGACGCAACGGCGAGCACGGGCGCGGCGCGGATCAGTACGGCGCCGGTGGCGACGACAAGGTGCTGCGCATGCCGGTTGGCACGCTGATCTTTGATGCCGAAACGGATGAGCTCATCGCCGATCTGGTGCAGGACGGCCAGGAGATCATCATCGCCCGCGGCGGGCAAGGCGGCTTGGGCAATCTGCACTTCAAATCCAGCGTGAATCGCGCACCGCGCGAATCGACCAAGGGACAAGAGGGCGAGCATCGCAAGCTGCGTCTCGAACTCAAGGTGCTGGCCGATGTGGGGCTGCTGGGCATGCCCAACGCGGGAAAGAGCACCTTGATTTCCGCCGTGTCCAATGCCCGTCCCAAGATTGCCGACTATCCGTTCACCACGCTGTATCCCAATCTCGGCGTGGTGCGTCTGGGGCCTGGCCGGAGCTTCGTCATTGCCGACATTCCCGGGCTGATCGAGGGCGCGGCGGAAGGCCAGGGGCTGGGCCATCAGTTTCTGCGGCATTTGCAGCGCACCAAACTGCTGCTGCACATCGTGGATATGGCGCCGATTGAAGAGGGCGCAGATCCCGTCAAGGATGTTCGCGCCATCGTCGCCGAGCTGAAAAAATACGACGCCGACCTAGCCGCCAAGCCCCGTTGGCTGGTTCTCAACAAACTCGATCTGCTGCCCGAAGACGAGCGCGAGGCGGCGGTGAAAAACCTGCTTCGCCGTCTGCGTTACAAAGGCCCGGTGTTCCCGATCTCGGCACTGGCACGCGAGGGCCTTGACCCACTGCTACACGCGATTGCCGAACATATCGGCCAAAGCAAACCGGTAGAAACCGCCGAACCCGATCCCCGCTTCCGTGACGATGTCAGCCCCTGAAATGCAGCCTTCCCGCTCTGTCGTGCAGTCGGCGCGGCGCGTCATCATCAAGGCCGGTTCCAGTCTGGTCACCAATGAAGGGCGTGGCGTCGATCTCGATGCTGTGTCCCGTTGGGCGGGGCAGATCGCCGGCCTGCGCTCTGCAGGCAAGGACGTCATTCTGGTCTCCAGCGGCGCCATCGCCGAAGGGATGCGTCGCTTGGGCTGGTCGCAACGTCCGCGCGAAATGCACCAGTTGCAGGCGGCTGCGGCCGTCGGCCAGATGGGCTTGGCGCAAGCTTACGAAACGGCCTTCCGGGAGCGCGGCATGGTCGCCGCACAGGTTTTGTTGACCCATGCCGATCTGGCGGATCGCCAGCGCTATCTCAACGCCCGCACAACCTTGTTGACCTTGTTGGAGCAGGGCGTCGTGCCGGTCATCAACGAAAACGACACCGTGGTCACCGACGAGATCAAGTTTGGTGACAACGACACCTTGGGTGCGCTGGTCACCAATCTGGTGGAAGGCGATGTGCTGATCATCCTCACTGACCAATCGGGCCTGTACAGCGCGGACCCGCGCAAACATGCCGACGCCACGCTGATCGCCCAAGCCGACGCCGAGGACGCCACGCTGCAGGCCATGGCCGGCGGTGCTGGAACGGGAATCGGCACCGGCGGCATGGCGACCAAGGTCACGGCAGCGCGGCGTGCGGCGCGCAGTGGCGCGCATACCGTGATTGCTAGCGGACGCGAGCCCGATGTGCTGCTCCGGTTGGCGCGGGGCGAGATCGTTGGCACTCAGTTGCTGGCCGGGCATGCCAAGCTTGCCGCGCGCAAACAGTGGATGGCCGATCATCTGCAACTGCGCGGCTGGGTCAGGGTGGATGAAGGCGCAGCCCGGCGTTTGCGCGCACAAGGGGCCAGCTTGCTGCCGGTTGGCGTGGTGGAGGTACAGGGCGACTTCGATCGAGGTGACGTTATCGCCGTGCGCGATGCAAGCGGAGCGGAAGTGGCGCGGGGCCTGAGTAATTACGCGGCTTCACAGGCCCGGCGCATCATGCGCCACCCGTCTGCCGACATCGAGGCCATACTCGGTTTCAGCGAGGAGCCCGAGCTGATTCACCGGGACAATATGGTTTTCCTGTAGGACGCAGCGGTAGAGATGCTTCAGCGCTCATTCGTCATCAGAGAATTGTCCGAGGGCGCATGCAAGCCCATCTCGATGCGACGAGCCAAGTCAGCAGGCGTGCCGCGAACAGCCCGGTTGTGGCAAAAATCGTCGCTGTAAAGCGTGGCGTGCACCCGCGTTGCACCGTTTTCGGGAATGCGCTGCCAGTCACTCCCGCTTGCGGCCACCCATTTCTGGCTGGCGTCGTTCCACAGACCATAGAGCGTCCACTGTCGCGTGGCGCAGTTGATTCCTTCATAGGTGATATTGCGCGGTCCGTCGGGCGTTTTTCCCACCAAGGTGTAGCGCACCGTCTGGCCGGGTTCCACCGAGATCGAGCCCCGATCGACATAAAACTGCAGCGCGCCGCTCGCGGTGATGTGCACATGCAACAGATCGGCCGGGGCGCGGGGAAAGGTGACGGGCGCTTCGGCAGTGCTCTGTTTGGCGCCGAACAAGCCGCTTTCGTCTGCAGACTGGGCGTGAGTCAAAGGGCTGGAGCCTAAGCCGAGCAAAAGGCCGGCCAGCAGCGTCGCGCGCAGGCGTGCTGAAGCAGAAAAGGTCATGCTGGATCCGGTGTGGTGAAAGGAGAAGCCGAAGCATCCGTCGTGGCGGCCTCGTCTGCAGTGGCGGCGCCCTCATGGCGGTGCCGCAGATTGGCGCGCAGGAAACGCGTGCGCGGTTCGGTTCGGGGCAGAAAACGCGCCAGCTCAGTCAGCGCCATTTGATAGACGTCGCGCTTGAACTCGATCACACTGTCGAGCGGTATCCAGTATTCGTTCCAGCGCCAGGCGTCGAACTCAGGGTGCTCGGTGGCGCGCAGACAAACATCGCAATCGCGCCCGGTCAGGCGCAGCAAATACCAGATCTGCTTCTGGCCTTTGTAGATACCCCGACTGTCGCGGCGCACGAAATGGCTAGGCACGTCATACCGCAGCCATTGGCGGGTGCGGGCAATGATGCGGACATGACAGGGGTTGAGGCCGACCTCTTCGTGCAACTCGCGGTACATGGCCTGCTCAGGCGTTTCGCCCGGGTTGATGCCGCCCTGCGGAAACTGCCACGAATGCGCTCGCACGCGCTTGCCCCAGAACACCTGATTTCTGGCGTTGAGCAGGATGATGCCCACGTTGGGACGGTAGCCTTCGCGATCCAACATCGCCTGATCCTCGATCTTTTAGAATTCTCCGTTTGATTATAGGCAGCGCGGCCGCCGGGAGAGGGTGTTTCCAGAGTGCGGCAGAGCCTGCAAACGCCCAATACAGCTAAGACCCCGACGATCACGCTGATCTTCGAATTCATTTTTCCTCAAATGCCGGCCACGCGCCGCTACGCATGAAAATTTCCCGCTTTTTCATATCCACTCAGAAGGACGATCCGGCGGATGCCGATGTTCGCAGCCAGGCGCTGATGTTGCGCGCCGGCATGATCAAAAAACATGCAGCGGGGCTTTACAGCTATCTGCCGCTGGGCCTGCGCAGCATCCGCAAGGTGGAGGCCATCGTGCGCGAGGAAATGAATCGCGCGGGCGCCATCGAGTTGCTCATGCCCGTGGTGCAGCCGGCCGAGCTTTGGCAGGAGACCGGGCGGCTGGATCAATTCGGTCCTGAACTGTTGCGCATCAAAGACCGCCATGACCGCGACTTTGTGATCCAGCCCACCTCCGAGGAAGTCGTGACCGATCTGGTGCGCAGCGAGGTGCGGAGCTGGCGTCAACTGCCGCTCAATTTCTATCACATCCAGACCAAGTTTCGCGATGAGCGTCGTCCGCGATTTGGTGTGATGCGCGCGCGTGAATTCACGATGAAGGATGCGTATTCCTTCGATCGCGATTTCGAGGCGGCGCAGATCAGCTACCGCACCATGTTCGACGCCTATGTGCGCATCTTTCAGCGTTTCGGCTTCGAGTTCCGCGCCGTGGCGGCGGATTCGGGGGCCATCGGCGGCTCGCTCAGCCATGAGTTTCACGTCATTGCCGACACCGGCGAAGATGCCATTGCCTACTGCGAGGGTTCCGACTTTGCCGCGAACATCGAGAAGGCCGAAGCTCTGCCGTTGATCGCCGCGCGCGCCGAGCCGACGCAGACGCTGCAAAAGACGCCCACGCCGGGCGCGGCCAAATGCGAAGACGTCGCCTCGCTGCTGGGCATTCCCTTGCAGCAGACCCTCAAGTCGGTCGTGCTCGCAGTGGATGGCGACAAGCCCGGACAGGCCGCAACCATCGTGCTGCTGCTGGTGCGCGGCGATCATGCGGTCAACGAGGTCAAGGTGAGCAAACTCGCCGGTCTGGCCAGCACCCGCATGGCGACCGAGGCCGAGATTGTGGCCACGTTTGGCACGCCGCCGGGCTACCTTGGGCCGATCGGTACCGTGCACCCCGTGCGCGTGATTGCCGATCGCACCGTGGCGAATATGAGCGACTTCGTCGTCGGCGCCAATGCGGTGGATTTCCACTACACCGGCGTCAACTGGGGGCGTGATCTGCCTGAGCCCGAAGTGGCCGACATCCGCAATGTGCAGGCGGGCGATCCCAGCCCGGACGGCAAGGGCGCCTTGTCGATCTGTCGCGGCATCGAGGTGGGGCATGTGTTCTATCTGGGCACCAAATATTCGGCCGCGATGGGCGCGACATTCCTCGACGACAAGGGCAAATCGCAAACGCTGGAAATGGGCTGCTACGGCATCGGCATCACCCGCATCCTCGGGGCGTGTATCGAACAGAACCATGACGCCAAGGGCATGATCTGGCCGGATGCGATCGCCCCGTTCACCGCCGTGATCTGCCCCATCGGTTATGACCGCAGCGAAGCCGTGCGCCAGGCGGCGGACGCGCTCTACGCCGAACTCATCGCCGCAGGCGTGGATGTGGCGCTGGACGACCGCGGCGAGCGTCCGGGCGTGATGCTGGGCGACTGGGAACTGATCGGCGTGCCGCACCGCATGGTGATTTCCGACCGCGGTCTTGCTGCGGGCACGGTGGAGTATCAGCACCGCCGAGAGAGTGCGCCGACGGTGTTGCCGCTGGCTGACGCCTGCGCGCAGTTGCAGGCCCGGTTGCAGCGCTGATTCCGTCCGAGGGCTGTTGCATGCCTGACCTGTCTCGCCGTCGGTGGCTGTTGCAGATGGCGGGAGCGGGCGCTGCGATCGGCGCGGGCTGGAGCTTGCCCACTGCGCCTGCCTGGGCTGGCGCGCAAAAGGAAGAGCAGCTCAGCGACGCGGTGCGCACCGCGCTCGCCGCGCAGATTGCCGAGGCTCCGCCGCCGCAGCCGCATTTTCGCGACGCCAATCATTTCGCCCAATACTGGGTGTGGCTGGCGACCGAGTCGGCGCGGCTGCAAAACCGCATTCCGGGCTTCTCGGTGCGGCGCGATTTTCTGCAAACCGTCTGGTACGAAGCGCACCGCGCCGGGCTGGAGCCCGCGCTGATCCTGGGCTTGATTCAGGTGGAAAGCGGCTTCAAGAAGTATGCCATTTCATCGGCCGGGGCGATGGGCTATATGCAGGTCATGCCGTTCTGGACCCAGCAGATCGGCAATGGCGACATAACGGGGCTGTTTCACATGCAGGTGAATCTGCGTTATGGCTGCGTGATTTTGCGGCACTACCTCAACATCGAAAACGGCAGCTTGTTCTACGCCTTGGGCCGCTACAACGGCTCGCGCGGCAAAGCGGCTTATCCCGACGCGGTGCTCGCCGCGCGCCAGCGCTGGCTGGTGGCGGGCGGCTCCGGCTGAAGTCGCCCGTCCCGCCGAGCGTCGAGCACTCAGCGCGGCATCATGCCGCCCATGCGCTGCATCATTTTGAACATCTTGCCGCCCTTCATTTTTTTCATCATGTCGCGCATCTGCTCGTATTGCTTGAGCAGGCGGTTGACTTCCTGCACTTGCACCCCCGCGCCTGCGGCGATGCGGCGTTTGCGGGTGGCTTTGATGACGTCGGGCTTGTGGCGCTCCTGCGGGGTCATGCTGTGGATGATGCCCTGCATGCGGCGCATGTCGCGCTCGGCGCGGGACATATCGGCCTGACCGGCCTTGGCCTGCATCTCGGCCGGCAGTTTGTCGAGCATGCCCTGCAGGCCGCCCATTTTGTTCATCTGCTGCAGTTGCATCAGAAAGTCGTTGAGATCGAACTGGGCGCCCGACTTGACCTTGGCGGCCAGTTGCTGCGCAGCATCGACATCGACCTGACGCTGCGCCTGCTCCACCAGGGCGAGGATGTCGCCCATGCCCAGAATCCGGTCGGCCATGCGGCGCGGGTCGAAGGGCTCCAGGCCGTCGATCTTTTCCGACACCCCGGCGAACTTGATCGGTGCGCCCGTGACCTGCCGCACCGACAGCGCCGCGCCGCCGCGGGCGTCGCCGTCGAGTTTGGTGAGCACAATGCCGGTCAGCGGCAGGGTGTCGTGGAAGGCGCGCGCGGTGTTCACCGCGTCCTGGCCCTGCATGGCGTCCACCACGAAAAAGGTTTCGATGGGCTTGAGCGCGGCGTGCAGCTCTTTGATTTCGCGCATCATGGCTTCGTCCACCGACAGTCGTCCGGCGGTATCGACGAGCAGCACGTCGAAGTGGTGACTGCGGGCGAATTCGACGGCGCGGCGGGCGATATCCAGTGGTTTGTCGTCGGGTGAGGAGGGAAAGAATTCCGCCCCAGCCTGCGCCGTCACGGTCTGCAACTGCGCAATGGCCGCCGGTCGATAGACGTCGCACGACACGGTGAGCACTTTTTTCTTCTGCCGCTCGGTCAGCAGCCGCGCCAGCTTGGCGGTGGTGGTCGTTTTGCCCGCGCCCTGCAGACCGGCCATGAGCACGATGGCCGGCGGCTGGGTGGCGAGGTTGATCGGCACGGCGTCGCCGCCCATCAGCTCGGCAAGCTCGCGCTGCACCACGCCGACCAGCGCCTGACCGGGGGTGAGCGAACCCACCACTTCCTGGCCCAGCGCCTTTTCTTTGACGCGGGCGGTGAATTCGCGCACGACGGGCAGCGCCACGTCGGCTTCGAGAAGCGCGAGGCGTACCTCGCGCAACATGTCCTGGATATTCGATTCGGTGATGCGTGCTTCGCCCTTGAGGGTCTTGACCACGCGGGACAGGCGCTGGGTGAGGTTGTTGAGCATGGGGCGTGGAAGGTTGGAGCGAGGTTTGGGCGTTTGCGCAGTTTGGTCGTCGCAGAGCCTGAGGCCAGTCTGGCATTCACCGCGCGCGGCACTGAAGAACCGCAGGGGGGTCGGTTAAACTTGAAACATGTCGATTTTAGTGAATAGCCTCGCCTTCGCCTTCTATATGTTGGCTGCGGTGTTGTCGCGCCCGAAACCTGCTTTGGTGCTAGGCCAAGCGGAAGGGGCTGCCAGTGGGGCGACGCAACGTTCCGAGCGCTGGTCGACCTGGGTGATGGCGCTGGCCTGGATCGCGCAGAGCATCACCTTCGGTATGGTGCTGCACGGCGAGTTGCAGCCGCATTTCGGCTTTGCCCAGGCGCTTTCGGTCACGTTCTGGCTGGTGGCGGCAGTGTATTGGGTGGAAAGTCTGTATTACCCCCTGCAGATGTTGAGAAGCTGGATCTGTCTGCTGGCGGCCCTCTCCATTTTGTTGAGCTGGGTTTTCCCCGGAGGCTTTACGCCGCCTTACGGCGCCGGGCCCACTTTCGCGCTGCACTGGGCGATGGGGATCGCCGCCTATGGTCTGTTCGGCGCGGCCGTGCTTCACGGCATTTTGCTGTGGACGGCCGAGCGTTCGCTGCATCGGCGCAAGGGCGCGGTGTCGGGCGTGTCGCGCAGCCTGCCTTTGCTCACCCTGGAAAAGCTGACCTATCGTTTGGCGGCGGTGGGTTTTGTGCTGCTGACGGCCTCGCTCATTTTTGCGGCGACGTTCAGCGAGGAATTGTTTGGCAAGCCGTTCGAGTTCAATCATCAAGCGGTTTTCGGTATCGCGGCCTGGCTAATTTTTGCCGTGCTGATGGTGGGCCGGGTGTTTCTGGGCTGGCGGGGCACGCGGGCGCTGGCATGGCTGTTCGGCGGCACGGTGCTGCTGATGCTCACCTATGTCGGTTCGCGTTTTGTGCTGCAGGTGATTTTGCACCGATGAAGTACCTCGTTCTGTTCGTGGTGGTGATCGTCGGGCTGATGCTCATCAAAAAATCGCAGCAACCCCGCAGCGTGCGACAGCCGCCTTCGCCCAATAAACCGCCGCAGGTTCCCGAGGCGATGTTGCCGTGCGCGCATTGCGGCGTGCACTCGCCCGCCAGCCGCTGCGTCTGGCGCGATGGCAAGCCGTACTGCAGCGACGAGCATGCCCGTCTGGGGTCGTAAGCCGGGCGCTGCGGTCGCCGCTGAAAGCGCATTCGCGCGATCCATGTTCGCCCCGGCGGCGGCCTCTTCAGGTTCGGCCTTCGTGCCTTCTTCGCGTCTGGGCCGAGAACGCCTGCGAACCTACCGGGTGCTGGCTGCGGCGCGCGTGCTCATGTCGCTGATGTTGCTGGGCTGGCTGGTGCTGCTGCCCATGATGCAGGCGGCCCCCCATGCCGAAAAACCCGCCATCGCCACACTGGGTTACGGAGTGGCGCTGCTGTATGTGGCGCTGACAGTCGCGAGCCTTTGGTGGAGTTTCGTTCGCACGCAGGGCCTGGCCTGGCAGGTGCTGATCGCGATTGCCGTCGATCTGCTGGCCTTCACCACCTTGCAGTTCACTGCGGGATATCCCGCGCGCGAATTCGCCCTGATCTACGCCTTGCCCGTGTTGGCCGCGGGCATTTACGGCACGCTGTCGCTCACCTTGTTCGTGGCTGCCTTGGTGACGATGATTCTGCTGGGCAGCGCCGGGTTCGCGATGCTGGGCGGGGCGGCGGAGGCCGAGCAGCGCCTGCTCAATGCGGCCTTTGTCGGCATCGCCTATTTTGCCGTGGCGGTGCTGACTTGGCAGTTGTCGCAACGACTGGCGCGGCAAGAAGCGCGTGCGGCGGCCAGCGAGTCCGTCGCCCGGCGGCAGATGGCCTTGAACCAGCGGGTGATCGAGGCGCAGCGCGATGGCGTCATGGTGGTCGATCGGCACATGGTGCTCGAAGCGCTCAATCCGGCCGCGCAACAGCTGCTGGATTTGCCCTGGAGCGATGCGGTCACGGCGCGCTGGCTCGGGGGGCGCAAGGCCTTGCGCGATCTGCCGGTGGCCGAGGTGGTGCGAAAAGAGGTGGAGCGCATGGCCATCGACGGCGAGGAGGCGCTGGAGGTCAAGGTGCGCACGCCCGCGGGTCGCAAGCTGCTGCTTCGTCTTTCCACGCTGGACAACCTGCCGGGCGGCGTGGGCTATCTCATCGTGCTGCAGGATCTGCGGGAGATCGATGCGCGCATTCAGCAGGAAAAGCTGGCGGCGATGGGGCGTCTGGTGGCCAGCGTGGCGCATGAGATCCGCAATCCGCTGGGGGCGATCGGGCAGGCCAACCAGCTCGCCCGCGAATTCGCGGGCGATGCGGTGCAGCTCGAACGCCTGCATCATCTCATCGGCCAGAACGTCGAGCGCATCAACCGCACCGTCGAGGACGTGCTGGAGCTGGGCCGCACCGCGCCGCGTGAAATCGGGCTGATGCTTTGCGCGCCGTTGATGCGCGAGCTGCATGCCGAATTCGACCAACCGGATCAGGGACGCATCGGCCTGTTCATTCAGGACGACGCAGCGCAGATCCGCTTCGATGCCTTGCATCTGCGACGGGTGTTGGTCAATCTGCTGAGTAACGCGCGGCGCTATGCGAGCAACCAGCCGCGGGCGATCGAGATGCGGCAGCTTGGCGCCGGGCAGGTGCGGGAAATCCAGGTCTCCAACGATGGGCCGCTGATCGACGCCGAACTGCGCGCGCAGCTGTTCGAGCCGTTTCGCACCACGAGCAGCCGGGGCGTCGGGTTGGGCTTGTATATTTCTCACGAACTGTGTTTGCGCAACGGCGCGCGTCTGCTTTACCGCCTCGAGCGCGAGGGCACGCCGCAGGAGCGCGGTTCTTTTGTCATTCAAATCGCACCGGGCCCTTAAGGCATGAATCCAGCGGATGTGCGTATTCTCATCGTCGACGACGAACCCGATCTGCGCGAGCTCTACACCCTGAGCCTAGTGCACGAGGGCTGGCAGATCGACGTGGCTGAAACCGTGGCGCAGGCTCGCGAGCAGTTGGTGCGCAGGCGCTACGCCCTCATGCTCACCGATATGCGTCTTCCCGATGGCGAGGGGCTGGAGTTGCTGCGCTGGCTGGAAGCCCAGCCCGACCGCTTTGAGAAGTCCATCGTCATCACCGCCTACGGCAGTGCGGGCAACGCGGTGGCGGCGCTCAAGGCCGGAGCGTTCGACTACCTGAGCAAGCCGGTCGATCTGGCGGCGCTGCGTCGCACCGTGCATGCGGCCCTCGCAGCGGTCGATGTGGAAGTGCAGGCGCCGACCAGCAGCGCATTGCAACGCATGGTGGGTGAGTCTGGGGTGATGCGCGCCCTTAAACAGACCTTGCAGCGCGTGGCCCGCAGCATGGCGCCCGTGCTCATCCAGGGCGAGTCGGGCACCGGCAAGGAGCTGGCCGCAAAGGCCGTGCATGAGTGCAGCGCCCGCGCCAGCGGGCCGTTCGTTCCGGTGAACTGCAGCGCCATTCCCGAGCAATTGCTGGAGGCCGAGTTTTTCGGCTACCGCAAGGGCGCGTTCACCGGGGCGATGTCCGACCATGCCGGATTCTTTGCCGCGGCGCAGGGCGGCACGCTGTTTCTCGACGAGATCGGCGAACTGCCTCTGGCGATGCAGGCCAAGCTGCTGCGCGCCGTGCAGGAGCGGCGCGTGCGCCCGGTGGGCGAGACGGCCGAAATCGCGGTGGATGTGCGCCTGGTCAGCGCCACCCACCGTCATCTGGAACGCATGGTGGAGCAGGGCCAGTTTCGGCAGGATTTGTTCTATCGCCTCAACGTCATCGGGGTCACTCTGCCGCCGCTGCGCGACCGGCTGGATGATCTGCCGGTACTGGTCGAGGCGTTGCTGGGCGACATCCGCCGCGACAATGCGCGGCCCGGTCTGCGGCTGAGCCCGGCTGCGCTTGAGCACCTGCGCCAGCATCGTTTCTCAGGCAATGTGCGCGAGCTGGAGAATCTGCTGCACCGGGCTGCGGCGCTGGCTGCACAAGATCTGATCGGCCCTGAGGACATCGAGTTGCAGGGCAGTGGCGTCCGCGTCGCCGAAGTGCTGACCTCTGCGACGGCTTTGCCGATCACCACCATCCTGCCCGACACGACGGCGCCTTCAATGCAGCGACCGGCGGACCCGCCGATCACCCCAATCGTTGCGCAGCATGCCCCGGAGCCTCAGCCGCCTCAGTCGCCCCAGCCCCCCATGGCCCGGTTCGAAGCGCAATCGCCCCTGCCTCCCGACTTGGGGGCATACCTCGATCAGGTTGAACGCAGCATCCTCTGCGAGGCGCTGCGGCGCACCCGCTTCAATCGCACCGCGGCCGCGCAGTTGCTGGGGCTGAATCTGCGTCAGATCCGCTACCGTATGGAGCGCCTCGACGTGCGCGACCCGGCTGAAGCGCCGCCGGACGACCCTTTCTGATCATGTCGCCCCCCTTCAGTACGGCTAGTCGGGACGCAGGCTGGATGCCCCACGCCCGACATATGCCGTCTCCCAATCAGGATGAGCGGCCCGCGGGCATGCCGATCGATTTGCTGGTGATCCATTGCATCGCTCTGCCGCCGCGTCAATATGGCGGCGAGGCGATCGAGCAGTTGTTTTGCAATCGGCTCGATCCGCGGGCGCACCCGGCTTTTGCCGCGCTCGAAGGCCTTAGGGTCTCGGCGCATTTTGTCGTGCAGCGCGATGGTGTGCTCACGCAATATGTGTCCTGTGACCGGCGCGCCTGGCATGCCGGCGCATCGCGTTATGCCGGGCGCGAGCGATGCAACGATTTCAGCATCGGCATCGAACTCGAAGGGAGCGACGATGAGCCGTTCGAGCCCGAGCAGTACGACACCCTGATCGCACTGGGATCTGAACTGCTCGCGCGCTATCCCTTGCGCGCATGGGTCGGGCATAGCGACATTGCGCCAGGGCGCAAGACCGATCCAGGCGTCGGCTTCGACTGGCGCCAGCTCAAAAACGGCCTGGCCTTGCCGACATCGGCCTTTCCATTTCAGCGGTTTTGAGCACCCTTGCGGGTTTGCCCGAAGCCGCTCCAAGGGCAGACTTTGTGCATGAACCTGTGCATAAGCTGTGGGCTGACTGTCAATTTGTCCCACACTACGAATAGTGGTTGAAATTCCGCCAGACGCTAGATATAGTGTCTTGACGGATTGAGAGAGATGCCGGATCGCGGTCTGAGACTGCGGCTTCGGAAGGCTGGAAATGCTTACGCGCTCTCTCGGTTCGTCCCCGATTTGCCCTCATTCGTCTTTATTGCTTTGTCCGTGCTGCTTTCATGCGGCGTTCATGTGCGCTCGCAGCGCCGTGAGCCAGTCAGATTTGCTGCGCGGCCCATCTGCCCTCAAGGAGTCCCGATGTCCCAGACCACCGCCGCCACCGAATCCACTGCCGTCCCGCAACACCTCGCACACCCCGAGGTGGATACGCAACAGCAGGTCGCACTGGGTGATTTTTCAGACTACAAGATCATCCGTCGCAACGGGGCCGTGGTCGGGTTTGAGCCGAGCAAAATCGCCGTGGCGATGACCAAGGCCTTTCTGGCCGTGCAAGGCGGGCAGGGTGCGGCCTCGGCCAGCATGCGCGAAACAGTGAATGCGCTGACCGAAAACGTCGTGCGCGCCCTGCTCCGTAGCCGTCCCAGCGGCGGCACCTTTCATATTGAAGACATTCAGGACCAGGTCGAACTCTCGCTGATGCGCACTGGCCAGCACGAGGTGGCGCGCGCCTATGTGCTGTACCGCGAACGCCGCACACAAGAGCGGGCCAAGCAGAAAGCGGCTGCAGAGCAACAAGAGAGCGCTCCGGTGCTGCATGTGCTCGACGGCGGTCTGCGCAAACCGCTCGATCAGGCCGCTCTGGTGAGCCTGATTGAATCCGCCTGCGTCAATCTGAGTGCGGATGTGAAGGCGGCCCCCATCGTGGCGGAAACTCTGCGCAATCTGTACGACGGCGTGCCGATGCTCGAGGTTTACAAGGCCTCTATCCTCGCCTCGCGCACCCTGATCGAGCGCGACCCCGACTACTCCAAGGTCACCGCGCGCCTGCTGTTGCACACCATGCGCCGCGAGACGCTGAACGAGGACATTCCGCAGGAGCAGATGACCCAGCGCTACGCCGAGTATTTTCCGCGCTGCATCAAGGAGGGTGTCGAGCTCGAACTGCTCGACGAGCGGCTCGGGCAGTTCGACCTGGCCCGTCTGGGTGCCGCGCTCAAGGCCGAGCGCGACCTGCAGTTCGATTACCTGGGTCTGCAAACGCTGTATGACCGTTATTTCCTCGCCAATCGTGCCGATACGCGGGTGAACAAAGATGGCCGTCGCATCGAGCTGCCGCAGGCCTTTTTCATGCGCGTGGCCATGGGCTTGTCGCTCAACGAAATCGACCGCGAAGCGCGCGCCATCGAGTTCTACGAGCTGCTCTCCAGCTTTGATTTCATGTCGAGCACGCCCACCCTGTTCAATGCGGGCACCCGCCGTTCGCAACTGTCGAGCTGCTACCTCACCACCGTGGCGGACGATCTGGACGGCATCTACGAGGCCATCAAGGAGAACGCGCTGTTGTCCAAGTTCGCCGGCGGTCTGGGCAACGACTGGACGCGCGTGCGCGCCCTGGGCAGCCACATCAAGGGCACCAACGGCAAGAGCCAGGGCGTCGTGCCCTTCCTCAAAGTGGTCAACGACACTGCGGTGGCAGTGAACCAGGGCGGCAAGCGCAAGGGCGCGGTCTGCGCCTATCTGGAAACCTGGCACCTCGACATCGAAGAGTTCCTGGAACTGCGCAAGAACACCGGCGACGATCGCCGCCGCACGCACGACATGAACACCGCGAACTGGGTGCCCGATCTATTCATGAAGCGGGTGATGGAAGGGGGCGACTGGACGCTGTTCAGCCCGGCCGACGTCCCGGATCTGCACGACAAGTTCGGCAAGGACTTCGAGCAGGCCTATACCCGCTACGAGCAAAAGGCCGCGCTGGGCGAAATCAAGCTGTTCAAGACCCTGCCTGCGGTGCAACTGTGGCGCAAGATGCTGTCCATGCTGTTCGAAACCGGCCATCCCTGGATCACCTTCAAGGATGCGTGCAATGTGCGCAGCCCGCAGCAGCATGTGGGCGTGGTGCACTCGAGCAACCTCTGCACCGAGATCACGCTCAACACCAACGAGAGCGAAATCGCGGTGTGCAACCTCGGCTCGGTCAACCTGGTCGCGCATCTGAAAGACGCGCCAGACGGCGCCAAAGTCATCGACCAGGCCAAGCTCAAGCGCACCATCCAGACCGCGATGCGCATGCTCGACAACGTGATCGACATCAACTACTACGCCGTGGCCAAGGCGCGCAACGCCAATATGAAGCACCGGCCAGTGGGTCTGGGCATCATGGGCTTTCAGGACTGTCTGTATCAGCTGCGCATTCCCTATGGTTCGCAACAAGCCGTGGAATTTGCCGATCGGTCGATGGAGGCGGTTTGCTACGAGGCTTACTGGGCGTCGAGCGAACTGGCACGCGAGCGCGGCCGCTACAGCAGTTACGGCGGCTCGCTTTGGGATCAAGGCATTCTGCCCATGGACAGTCTGAAGCTGCTGGCCGAGCAGCGCGGTGGCTATGTCGAGGCCGACACCTCCAGCACCCTCGACTGGAACGCCCTGCGCGCGCAGATTGCGCAGCACGGCATGCGCAACTCCAACTGCGTGGCCATCGCGCCCACGGCCACCATCTCCAACATCGTCGGCGTCGACGCCTGCATCGAGCCGACTTTCCAGAACCTGTACGTCAAGTCGAATCTGTCGGGCGAGTTCACCGTCATCAATCAATATCTGGTGCGCGACCTCAAGGCGCGTGGCCTGTGGGACGCAGTGATGGTGGCCGACCTCAAGTACTTCGATGGCAGCACCCAGCGCATCGACCGCATTCCCGCCGATCTCAAAGCCCTGTATGCCACGGCCTTCGAGACCGATACCCAGTGGATCATCGAGGCTGCGGCGCGCCGCCAGAAATGGATCGACCAGGCGCAGTCGCTCAACATCTACATGGCCAATGCATCGGGCAAGCTGCTCGACGATACCTACAAGCTGGCTTGGCTGCGTGGCCTCAAGACCACCTACTACCTGCGCACTATCGGCGCCACGCATGCCGAGAAGTCCACGGTCAAGGCGGGTCAGCTCAACGCCGTGCCGCAGTCGCCAAGCGAGTCGGTTTCGGCTTTAGCTTCGGCTTCGGCACAGGCCGTGGTGCAGTCGGGTGACATCCGCTACTGTGCCATCGACAACCCGGAATGCGAGGCCTGTCAGTAAGCGCTGCAAACCGTTGCGGCGCATCACAAGTGATCAAGCGGCATGCCACTTGCGATGCGCCTGCACAACATGCGCCGCACAAACCACGCATCCTCATTGCATCGGTGTTGAGCCTTTGCGCTGAACACTTGATAATTCACGGAAGGTCATGAACATGCTTACTTGGGACGAACCACAACAGAACTCTGCAAGCCCCGCGCAAGGTGCGCTGGCGGAGCGTTCACTTCAATCCCTGGGCGGTGCCTCGGCTTCGCTTCAATCCGCAGCCGCATCGACGCCAGCATTGGCGGTGGCCGCAGACCTCTACAGCCAACGCGCGGCCTCCACCGCGCGGGTGCGCGCCGAAGACAAGCGCATCATCAACTGTAGTGTCGATGTCAACCAACTCGTCCCGTTCAAATACAAATGGGCCTGGGATAAATACCTCGCCTCCTGCGCGAATCACTGGATGCCGCAGGAAATCAACATGTCGCGCGACATCGCGATGTGGAAAGACCCCAACGGCCTGACCGATGACGAGCGCCTCATCATCAAGCGCAACCTCGGCTTTTTCACCACGGCCGATTCGCTCGCCGCCAACAACATCGTGCTGGGCACCTATCGCCACATCACCAACCCCGAGTGCCGCCAGTACCTGCTGCGCCAGGCCTTCGAAGAAGCCATCCACACCCACGCCTATCAGTACATCGTCGAATCCATAGGCCTCGATGAAAGCGAGATCTTCAACTCTTATCACGAGATCACCTCCATCCGTGACAAGGACGAGTTCCTCATTCCCTTCATCGACACCCTGACCAACCCCGAGTTCCGTACTTCGGCTTTCGGGGGTTCGGAGCGCAACGATCAGGAGCTGCTGCGTTCCATCATCGTGTTCGCGTGCCTCATGGAAGGGTTGTTCTTCTATGTCGGCTTCACCCAGATCCTGTCGATGGGGCGGCAGAACAAGATGACCGGTGCGGCCGAGCAATACCAGTACATCCTGCGCGACGAGTCCATGCACACCAACTTCGGCATCGATCTGGTCAACCAGATCAAGCTGGAGAATCCGCATCTCTGGACCCCGGAATTCAAGCGCGAGCTCACCGGCCTCTTCCATCAGGCGGTCGAGCTTGAGTATCGCTATGCCGAAGACACCATGCCCCGCGGCGTGCTGGGTCTGAACGCGTCCATGTTCAAAGGCTATCTGCGCTTTATCGCCAACCGCCGTGCGGTGCAGATTGGTCTCGACGCCATCTTCCCCAACGAAGAGAACCCCTTCCCCTGGATGAGTGAAATGATCGACTTGAAGAAGGAACGCAACTTCTTCGAGACCCGGGTGATCGAGTACCAATCCGGCGGCGCGCTGTCCTGGGAATGACGCCTGAATAACCTGCGAGCACGCACAACAGAGTGATTGTTGACCGAGTCCCTTCCACCCCGATACGTCCGGCCGCGCAGAGTCGGCGGGTGGAGTCTCCTCCTCTGTTTTTTGTCGCGCAACGCATGGGGGCGTCCATGGTGATGCCTGACTCCCTGCTCGATCAATTCTGGTGCGCCGGTCTGCGCCTCATGCTCTGGATGACCAGAGGTGAGCGCATGGCGCGCCGTTCCCCATTCCTTCCCGCAATGGCTTTGTCGCCGACGGAAGTGAATCCCCTGCACGGATCAGCGCTGAGCCGATCGCAGGTGGTGCCGGCTGAACGCCGTGCCGATGTCCCGTACTGGAAACCGCCGGGAGGCGGGGCCGTGAGGCGCTCGGACGCGATTTGGCGACCGGCTCAACTTCAAAAGACTTGATCAAGGAGAATCACCATGGCAACTGCAAAAAAAGCGGCACCGGCGAAGAAAGCGACGCCCGCGAAGAAAGTAGCACCGGCTAAGAAGGCTGCACCCGCGAAAAAGGCGGCTCCGGCGAAGAAAGCCGCACCGGCGAAGAAAGCTGCTCCTGCGAAGAAGGCCGCACCGGCGAAGAAGGCTGCTCCTGCGAAGAAGGCCGCACCGGCTAAGAAGGCGGCTCCTGCGAAGAAGGCCGCACCGGCGAAGAAGGCTGCTCCGGCGAAGAAGGCTGCTCCGGCGAAGAAGGCTGCTCCTGCAAAGAAGGCCGCACCGGCTAAGAAAGCTGCACCTGCGAAGAAGGCTGCGCCTACGAAAAAAGCGGCACCGGCGAAGAAGGCCGTAGCTGCTCCTGCCAAAAAGGCAGCGACCGCGCAAACCAAGCTGAATCCGCAAGCGGCCTGGCCGTTTCCGACCAGCAAGCCCTGAGCATTCAGTGCAATTGAGCCCGGGCTGATCGCCCGGGTTTTTTTATTTCCGCACGCCGCATGCCTACCTCGAGCCGCTATCCCGGCTAGCTTCACTCCGACGACCTGGCGGGTGCGGTATGGTTGCGTCTATCTGCCTTATTACAGCAGCCCGGCTGAGCCAGACTGCCCCGACATCATGAGCATCAAATCAGATCAGTGGATCCGCCGCATGGCGCAAAATACGGCGATGATCGAGCCGTTCGAGCCCGCGCAAGTGCGCGAGGTCGATGGACACCGCATCATCAGCTATGGCACGTCGAGCTACGGCTACGACATCCGTTGCGCCAACGAATTCAAGATCTTCACCAACATCAACAGCACCATCGTCGATCCGAAGAATTTCGATGAAAAGTCCTTTGTCGATTTTCGGGGCGACGTGTGCATCATCCCGCCCAACAGCTTCGCGCTGGCGCGGACGATGGAGTACTTCCGCATTCCGCGCAATGTGCTCACCATCTGCCTGGGCAAGAGCACCTATGCCCGCTGCGGCATCATCGTCAACGTCACACCGTTCGAGCCCGAGTGGGAAGGTTATGTGACGCTGGAGTTCTCCAACACCACACCGCTGCCCGCCAAGATTTACGCGGGCGAGGGCTGCGCGCAGGTGCTGTTCTTCGAGAGCGATGAAGTCTGCGAAGTCAGCTACAAGGATCGCGGCGGCAAGTACCAAGGGCAGCACGGCGTGACCTTGCCGCGCGCCTGAGCGCTTCGTCTGATCGCTTCGTTTTATGCGTCGCCGAGTGCGGCTTGCCAGCGCGCCACCTGCGCGCGCACTTGGTTCGGCGCCGTGCCGCCCAGATGATCGCGCGCGGCGAGTGAGCCCTGCAGCTTGAGCGCTTCGGGCGCGTCTTCTCCGATGAGGGGCGAGAAACTGTGCAGATCGTTCAGGCTGATGTCTTCCAGGCCGATGCCGCGCTCCACCGCAAAGCGCACGGCTTTTGCCACCGTCTCGTGCGCGTCGCGGAAGGGCAGCCCCTTTTTCACGAGATAGTCGGCCAGATCGGTGGCGGTGGAGTAACCCTGCAGCGCGGTGCGCTCCATCGCCTCGGCCTTGACGCGGATGCCGCTCACCATGTCGGTGAAAATGCGCAGGGTGTCGATCACGGTATCGGCGGTGTCGAACAGCGGCTCCTTGTCTTCCTGGTTGTCTTTGTTGTAGGCCAGGGGCTGGCCCTTCATCAGCATCAGCAGGCTCATCAAATGGCCAGTGACCCGCCCGGTCTTGCCGCGGGCGAGCTCGGGCACGTCCGGGTTTTTTTTCTGCGGCATGATGCTCGACCCGGTGCAGAAGCGGTCGGCCAGGTCGATGAAGCCGAAGGCCGGGCTCATCCACAGCACCAGCTCTTCGCTGAAGCGGCTGATATGCACCATGATCAGCGCGCAGGCAGCGTTGTACTCGATGGCGAAGTCGCGGTCGCTCACGGCGTCGAGCGAGTTCTGGCACACGCCGTCAAAGCCCAGCAGCTCGGCTACGCGCGGGCGGTTGATCGGGAAAGTGGTGCCAGCCAGCGCGGCAGCGCCCAGCGGCAGGCGATTGACGCGGGCACGGCAGTCGCGCAGGCGCTCAGCATCGCGACCGAACATTTCCACATAAGCCAGCAGATGGTGGCCGAAACTCACCGGCTGCGCCACCTGCAGATGCGTGAAGCCCGGCATGATGGTGTCGGCATGCTGTGCGGCCAGTTGTACCAGCGCACGCTGCAGCGCACGGAGTTGAGCGATGCTCTGGTCGATGCTGTCGCGCAGCCATAGGCGGATGTCGGTGGCCACCTGATCGTTGCGGCTGCGACCGGTGTGCAGGCGCTTGCCGGCGTCGCCCGCAAGCTGGGTCAGGCGGGCCTCGATGTTGAGATGGACGTCTTCGAGTTCGAGCTTCCACTCGAACGCGCCAGAGTCGATTTCGGTACGGATCTGCGCCATGCCGCGCTCGATGGCGGCGAGGTCGTCCGCGCTGAGAATGCCTTGTTCGGCCAGCATGGTGGCGTGCGCCAGCGATCCGTCGATGTCGAACAGCGCCAGCCGCCGGTCGAAATCCACCGAGGCGGTGTAGCGCTGCACCAGAGCACTGACCGGCTCGGAAAAACGCGCGGACCAGGCTTGCTGCTTGTGTTCGAATTGATCGTGCATGGATTGGCCTCGCAAAGCGAGCGTTATGACGCCATGGGCGCCAGGGTCGAAACCGCCAATTTTAGAGAAGCCTTCAGGATCAAGCTGCTTGATGCCCCAGATGACTGCTGAACCGACCCCTTCCACCGAAACCGCAGTGCGCCTCGACATCTGCGGCGCTGGCAGTCTGGTGCGCGCGCTGGTGGCGCTCAATCTGCTTTTGGCGCTGCTCGTGTTGCTGCAGTGGCCGCAAGGGGAAGGCCGTATCGGCGCCTTGTTGCTGCTCTCGTGGGTGGAGCCCGCCGCGCTGCTCTGGCTGGCGCTGATGTGCATGACCCAGCGGCTGTGGCGGCTGCGGGGTGCGGCCGCGGTGCTGGTCGTGGCCATGGCGCTGGGCGCCTTTTCGGCGCTGGGTTTGAATCTGCTGGTACAGCCCTTGTTCGATGCGCTTGCGCCGCGCGCTGCGCAGCAGCCCTGGCAGGCTGCGCTGGCGGGGGCGGCGCTGGCGCTGGTCTTCGTGCACTATCTGCAACTGCGCGCACGGGCCTTCACGCCGATCGACATGCAGGCGCGGTTGAGTGAACTGCAGTCGCGCATCCGCCCACACTTTCTGTTCAACACCCTCAACGCCGCCAGCGCCCTGGTGCGCGAGCAGCCCGAGCGCGCCGAGACCGTGCTCGACGATCTGGCCGAACTGTTCCGCGCCAGCGTGGGCAAGCCGGGTACGCTGGTCACGCTGGAGCAGGAAATGGATCTGGCGCGGCGCTACCTCGACATCGAGTCGGTGCGTTTCGGCGAGCGCATGCGAGTGCAATGGCAGGTCGACGACACCCTGCTGCAAATCCGCATTCCGGCGCTGACCCTGCAGCCGCTGGTGGAGAACGCGGTGCGGCATGGCGTCGAGCGCAGCAGCCGCAGGGTGCAGATCGACATCGACGTAGCCCGGCGGCTGGGGCAGATCGAAGTCACCGTGCGCAACGACTTGCCCGCGCTGAGCGACACGCCCCCACCGCGCCGTCATGGCACCGGCACGGCGCTGCGCAACATTCGCCAGCGCCTGCATCTGCTGTACGACATTGCGGCCGAGGTCGATCAGGGCGAAGTCGTCGAGGACGGCCTGGCCCGCTGGCGGGCGCGGTTACGCTTACCGCTATGAACGTGCTCATCGTTGACGACGAACCGCTGGCCCGCAGCCGCCTGCGCCGCCTGCTCGCCGAGCTGCCCGAAACTGCGCAGGCCATAGTGGACGAAGCGGCCGACGCCGCCGAGGCCTGGGTGCTGCTTCGTGCGCAGCGTTTTGACGTGCTGCTGCTCGATATCCAGATGCCGGGGCAGACGGGCATGGAACTGGCCCGGCGGCTGACGGGCGATCCCGGCCTGCATCATCCCGCCATCGTGTTCGTGACCGCGCACGAGCAGCATGCGCTCGATGCCTTCGGCGTATCGGCCGTCGACTATCTCACCAAGCCGGTGCGGCGCGAGCGCCTGGCTCAGGCGATGGGCAAGGCCGTGCTGTGGCTGCGTGCCCAGGGGGCGGAGCAGCAGGCGCCGGCAGCGGTGGAAACCGTGTACCTGACGGTGCAGCATCATGGCGCGCTCAAGCGCGTGCCGCTGGCCGACATTCTGTATTGCCGCGCCGAGGCCAAATACACCACCCTGCGCACCGCCGAGCAGCAGTATCTGGTGGACCTTTCATTGACCGATCTGGAGCAGCGCTACGCCGAGCATCTCGTTCGCATTCACCGCAGCGCGCTGGTCGCGGCGCCCGCGATTCGCAGCCTGGAGCGGCCGATGACTCCGCCGGAGGGCATCGCGCCAGAACCCGAGGCCGGAAGTGCAGAGACCGACAACGCCACTTGGACTTTGCATCTGCACGGCGTGCCCGACACCCTGCCCGTCAGCCGACGGCGCGTGGCTGCGGTGCAGGCGCTGTTGACTGCATCCAGGCCTGCCGCAGCGCGTCAGCCCCCCAAGTAGGCGAGAAACGCGTGGGGCTGCGCGGCGGCGTGTCTGTCAGGCGAAATTTCAGGCAAAACGTAGGCTCAGCCGACAAGCAACGCCACCGCGCCCAGCAACAGGCAGTAAATGCCGAACGGCCGCAGCGCCTTCATTTCGTGGTCGGTGAACCAGCGCATCAGAAACCAGGTGGACAGCCAGGCGAACACCCCGGCCAGCACCCCGGCCGCTGCAATGGTGCCCAGCAGTTCATGCGGCACGCCGGCGTGCATCAGCTTGGGCACTTCGAGCACGCCCGCTGCCGCGATGATGGGCGTGGCGAGCAAAAACGAAAACCGCGCCGAGTCGGCATAGTTCAAGCCCAGGCCCAGACCGGCGACCAGCGTGGCCCCGGAGCGCGAAAACCCCGGAATCAGGGCCAGCGCCTGCGCCAGGCCAATGAGAAAAGCGCGCAGCCAGCCCAGTTCCGGCAGGGCGATCAGCCCGCGCCGGTGCTTGAGCGCATCGCCGCCCAGCAGCAGCAGGCCGTTGAGCATCAGCGCAATCGCCGCGAAGGTGAAGCCGCCGAACAGCGCCTTGATCTTGTGCGCCAGCAGCAGCCCAAGCAGCCCGGCCGGAATGGTGCCCGCCACGATCAGCCAGAGCAGACGGGCGTCGGGGTTGGATGCCTTGCCGCCCGCGCGCAGCCAGCCACCGATCAGCCGCGCCCAGTCGCGCCAGAAATAGATCAGCAGCGCGGTGGCCGTGCCCAGATGCAGCACCACGATGAAGGGCAGAAACCAGTCTGCCGTGCGGTCGATGGGCCAATGAAACAGGGCCGGAATCAGAATGCTGTGCCCAAGGCTGGAAATGGGAAACAGCTCGGTCACGCCTTGAAGGGCGGCGATGGCCAGAAGGTAGAGGTGCATGGTGTGGTGAGGGGTTGTGGTTTTGTGGCGCAGATTCTGACAGAGGCAGACTTAGATTCGTCTGAGCACCCCCAGGGTCGGCTCGCCGACCCGCCCCCCGCGGGGGTCAAGGAAACTTGGGGCGGCCCGGCGTTTCCTTGAGAGGCTGCTGTTTTTGTTGCGCTTTTTACGCTTGCGGTGTCACGCCGCGGTCATTTGCAATCTTTACAGTACCCCCTCTTTTAAGGGGGTGGAATGAGCAACTTGACCTTGGCTGATGTGTTGCGAAAAACCTCGGCCGGCCGCCGCGAGCAACAGCAGCGCAGTCAGGCACTGAGTGCAAGGCAGCGGCATGTGCTGATTCTGTGCGACGGCCAGCGCGCCATCGGCGAGTTGTGCGCCTTGATGGGGCAAGAGGTGCAGGAACTCGCGCGGGAACTGCTCGCCGCTGGCTATGTCGAGCGCGTGGGGCTTGCGAATGCGCCGGAGCCCGTGGAAGCGCCGCTGAAGCGGACCTCGAATGCATCCGTTCAGGCTTCTTCGGCATCCGAGCCGAGCCCATCCAGCGTGGCGGCGTCGCAACTGGCGCAAGCCGTAGCGCCGCCGCCCCGGCGCTCCATAGCCTTGTCGCGCATGTATATGTTCGACATGCTGGAGCGACTGCTCGGCGCTCAGAGCGGGCCGGCACGGGCGCACCTGCGCGCCGCCGACCAGCCGGAGGCCGTGCTGGCCGCGCTGCAGGAATGTCTCGTACTCATCGCCGAGATCGCCGGAT
Source organism: Thiomonas sp. UBA7699 (assembly GCF_002482605.1). Lineage (NCBI taxonomy): Bacteria > Pseudomonadati > Pseudomonadota > Betaproteobacteria > Burkholderiales > Thiomonas > Thiomonas sp. UBA7699. Next base: position 24,879 of record NZ_DLGH01000030.1, on the reverse strand, counting down.
CAGTGCAGGCGGACAAGGTTAGGCAGCAACTGTGCGACATGCTGCCCGAAGACTATCGGCAAGGCTTTGTCGGTCAGGAGCTGGTTACATCTTGATTCAAAGGCATGGAGTCTGCGTTTTGTCAATTCAGGAACGCGTTAAGTCTTGACTGCGACAAAATGACGCGATGAGGCGTGCTGCCTCCCTATAATGAGGCGCTTGTTTGATGGCTCTCAAGACTCTCGCGCCTGCAATGATGAAAAAAGTCCTCTTTCTCGCTTCCCTGATGCTTGCGGCGTCCGCCCACGCGCAGAACGTCGTTGGCAATGCCGCAGAAGGCGCCAAGCTCGTGGCCAGCTGCCAGGGCTGCCACAACATGGGGGGCGGCTATCGCTCCTCCTTCCCTGAAATTTTTGCCGTGCCCATGATCAACGGGCAAAACGCGCAATACATCGTCGATGCGCTGAAGGAATACAAAAACGGCAACCGCCGTTTCCCGACCATGCGCGCCATCGCCGCGTCGCTGACCGACCAGCAAATGGCTGACATTGCCGCCTACTACGCTACGGCCAAAGGCCAGCCCATCAAATAACAAGCGCGGAGATCCTCGATGAAAAAAATTGTTCTGCTGGCAGCGACTGCCTTGGCCCTGGCCCAAATGTTCCAACTGGCCAACGCCGCCGACATCAAAAAGGGTGAAGAACTGGTGAACAAAGGCGGCTGCATTGCCTGCCACGGCGCCGGTCTCGACAAGCCCATCGCCCCCAACTATCCCAAACTGGCGGGTCAATACCAGAGCTATCTGTTCCACGCCCTGCAGCAATACCAGGCCAAGCACCAGACCCCGCTATATGGCCGCAACAACGCCATCATGAGCGGCATGGTGGCGCAGTACAACACGCAGGATCTGCAGGACATCGCGGCCTACATCGCCAGCCTGAAGGGCGATCTCTACATCCGCGACGAAATGCACTGATCGTCTGCGAAATCATCATGGCACCCACAAAAAAGCCCGGTCTAACCGGGCTTTTTTGTTGAGCACATTGCGTTCAGGACGCCAGCTCCGCGATGATGCGGTAAAGCAGACGCACGGTAAGGATCACGTACACCGCGCCAAACAGGAAGATCAGCGAGACGATGATGCGGATGGAATCTGCGGGCAGGGTGCTGAAAAAGGGCGAGACGAGATAGCCCGCGGTAAACAGCCCGATCAACAGGGTCAGGCCCTTCCACGCTTTGCCCACCTGCCCGCCGGGAATCTTGCTGCGCAGCAGCAAAACATCCACCAGGCCGTAGATCATGATGGCAATGCCGATGGCATTGATGAAAAAAGCGGTGTCGATCTGCATGTCTCTCTCCAGGTTTGCGGGCGGTGCCGGTCATACCCCCGGTATGACTTTGCGGTGCAAAACGCGGCATTGCGCCCTTTGTTTGATTCTTTACATTGTTCTGGATTGACCTGCGGGCGCCGCTCAGGGTCAACCCCATGCGCTGTGATCGCGGCGCCAAAAAACGTGAAAAAAGTCGCAGAAATCGTGTTGCGCATGGCGCAGACAGGCCGGTCTTATTCGGACTCGGACTGAGTTTCTGCGGGTTTTGCTGCCGCGGCGTCGGCAAGATCGCGGGCGAAACACAGATCGCGCCAGACGCGGGCCTTGTCGGCCGGGTTGCGCAGCAGATAGGCCGGGTGATAGCTCACGATCACGGGAATTCCGGCGAACTCGTGCACCTGCCCGCGCAACTGGCTGATGGGCGCTTGGCTGCCGAGCAGGCTGTGCGCCGCGAACCGGCCCAGAGCGAGAATGAGCTGTGGCTGCAGCAGGGCCACCTGGCGCTCGAGCCAGGGCGCACATTGGGCCACTTCTTCGGGCTCGGGGTTGCGGTTGCCCGGCGGACGGCACTTGAGCACATTGGCGATGTAAACCGCGCGCTCGGGGTCGTTGGCGCTGCGGTCCAGGCCGATGGCCTGCAGCATGGCGTCGAGCAATTGCCCCGCGGCGCCGACAAAGGGCTGACCTTGGCGGTCTTCTTCGGCGCCGGGCGCCTCGCCGATGATCATCCAGCGGGCTTGCGTGGAGCCGCTGCCGAACACGGCCTGGTGTCGGCTGCTGCCGAGTTTGCAGGCGCGGCAGGCCTGAGCGCCGACTTGCAGCTCGCCCCAGTCCATACGGGCGATGGCCTCAACCCGCGCGGCATCCGCGATGGGGATGGAGGACGTGGGTCGTGGCGGCGGGATGGGGCGGTTGGGCTTGGGCGGTTGCGCGACCGGCCTTGCAGCGGCGGGCGTTGCAATGACTTCTGCGGCTTCGACAGCGGGCTGAGCTTGCTGCTCGCGCAGAACTTCGCGCCGCACGAACAGCGGCCCGAGGCCGAGTGCCCGCGTCCACTGCAGGGTTTGCGGGGTGAGGCGAGGGCTGGGCTCAGTCATGCGGGCTGGGCGCGGTCAGGCCGGACGCAGGCCGCGGCGTTGCAGCAGATCGTCCACCTTCGCGGACATCACCAGGGCGTCTTCCCGGCTGGCGCGGCCTTGCGTATCGACCGAGGGGTAATAGTCGCGTCGGCGGGCGATGGGGTAGAAGCCGTAGCGCTCGTAAATGCGCACGGCGTGGGTATTGCTCGGACGCACTTCCAGCCAGAGCAGGTAGGCGCCATCGGCCCGGCTGAGCAAAACCACGGCATCGAGCATCAGCAGGCTCAAACCCTGGCCCTGCACCGCGGGATCGACCGAGATATTGAGCAGATGCATTTCTTCCACGCCGGGCATGGCCACGAAATAGCCGCGCACGGTGTCGGTCTCGTCGGTGAGCACCTGCGCGTGATATTGCGCGGTGAGGGAGTCGGCGAAGTTGCCCCGGCTCCAGGGAAAGTCGTACACCGTGTTTTCGATCTGCGCTACGGCGTCGAGGTCGGCAGGGGTCATCGGTCGCAGGGCGTGCGCCGACTGCCCAGCCGGGGCAATGGCGTCAGACGAGTCGTGCGGACGCAGCCGGGCGTTCATAAGGCAGCGCGAGCCAGTTCGCGCTCCGCCGTGGTCAAGGCCACTTTGTCGCGTACATAAATAGGTTGCGCCAGCGCCGCAAACACGGTCAGCCCGGCGGCGTGTTGCTGCAGCGACAGCCGGGCCACGGCGGCGGCCGACGGCGTGCAGGCCACGGCGCGCACCACCGCGCGGTTCAGGGCGAACAGGCGCGGGTTGTCGCTGGCGTGCGAGGCGAAGGCGGCGGAAAGGGCGTCTGCATGCTCGCTCCAGGCATTGCCGCAGGCGAGCAAGCGGGGCAGCACACCGGTCTCCAGATGTTCGGGCAGATCGGCCAGCACCTCGGCCCAGGCCAGCACCGCGTGCTCAGGTCGTTGCACGGTCGGCCGGTGCAGACTTTGCCAGCCTGATGTCTGGGCGCGAAACAGCTCCCAATACAACTCGCCCATGCGCGCATCGTTCGCCACGAGCACCACTGTGTCCGGCTCGGCTTGCACCGGATCGGGCAACACCGTGCCGTCGCTGTGCAGCAGTGCGAAGGCGGTTTCCGCCTGCGCCATGAGCGTGTCGACGCGCGCCACCGGAAGGTGCAGGGCATAGGCCAGACCCTGCGCCGCCGACGCGGCCGTGCGCAGCCCGGTGAACGCGCCCGGCCCGGCGCCCATGCCGATCAGGTCGAGATCGGCGAATTGCAGTCCGGCCGTGCGCAGCAACTCGGCACACAAAGGCAACAGCCGCTGCGAGGCGCGCGGGCCGCCGGCTTCGTCGAAGCTGCGGCAGTGGCCGTCCACGCTGAGCGCGACGCTCAGGGCTTCGGTGCTGGTATCGAGGGCAAGAACACGCATGGAGCAAGAATTATCGGTGAATTGCAGGCGCCGACTTGCGGGAATAATGTGCGGCATGAATGCGAACCTGACTACTCCTGCGATCTCCTCCGTTTCCCTGCCCATCACCGCCTTCATCGGCGGCGGCAATATGAGCAGCGCCCTGATCGGCGGGCTGCTGACCTCGGGGGCGCAACCCGCCAGCCTGCGCGTGGTCGAGCCCTTCGCCGAACAGCGCGCTCGGTTGCAGCAACGTTTTCCCGGTGTGCAGATTCTGGAAGCGCCCAACGCCGCCTTGCGCGATGCGCAGGCCGTGGTTTGGGCGGTGAAGCCGCAGCAGTTCGCGCAGGCCGCGGCCGACTGCCGAGCGCATCTGGGCGACGCGCTGCATGTCAGCATCATGGCCGGGGTGCGCTGCCGTGCCATCGAGCGGCAGACCGGCGCGCAGCGCATGGTGCGCACCATGCCCAACACCCCGGCGCTCATCGGTCAGGGCATCACCGGGCTGTTCGCCAGCGCGCAGGCCAGCGAGGCCGATAGCGCCCTGGCCGATGCCCTGCTGGCCCCGGCGGGTCGGCGGGTGTGGGTGCAGCGTGAAGACCTGCTCGACGCGGTCACCGCAGTGTCGGGATCGGGCCCGGCGTATGCGTTTTACCTGGCCGAAGCCATGACGCGTGCTGGCGAAGAACTCGGTTTGAGCGGCGCGCAGGCGCGCGAGTTGGCTCTAGCCACGCTGGCCGGGGCAGCCGCGTTGGCGCAGGGCAGCAGCGAGCCCTTGGCCACCTTGCGTGCCAACGTCACCAGCAAAGGCGGCACCACCGCAGCGGCGCTGGGCGTGTTCGATGCGGCCGATATGCAGACCACGATCATCCGCGCCTTGCACGCGGCCGATCAGCGCGCTAAGGAACTGGGCGACGCGCTGGATGCGGGTTGAGCGAGATGCCAGACGGCTTCAACCCAGCCGCCTGAGTTCACTCAGGCTGCGGATGCGCGCAGTGACGAAATCCGGCCGTCCGTGCAGGCCGGTGCGTTCCATCGGCAGATCGCGCCTTGCTCGCGCGGCGCGGCGGGGGTAGCGCACCATCCACGCGCCGCGCAGGCCGATGCGGCGGGCGGCTTGCAAATGCCCGGGCGTGTCTTCGACCAGCACGCATTGCGCGGGCCTGAGTCGGTGGCGGGCGAGCACATGGCGCAGCATGCGCGCATCCGGCTTGGGGCGCAGTTTGTGGAACATCCACATGTCTTCGACCGCGATCAGGCCGTCGACCAGCGGCCAGAGTTTGAGTGTTTTCAGCACGCGGCGGGCATAGTTGCGCGGGGCATTGGTGAGCACCAGTTTGCGACCCGGCAGACGCGCCAGCGCGGCGCGCTCGCTGCCGTCGCAGCGCAACATGCGAGGCAGATGCGGAAAATCGTGCGTCTCGCGCAGAAACTGCGCGGCGTCCACGCCGTGCTCGTGCATCAGGCCCAGCAGCGTGGCGCCGTAGCGTTGCCAGAAATGGGCGCGAATGCGGTTGGCTTCCACTCGCTCCACGCCCAGATGCCGTTCGATGAAGGCCGTCATCTGCGCATTCATCAGCGGAAACACACGCCAGGAGGCGTCGTGCAGGGTGTTGTCGAGATCGAGCAGCCAGACGGTCTGACTTGCTGCGCAAGCCGGATTACGCGGCATGTCGCAACTCCAGATTGGCAAAGCAGTAGCGCACCGCGCCGAAGCGTGCGGGTGCGGTCCAGGGAGTCAACCCGGTAACGCGATGCTCCACCGGGCGGGAGAACGCCGGGCCGTCGAACACGAAGGTGTGGAACTCGCCGTTCTCGCCGCAGGCGTCAACGCCCGCTGGCAGGCTGGCGATGAATTCGGCATCGAACTCCCGACCGCAATACGCGTCGTCAAGAAAACGGCTGTCCACGCATACCACGCGGGCGTGCCAGCCCTGCGCCAGAAACTCGTCCACCAGCGCCAGCCGCGCCTGTCCCCACAGCGGCAGGCATGCCTGCAAACCGGCTTGGGCGCAGACCTGTTCTTCCCAGTCGCGGTGGGCCTGCAGGTCGATGTCGCCAAACACCGCGACCTGCGCGCCGCGCGCGGCCAGCGCCTGCAACTGCGCGACGAATCTGGCTTGGTAGTTGTCCCAGCTTGCTGCCGCTGTTACCAGTTCCAGCCCCAAGGCGTCTGCCTGCGCCTGCATTAACGCCAGCGGCACGCCGTGGCTGCGAAGACGCTGACCGGTTTCTTCGAGCATGGCCAGCAGCCATCGCACCTCCAGCCCGCTTTCGCGGGCGCGCTGCACGGCGAGCATCGAATCCTTGCCGCCGCTGAACGAGGCCAGCGCCAGGGTACTCAATGCGAGCGGATCATGGTGCCGAAGGCCTGTTCGGTCAGCACTTCCAGCAGGATGGCGTGCGGAATGCGGCCATCGACGATGTGCACCGAGTTGACGCCGGATTTGGCGGCTTCCAGCGCGGACGAGATTTTGGGCAGCATGCCGCCGGAAATGGTGCCGTCGGCGAACATGTCGTCGATTTCATGCGCGGTGAGATCGGTGAGCAGTTCGCCCTTCTTGTTCATCACCCCGGGAATATTGGTGAGCAGCAGCAGCTTTTCGGCGCGCAGCACTTCGGCCAGCTTGCCCGCCACCACGTCGGCGTTGATGTTGAACGAGGCGTTGTCCTCGCCGAAGCCGATGGGCGAGATGACCGGAATGAACTGATCGTCCTGCAGCGCCTTGACCACCGAAGGGTCGATGGCCGCCACTTCGCCCACCTGGCCGACGTCGATCTCGGCTTCAGGATTCTCGCGGTCGCGCATGCGTAGTTTGCGCGCCCGAATCAAGCCGCCGTCTCGCCCGGTCAGTCCCACTGCCTTGCCGCCGGCGTGGTTGATCAGGCCGACGATGTCTTGCTGCACCTGGCCGGCCAGCACCCATTCCACCACTTCCATGGTTTCGTCGTCGGTCACTCGCATGCCTTGCACGAAGGTACCCTTCTTGCCCACGCGGCTCAAAGCCTCGTCGATCTGCGGGCCGCCGCCATGCACCACCACCGGGTTCATGCCCACCAGCTTGAGCAGCACCACGTCCTCGGCAAAGTCTTGCTGCAGGGCCGGGTCGGTCATGGCGTTGCCGCCGTATTTGATGACCAGAGTTTTGCCGTGAAATTTGCGGATATAGGGCAGGGCCTGGGCGAGGATTTCGGCTTTTTCGCGGGGGGCGATATGCGACAGATCGGGGAAGTCGGTGGACGTGTCGGCGGTCATGGCGAACCTTGGTCGTGAAGGGAGAGAGGCGGGCGCGATGTTGCGGTGCGCAATTCTAGGGATTCATCGCCGGGTATGTCGCGCTTAACTCACCCTACACTTCATGCCCCATGCGCAATCCGCTTCTCACCCTCTACCGCACACTCAGCCACCGCCCGCGTTTGAGCGCAGCCATTGCGCTGGGCGTGGTGCTGTGGGCGGTGCTCAGTGCCACTTTGCCGCACACTATTGCGCTGCTCTGGGCGTTTGATGCCAGTGCGCTGCTGTTTCTTGTCAGCACCGCCTGGATGATGGCGCACGCCACGACCGAAACCCTCAAGCGCCGCACCGAGCTGGAGGCCGAAGGACGCTGGACGGTGCTGCTGTTCAGCCTGGTGCTGTCGGGCGCGGTGTTCGCTGCGCTGTCGGTGGAGTTGCATGCGGTGCGCGGTCACCCCGGCGCGCTGGCGCTGGCCGGAAGCAGCATCGTGCTGTCCTGGTTGTTTTTTTCGGTGATCTTCGCCCTGCAATACGCCCATAGCGACTACACCGCGCGCACGGCGGGCACGCCTGCGCTGATGTTCCCCAACAGTCAGGTGCCCGATTATTGGGACTATCTCTATTTTTCCGTGGTGCTGAGCATGACCTTTCAGACCTCGGACGTGAACATCGCCGGGCGGCATGTGCGCCATCTGGTGTTGCTGCACAGCGTGGCGGCGTTCTTTTTCAATGTGGTGATTCTGGCGCTGACGGTCAATGCCTTGGCCGGCGCTTTCTAAATCGTGAAGGACTTTGACATGACGACCCTTGGCACCCCGCTTTCCCCTTCGGCCACCCGCGTGATGCTGCTCGGCGCGGGCGAACTGGGCAAGGAAGTGCTCATCGCGCTGCAGCGCCTGGGCGTGGAAACCATCGCGGTGGACCGCTATGACCACGCGCCTGGGCAGCAGGTGGCGCACCATGCCCGCACGATTCAAATGACCGATCCCGAGGCCTTGCGCGCCCTCATCCTGCAGGAAAAGCCGCATCTGGTGGTGCCGGAAATCGAGGCCATCGCCACGCCAGTGCTCGAAGAGCTGGAGGCTGCCGGTGTGGTGACCGTCATTCCCACAGCCCGCGCGGCGCGGCTGACCATGAACCGCGAAGGCATCCGCCGACTGGCCGCCGAAGAGCTGGGTCTGGCTACCTCGCCCTATGCCTTCGCCGATTCGCTGGAGCAACTGCAGGCCGCGATCGATGGCGGCATCGGCTATCCCTGCGTGGTCAAGCCGGTGATGAGTTCCTCGGGCAAGGGGCAGAGCAAGCTCGACGGCCCGGCCGACGTGCGCCCCGCCTGGGAGGCGGCGATGTCGGGCGGGCGCGTGGCGCAGAGCCGTGTGATCGTCGAGGGTTTCATCGATTTCGATTATGAAATTACCCAGCTCACCGTGCGCAGCGTGGGCGCCGACGGCGCCGTGCGCACCGACTTCTGCGAACCCATCGGCCATGTGCAAGTGGCCGGCGACTATGTGGAAAGCTGGCAGCCGCACCCCATGAACCCGGTAGCGCTGGAGCGCAGCCGCGACATGGCGCGGCGCATCACCGAGGCGCTGGGCGGGCGCGGCATTTTTGGCGTGGAACTGTTCGTCAAGGGCGAGCAGGTGTGGTTCAGCGAGGTCAGCCCGCGCCCGCACGACACCGGGCTGGTCACCCTCATCACCCAGTGGCAGAGCGAGTTCGAGCTGCACGCCCGGGCCATACTTGGCCTGCCGGTGGACCCGTCGCTCAAGACCGCGGGCGCCAGCGCGGTGATCTACGGCGGTGTCGAGGCGCGCGGCGTGCGCTTCGAAGGCGTGGAAGCGGCGCTGGCCATACCCGGAACCGATCTGCGACTGTTCGGCAAACCCGAGAGTTTTGTGAAACGCCGCATGGGCGTGGCGCTGGCCCGCGCCGAATCGACCGACGCCGCGCGCGCCAATGCCAAGCGCGCCGCGCAGCAGGTGCGGGTGGTGGCGTCAAGCTGAGAGCGTTATAGCGGCAAGGTGGGGTGCATCGAGCTGTCGAAACCGCCGGAGCGCGAGTCGGCGTTTCGGTCGGCATCTCGGCCCGCTTGGCGCGACGCCGATTCCGCCGCCATGGGCGGAATGTTCACCAGCACCAGATTCCAGAACTGATGCCGCACCACGCGGCTGTGCGCCTTGAGCTGCGCGGCCTGCGCCGGCTCGATCGGCGCCCTGGTCGCCAGCTGCTCGCGCAGCCGGGTGTGAAAGATGTGCAGCTCGCGAATCAGGCGCAGGAACGCGGGCCGATCTTCATACATCGCCTGATGGGTCTGGCACCAAAGACCCAGCTCGCTTTGCAGCGCGGCGTTCGGCTTGAGAAACTGCTGACGCTCACTCTCGCTCAAGGTGTCTTGCTGCGCGCGCAGCGCCACGGCGTTGTGCCACACCAGGGCCTGAATGGCATCGGCCGAGATGGCCGGCTGGTGGCGCAGCGAGGCCGTCCAGGGGATGAGTTGGGGCCAGTTGGATAGCCAGACTTCGAAGTCGGACAGCGACAGCGGCGGCGAAATGGCGTAGCCCTGAAAGCGCCGACAGCCCATGGACGACAGCGCCAGCGCATGCTGCGCCGAGCCCACGCCTTCGCCGATCACTTCCAGCCCCATGAGCTCGGCGATGCGCAGCAGGCCGTAGGAAATGCTCAGGCCCGCGCCGCTGGTGAACAGGTCATGGGTGAAGCTGCGGTCAATCTTGACCGAGGTGATTTCGAGCTGCTGCAAGTGGATCAGGCTGGCGCTGCCAGTGCCGAAGTCGTCAAGGATGACCTGCACGCCCAGCTGGCGGCATTGCGCGACCATGAAGCGCGCCATCGCGCCGTCGAGCTCGGAGCCGTGCTCGGTCAGCTCCAGCGCCAGCAACCCGGGCGGGCACTGCGGATGCTGGGCCAGCACGCTGCGCAGGTCGGAGAGAAATTGCGGATCGAGAAAATGCCGCGGGCTGATGTTGACGCTGATCTGCAGCGCGCGCCCCGCACCGAACCAGGCGTCGGCCTGGCGCATGGCCGCGGCCAGTACGAAACGGCCCACCGCCACGGCCAGGGTGTCGTCGTCGAGCACGGCCTCGAAAGTCGCTGCGCGGTGCAAGCCCGCCGCGTCGCGCAGCCGTAGCAGAGCTTCGGCGCCGTCGATCTGCACCTGCGGTTCCGCCCCTTTGGTGGTTGATGCCGCCTGCAGAGACAGAATGGGCTGATACTGCAGTTCCAGCCGGTTGTCGCGCAGCGCCGACTGCACCCATTGCAGCTTGCGGTGCCGCTCCTGCATGGCGTCTTCCATCTGCTGATCGAAGATGCGGTATTGCTGTCGGCCGTTTTTCTTCGCCGCATACATGGCCATGTCGGCCCGCCGCACCAGGGTTTGCGCGTCGACGGGCGCGTCGGGCTGCTGTACCACCAGACCGAGCGACAGCCCGATCTGCAGGCTGTTGCCCTGAATGATGAACGGCGCTTCGATGCAGTTCACCAGCCGTTTGGCGATGTAGCTGAGCTGCTGTTCGGTGCTGTAGCCGGGCAGCAGCACCACGAATTCATCGCCGCCGAAACGGGCCAGCAGATCGCCCTCGCGCAGCACACCGCGCAGCCGTTGTCCCACGGCGACCAGCAACTGATCGCCGATGATGTGGCCCAGCCGGTCGTTGACGGATTTGAAGCGGTCGAGATCCATCAGCCCGATGGTCAGCGTCTGGTTCGGGCGGCGCTGCATCAGCTCGTTGAGGTGATCGAGAAAGATGCGGCGATTGGCCAGCCCGGTCAGCTCGTCGCGCAGGGCGAAGCGGCGCAGCGCCTTGAACGCCTTGGTCAGCCGCAGGTTGTCCTTGATGAGCGCGCGGCTGAAGCCTTCGACGGTCATCATGAGCGTGGCGCCGAAGGCAAGCACGGTCAGCACGGCAGCCCATGCCAGTGCGCGCTGCTGCCCGTCCGCCATGGGCAACTGAATTCGGCCAGGACTGAGCCCTATCGCCACCGCGCTGAGCGCCGCGAGCAGCAGCAGGCTGGCGGCAATCTGAAGCCGACGCACATGCAGCGCGGCGATTGGAATCAACGCAAACAGCGGCAACAGGAACAGCGCCCCCAGCGACGGCAGCAAAGCGAAGAACAGGAACTGCAGCCCGGCGTTGAGCAGCAGGAACAGCGTGACCGGAAAATTCTCTGCGCTGTTCTGCGTCCGGGGGAAGTAGAGCAGCCAGTTGAGCAGGAGCAGATTGACCGTCACCCCGAGCAGGCCGTAGGCGACGGCAGCCAGCCAGGGCAGCAGCCCCGCTGCGGCATAGGCGAGCAACAGCACCGCGTAGAGCACATAACCTGCGAGAGTGCGGTTCAGCAGGGCGGTGGACGGTGCGGGGCGGTTGTCTGGGTTTTGATCAGGGGCGCGCTGCGTCATGTTCAGTCTGGGCCGCGGCACGCTGCAGGCGGGCAACCCGCGAGTGGCGGAGGCCGGACATGCTGCGCACGAGCGAAAGCGTCTTGTTGTGATGGAGTGTTCATGCGGCGCAGAGGCAATGCAAGCGGCAAGGCTTGCAGCGCCCGCTCATTTCACCAAAAAATACTCACAGAACGAGTTTGAGTGCTGGCGGGGTGGAGGGCGCCTCGATGGACTCGGCCGGAGCCGGCTCGAACACGCTGTTGAATTCGGTTGAGTTGACTTCCTCTTGGTCAGATTCGACGGGCTTGTCGACGCCCAGCAGAATCAGATTCCAGAACTGGTGCCGAATGATGCGGCTTTGCTCGCCCAGGCTCTTGATCCTGGCCGACTCCGGGCTCAGCGGGGCCTCGGCCAGTTCCTCGCGCAGCCGGTTGTGAAACACATGATGTTCGCGCATCAGTCTCAGAAATCCGGGCCGGTTGCTGTAACGCGCGCCGTTTTCGTGGCACCACAGGCCCAGGGCGCAGGCGTTCTGGGCATCTGGCTCGATGAGCTGCTTGCGTTCTTCCGAACTGATGGTGCCGCGCTCGGCGTGCAGCGCCGTATTGTTGTGCTGCACCAGGGCGTGGATCGCATCGGGCGAGATTTGCGCCTGCTTGGGCAGCAAGGCCGCCCAAGGCAGTTGCGAGCGCCAGGTGGTGAGCCAGGCATCCATGGCTTCGGCGGTCATCGGCCGGGCGATGGCATAACCCTGAAAACGGCGGCACGACATGGAGGCCAGCGCCAGCGCGTGTTGCGGCGTGCTCACGCCCTCGGCCACCACGGCCAAGCCCATCAGCGCGGCGGTGCGCAGCAGCCCGTAAGTGATACTCAGCCCGGCGCCGCTGGTGAACAGGTCGCGGGTGAAGCTGCGGTCGATCTTGACCGACGAGACCTCGAGTTGTTGCAGATGGGTGAGGCTGGCGCTGCCGGTGCCAAAGTCGTCGAGCGCGACCCGCACGCCGAGATGGCGGCACCGGCTGACGACAAAGCTGGCCATGCGGCTGTCGAGCTCGGAGCCATGCTCGGTGACTTCGAGCACGAGCCGTTCCGGCGGACATTGCGGATGGCGTTCCAGCGCGGTACGCAGGTCGGAGAGAAATTGCGGGTCGAGAAAATGGCGCGGACTGATGTTGACGTTGACCTGAATCTCCCGGCCCTGCAGATGCCAGCGCTGCGCCTGATCGAGCGCGGCAGACAGTACGAAACGTCCGACCGGCACACCGATTTGCTCGTCATCGAGCACCGACTCGAAGGCGCCCGCCGTGTGCACGCCGTCGGCGTCGCGCAGGCGCAGCAGCGCCTCGGCACTATGGACGCCAACCACGCCCGCAGCCGTGCCGCCATCGAGTGACAGAATGGGCTGGTAGTGCAGTTCCAGCCGGTTGTGATGCAGCGCGTCGAGCACCCAGTTGAGCTTGCGATCATGCTCCTGCAGGGCGTCTTCCATATGCTGGTCGAAAAAGCGGTACTGCTGACGGCCGCCTTCCTTGGAGGCGTACATCGCCAGATCGGCGCGGCGCATCAAGGTGAGCGCATCCACCGGCTGCGCTTGCTGCTGAATGACGATGCCCAGCGACAGCCCGATCTGCAGGGCGTGGCTCTGCACCGTGAACTCCTGCTCCATGCTTTTGACCAATCGGTCGGCCACTGCGCGCAGCTGGTCGAGCGAGGTGTACCCGGTGAACATCACCACGAACTCGTCTCCGCCCAGCCGCGCCAGCACATCGGTCTGGCGCAGCACGCTACGCAGGCGCTGGCCCACGGCCACCAGCAGTTGATCTCCCACCGAATGGCCCAGACGGTCGTTGACGATCTTGAAGCGGTCGAGATCGATCATGCCCACGGCCAGAGCCTGATGCGGATGCTTGACCAGCGTGGCGCTCAGTTTCTGCATGAACGCCCGGCGGTTGGCCAAGCCGGTGAGATCATCGCGATGGGCGATGGTGCGATAGGTCTTGTACTCGTCGCGGATCTGCTCGTTGTGCTGCACCAGCTTGCGGCTGAAGCGCTCCTTGAACAACTGCGTGGCGATGCTGAAAGCCAGCGCTTCGGTGAACGCAATCCACAGCAGCGTCTGCTGCGTCCAGCCGTTGGTGGGAATGCTCCAGCGGCCCGCGCTCAACAAGAGGGCGATCAGGGTCATCGCCGCGATCAGGCCGTACATGAACACGATCTGGCGACGGCGAAAGCGCAGCACTTCGATGGGCACGATGCCAATCAGGATCAGCATGGCGATGAACGCAATCTGCGGTTGCCAGATGGCAAAGCCCAGCTGCACGCCCACGTTGAGCAGCAGAAAGACGTAGGTGGGGTAGGTTTTGGTGCGAACCGCTTTGTCGCTCAGGCCCTGTATCCAGAAATACAGCCCGATGTTGACCAGCGCCCCGGCCAGAAAGTAGGCCCAGGCCACGAAAGTGGGCAGCAGCCCGATCAGCCCGTAGCCCAGAATCGTGAGGGCGCCCACAGCGTATCCGACCAGATTCAGCGCCAGCAGGGCCCGCTGCGGACGCCGCGATTTGTTGGAAGGGTGGGATTGATCCATCGGTGCGAAAACGGATTGCAAGGGCTGCAGTCTGGGACGAGTCGCCCGGGGTTTTGCAGGTCTGTATTGGAGGTCAACGGAACTGCCGTAGTTTAGGGATTGACCTTGAAAGGCACTGTAAATTAACGGCGTTCATCTGACGGAAACGTACTTTTTCCACACAACTCATTACGTTTTCGCCACAAGCGGACCGAAAGGGGTCTGCTGCGCAACAGTCGAGCATTTGCTTGACCTGCATCAAAGCGGAGGTGGATGGAATCGTCATGGGTTCATGTAACTAATTGATACTCGCACTTTCTTTTTGAAAGGAAGTCCATGAAAAAAGCTCTGTTAACCGTCGCCCTCTCCGCCCTGGCCTTTTCGTCGGCCGCGTTTGCGCAAGAAGCCAAAAAGCCGCTGACCTTCAGCGAAATCCAGACCATTCGCATCATGGCTGGCGGGGTGGTGGGCAACGCCCTGGCCCAGACCATGCAGCGTCCGCATCTGGGCCTTCTGGTGAACCGTTCCGTGATCTGCAACGATCTGGCCGGCGGCATCGGCGGCACCTTGACGGTGAACAAGGCCGACTCCCGGTTGACCTTTGAGTCGGTGAAGGACAAGGCAGAGATCGCCCCCGCCGTCGCCCACCTCCTGCCCTCAGACGGCATATACCTCGCCTTTGGCGGCGAGTGGAAGAGGGAAGAAAACATGGCGCTGCTCGAAGTTGCGCTGGAACAACTGGCCGAGCACAACTACAAGGGCAGTGTGATTTTCCACGTCACCACTTGGGCGCAAAAGCAGCCGCAAGAGATCGCCGCGCGCAACCCCAAAATCGCCAAATATTTTGAAACCGCCACCCTGCGCGCCGTCACGCTGGATCTGAACAAAAAAGAGGCCATGATCAACAAGATCAGCTTCGACGGCAAAGACTACAAACTCAACGTCGCCGCCACCGCTCCGATGCGCGACGATTTGGTGGAACTGTTCAAGCGCCAGTAAACCCGGCGGCCGTAAACGCCTCGTCTGCACGACGCCCCACAACACCCCGCCCCGGCGGGGTGTTGTGCTTTTTGGCGCTGAGCAAAAGCAAGTGAGACTGCCGCAGCGGTGATTCGTGTCCTGGCGGACAATCACGCAACACCGCCAGCGCTGATCCTCCCTCGTTTTTTGTCGCCCATCCCGTTGTCTCAAATCCCCCCTTCCGCTGAACAGCCGTCGCCGATCACGGACGACTCGGCTCAGCAAGGACGCCCGCTGGTGGCCATCATCGTGGCCATCGCCTTTCTGATGGAGCAACTCGACGCCACCATCGTCACCACCGCCATTCCCGACATGGCGCGCTCGCTGCAGGTCAGCGCGGTGCAGATGAGTCTGGCTGTGAGCGCCTATGTGCTGACCCTGGCGGTATTCATTCCACTGAGCGGCTGGTGCGCCGACCGCTTCGGCGGCCGCCGCGTGTTCGTGGCCGCTCTGGGGCTCTTCACCACCGGCTCGGTGCTGTGCGGGCTGGCCGACAGTTTTCCCATGCTGGTCGCGATGCGGGTGTTGCAGGGTTTGGGCGGGGCGATGATGACGCCGGTCGGACGCCTCATTTTGCTGCGCAACTTTCCGCGCTCGCAGCTGGTTCGCGCCATGACCTATGCGACGCTGCCCGCCATCATCGGGCCGGTGATCGGGCCGCTGCTCGGCGGCTATCTCACCACGGCGCTGTCGTGGCGCTGGATTTTCTATGTCAACCTGCCTTTCGGTCTGCTGGGCATGGTGCTGACCGCGCGCTTCATCCGCGACCTCGATACCCCTGCGCCGCCAGCCTTCGATCTGTGGGGCTTCATGTTGTTCGGCCTGGCGGTGGGCTTGGTGCAGGTCAGCCTGGAAGGCGCTGACCGCCTGCCGGTCGCCTGGCTGGCTGTGCTGCTGTTGGGGGCGGTGGCGCTGCTGGGCCTGTTTTGGCACCACAGCCGCAGCCGCAAGCATCCGGCGGTCGATCTGGGTCTGCTGCGCGAACGCGCCTTCGGCATTGCCACCCTGGCGGGCGGGCTGTGCCGCATTGCGATGAACGGGCCGGTTTATCTGTTGCCGCTCATGCTGCAACTCGGGCTGGGCATGAGCCCGGTGCAGTCGGGCGCGCTCACCTTTCTGTCGGCCGTGGCCTCGCCGGTGGTGCGGGTGTTCGTCGGCACCGCCCTGCGGCGGCTGGGTTTTCGCACCCTGCTGCTGATCAGTGCCCTGGCCTGCACCACCAGCCTGTGCACCTTCGCCCTCATCGGGCCGCACACCGAAACGGCGTGGATTGCGGCGGCCATCGTGTTCTACGGCCTGGTGCGCTCCACCCAGTTCATGACCTCCAACACCCTGGCCTATGCCGACATCGATGCGCAACGCCTGAGTCGCGCCACCAGTCTGGGCGGGCTGCTGCAGCAACTCACCGTGAGTTTCGGCGTTTCACTGGGCGCTGCGTGGCTGGGCCTGTTCACGCCCCACCACTTGATGCCCTCGCTGGCGACCTTTCATCTATCTTTTCTGCTGCTGGCCGCGCTGCCGCTGCTCGCCTTGCCCGTCTTTATCCGCCTGCAGCCGCACGACGGCGCCATCGTCAGCGGGCATGTGGCGCCGCAGAATGGCGGGTGACAGTGACGCGGCAACGCACAATGCAGAGTTTCCTTCCCGAGTGATGCATGCCATGGCGCTGAAAGCAACGATTTACAAAGCCGACCTGCAGGTGGCCGACATGGACCGGCATTACTACGCCGACCATGCCCTGACCCTGGCCTGCCACCCCTCCGAGACCGAGGAGCGCATGATGGTGCGGGTGCTGCTCTACGCGCTGTATGCGCAGGAGGGCATCGCCCTGACCAAGGGTCTGTTCGATGTGGACGAGCCCGACATCTGGGTGAAAGACCTCACCGGCGCGGTCAAGCTGTGGATCGACATCGGCCAGCCCGATGAGAGCCGCGTGCGCAAAGCCTGCGGGCGCGCGGATCAGGTTGTCGTGGTCTGCCATGCCAGCAGTTGTCCGGTGTGGTGGAAGCAGAACGCGGGCAAGCTCGCGCGGCTGAAAAACCTCACCGTGCTGCGTCTGCCGCCTGAGGTCAGCCAGGCTCTGGGTGGCCTCACCGAGCGCACGATGCAGTTGCAATGTCTGGTGCAGGATGGCGCGGTGTCGCTCAGCAGCGCAGCGGCAACGATGGCTGTCGAACTTGAGACACTGCAAGCCGCCGCTTAAAGGGCCATCAAAGGGGCCATCAAAGTCATGTCTCAGCTCACCTATGCCGATCTCAGTCCCGATGGCGTGCTCGACGCGATCGACAGCCTGGGCCTGCGCTGCGACGGCACGCTGCTGCAGCTCAACAGTTACGAGAACCGGGTATTTCAGGTGGGCCTGGAAGACGGCAGCCAGCGCATCGCCAAGTTCTACCGCCCCGGCCGCTGGAGCGACGCGGCCATTCTGGAAGAACACGCCTTCACCCTGGAACTGGCCGAGCGCGAGGTGCCGGTCGTGCCACCCCTGCTCTTGGGCGGCCGCACCCTGCATGCCGTCGCCGGACATCGGCTGGCCCTGTTCGCGCGCCAGGGCGGGCGCACTCCGGAGATCGAACAGGACGAGACGCTGGAATGGTTGGGCCGCTCTCTCGGCAGGCTCCATGCCGTTGGCGCCGCGCGTGCCTACCAAGCCCGCCCCACGCTGGATGTGCAGACCTTCGGCGTGGCGTCGCGCGACTTGTTGCGCGACGGCGGCTGGCTGCCCGAAGACCTGCGCGCCGCTTGGCTCACCGTCGTCGATCAGGCGCTTGACGCCGTGCGCCAGGCCTATGCGCGGGCCGGGGACGTGTCGCTGATCCGGCTGCATGGCGATTGCCATCCGGGCAATCTGCTCTGGACCGACGAGGGCCCGCATTTCGTCGACTTCGACGACAGCCGCAGCGGCCCCGCGATTCAGGATTTGTGGATGCTGCTCTCGGGCGACGAGGCCGATATGCGACGTCAGTTTGCGGCGCTGCTGCGCGGCTACGAGATGTTCCGCGAGTTCGACGATCGCGAGAAACACCTTGTCGAGGCCCTGCGCACCCTGCGCCTGCTGCATCACAGCGCCTGGATCGCCAGCCGCTGGAGCGATCCCGCATTTCCCGCGGCGTTTCCCTGGTTCGGCAGCGTGCGTTACTGGCAGGACCGCATCCTGGAGTTGCGCGAGCAAGTCGCGTTGATGCAGGAACCGCCGCGGATTTAGGAGCCGCATGGAGAGATCAATGCAACCATCGGCGGTCCATCGATGCTGTTCTTTACATCCATGCTCGCGTTCCATCATTCCCCCCATGCCCTGTCTTTTCCCGTGAAACCGATACCGTCTCGCCGCGATGCAGCGCCCCATGCGCAGACCGAGACTGGCGACTCCCTCGAACCCGGGCAGCTCTGGGCCTTGGTCGGTGTGCTGCTCGCGACGGTGCTGGTCGTGCTCGACGGCACCATCGTCAACGTCGCCCTGCCCACGATTTCCACCGAATTGCACGTCAGCGCGTCGCAGGCGATCTGGGTGGTCACGGCCTACCAGATGGCCCTGGTCATGGCGCTGTTCCCCTGCGCGGCCATCGGCGACAAGATCGGGCATCGCACGCTCTACGTCGGCGGCGTCGCGGTGTTCACCCTGGCCTCGGCCCTGTGTGTCATGGCGCCGAGCTTCGGCTGGCTGGTGGCTGCGCGGTTCATTCAGGGTCTGGGCGGCGCGGGCATCATGGCGCTCAACGCCGCTTTGCTGCGCGCCATCGTGCCGCAGCGCATGCTGGGCCGCGCCATCGGCTGGAGCGCACTGACCGTGGCCCTGTCCTCAGCAGCCGGGCCGACCCTCGGCGCGGTGATTCTTTCGCTGGCCGACTGGCGCTGGCTGTTTGCCGTCAACCTGCCGGTTGGCTTGCTCACCCTGCTGGCGCTGCGGAGGCTGCCGCGGAGCGCACCGGGTCAGCGCCCGCTCGATCTGCCCAGTATGGCCCTGAACGCCCTGGGTTTTGCCACGCTCGTGCTCGGCGTCGACCGGCTCGCGGCCTCGCCCGCGCAAGGCGCTGTGCTGATGGCAGTGGCTGTCGCGGCCTTTGCGGCGCTGATCGCACGCGAATGGCGGGTTGAAGCGCCGCTCATTCCGCTCGATCTTCTGCGCGTGCCCGCGTTCCGGCTGTCGGTGTTCGCCTCGATCTGCTGCTTCGCGGCGCAGATCGCGGGCATCGTCGCCCTGGTCTTCGACTTTCAAAACCGCCTCGGCGAAAGCGCGCTGGTCACTGGCCTCGCATTGACCCCCTGGCCCCTGACGGTCGCCGTGGCTGCCCCTTGGGCCGGGCGCCTGGCCGACCGCGTATCCACCGCCGCCCTCTGCACCTTCGGCGCCGTCTGTCTGGCTGCAGGCCTGCTGTTAGCCGCCTGGATGACGCAGGAACAGCGTCTGCTGCCCCTCGTCGCCAGTACCGTGTTGTGCGGTCTGGGCTTCGGATTCTTCCAGGTGCCGAACAACCGCAACATGCTGCTCGCCGCCCCCCGCGCACGCAGCGCGGCGGCCGGCGGCATGCAAGCCACCGCGCGGCTCTCAGGCCAGACCGCGGGCGCCGTGGCCAGCTCGCTGGTGTTTCACCTGGTGGCCGGAGCTCACGCCCCTCAGGTAGGCCTGCTGGTTGCCACCGGCCTGGCCGCGCTGGGCGCCTTGTTCAGCGTGATGCGTGTAGCGCAGGGCGGGACGGCAAAGTCGTGAGACGCCGGGTCAGCACAAGCGCTCGGGTTAGCGGCTGCACCACTGCTGCTCGCAGGGAGTGCCGTCCCTGTTGCCGTCCATCTTCACGCCGGGGCAATGGGCGAGAAAGTACTTGGCTTCGGCGCAAGAGCGCATCTGCGAGCAATGGATGCGTCCATCGCAGGTGAAACCGGAAACGGTTGCCGCCGAGGAGCCCGACAGCGATGTGGCGTGTGGTTGCGTGGTTTGCTTTGCGGCTTGTGCTGCGGCTTGCGCTGCGCGCTTCTTTTTTTCAGCGGCGTTCAGTTCATCGATTGACGGCGGGTTTCGCACTTGAGCAGATGGGCAGGGCGTTTGCTGAAAAGTGACTGTGCCATTCACGATGCATTTGTTCATCGGCGCCGCCTCAACGGCAGAGGTGAACAAAGCAAAAAACAAAGCGGCGCCCAGGAATTGTTCCTGCCAAATATAGTCGCAAACGCCCACCGAGCACGCCTGCGCCTCGGAAGCGCCCCGTCGCGATACGCGTGGCGCGCAAAGTCGCAAACTCCCTTGGATCCGTGCGAGCGCGCCTTTGGCTCGCGACTGTTGGCGCCGGTGCCGATTTGAGCCACATGCCGATAGGCGACTGCGCAATGGCAAACGAGCTGCGCACGGTATCAGGCTTGAATTTCGGCGCGTTCCAACCGGTCCGCAGCAAACCCGGCGCATGCCTCAAATCGGCGTCGGTGCCAGCAGCGGCGGGACTGAAACCGGCACGGAACGGATCCCGGAACCACTACGCGAGAAAGTGAAATTCCACTTCCTGTTGCTCGAGACCTGCATCCGACACGGGACAGGCCAAATCAATCGAGCCCAAGTGTCTTGTGCGCCTCGATGATGTTGTGGGCGACGTCTTCGATATTCGAGCGCTTGGCCATGGATTGGGAGCGCAGGATTGCATAGGCCTCGTCTTCGGAGATGCCGCGGGCTTCCATCATGATCTGCTTGGCCTGCTGTACGACCCGCTGCTTGGTGGACTTCTGCTCGAGGCGCTGGATGTAGCGCTCGCGCGTATGTCGCGCCTTGTGTTGCATGAGGGCCACCGCGATTGCCGTCAGGAGGCCAAATGAGCGTACCGGAGAGGCGATTGTGGTGAAGGCATTGAGCTGCAGCACCGCCTCGATGGTGATGGGGCTTTCATAAGTTACCACGGGGATGACCGGCGGCGTCGAAGGCTGTCCGATCCAGGGATATTCGATGCCGAGTGTTTCCGGACGCACGGCCAGCAGCACGATTCCGGTGTCCGGCGGCAGGACCCTGAGCTCGGGCCAGTAGGTCTGCACATTGCAGCCAATGCGGTGGAGTTGGGCAGACAGCTCATCGCCGTCCTGGTCCGGTGGGTGGATCACGACCACCTGGAGCGACCGAATCTGTCGCAGGACCGTAGCGTGTTCGGGTATGCGCGTCATTCCCGGTCCTCCGATCCCTGCATATTCTTGCCCACTGTGCCCAGCCAGTCAGGCGTCGAGTGGGAAACCACATAAGGGTCGGCCTTTGCGCGCTCAGGCGCGCTGACCAGGATGTCGAACTGGCCGTGCGCATTGGCCCGGCCGATCCGCGGCCGAAGGTAGGTGTGGTGGTTGTGCTCGTCGATGCGAACGCGGCCCTGTGGAGCGTCGTACTCAAGGCCTGGAAGAACGCGGAGCAGGTGCTCCGGATCGTCGCTTCCGACGCGTCTGATGGCGTCGGCGAGCATGTGCATTTGGAAATAGGCCGCCTCCCAGCACATATTGGTGACAAGCTGCTCGCCGAATCGATCGTGATAACGTGAGATGGCATGCCTGTTCTGGGGTGTATCGACAGACTGAAAGTAGGCAGCGCAGGTAATATGGCCTTCCGCCAAGTCGGCGCCCATGATGGCGATCTCCGCTTCGCTGGTCATGTGGCTTGCGATGGGCACCGCGTAGGGGTCGAGTCCCACGGTCGCGAATGCACGATGCAGGAGTGTGATGCCCTCGCCGACCACGGTCGAGAAGATGAAGTCCGGCATGGCGCTCTTGATCCTCCGGGCCACGTCGAGATAACTCTCCCAGGTCGCGTCGAGCGGAAGATAGGTTTCCGAGATCTTCTCGCCGCCGCGCTCGAGAATGAGGTCGCTCATGACGCGGTTGGACTCGTATGGGCAGATGTAGTCCGAGCCGACCATCCACACGCGCGAACCAAAGTTTGAGAGCATGAAGCCCGCAAGGGGAAGTGAATTCTGGTTCGGCGCAGCACCCGCATAGATCACGTTTCGGCTGTACTCGAAACCCTCATAGGGGGTAGCGTAAAACAGCAAAGCATCATGCCGCTCGACGATTGGAATCACCGCCTTGCGGGTGCTGGACATGTAGCAGCCGAAGAGGAGGCGCACGTCGTGTTCAAGGATGAGTTGCTCGGCGATGCCCGCGTAGCGGCGTGGATTGCTTTCTGGATTCACGCAGAGCAGTTCAATCTCGCGACCCAGAACGCCGCCGTCGCGATTCACCTCCTCTGCCGCCATGATCACCGCACGCTGCTGAGTCTCCTCGACAGTCGAGGTCACGCCGGTGGTGGAATAGAGAACGCCGATCTTGATGGGGCCGTCTTTGGTGTGTGCCATTGCGATTGATAGATGGAATAGCGCGAGAAAGGATGCGCCCCCAAATCGGGGCTTTTTCAGGTGAAAATGCACGACTTTTGTGCATTGCGCGCCATGTTGGGGTGTCTTGAGTTTCGATTGGAGGTAGACCAACTCCAGCAAGAATCGTGCTTGTCCAGGCATCCCCAAGAGCGGGATGCGTCCGCACTTCGGCTGGTATTCGAGGGAGCGGCCGGTTTGCCGCTGATTCGCAGAGGATCTGGCACGCCCCTTGCGTCTCCCATCCCGTCGGAATTGCCACGAGCCTTCGGGCTTTGATCCATCCGACATCATGAAAGTCGCTCCTGACAAAGTCGTCTCGAGCGGCACCGGCCATAGAAGCCCGAAAACCAGCACGCCTGGTTTCGGGCTTTTTTATTTGTTTTTTTTTGGACCCCTACCTTTGTTGGAGCTTTGGCATGAAAAGACGCGTATTCCTATCCGCTCTCGGTTCGAGCGTAGTTGCCACGGCAGGAACGGTTCTGCCACAGTCGGTCCTGGCTGCCGGAAACAAGGACCCCATCAAACTCGGCCTGCTGTTTTCCCAGTCGGGGACGATGGCCAACAACGAGTCGCTGCTCAAGGACATTTCCTTGATGACCATCGACCAGATCAACGCACGCGGCGGTGTGCTCGGACGCAAGGTCGAGGGCGTCGTCGTCGATCCGGGTTCGGATTGGCCGATGTATGCCCAGCTATCCAAGCGGCTGATCCTGAGCGACAAGGTGGCTGCCATCTTCGGGTGCTGGACTTCCGTTTCGCGCAAGTCCGTCCTGCCGGTGGTGGAAGCGCAGGACAGCCTGCTGTTCTACCCGCTTCACTTCGAGGGCGAGGAGGATTCGAAAAACGTGGTCTACCTGAATTCGCCCCCCAGCAGTTCCGTGCTCCCCGCCGTCGAATACCTGATGAGCCCGAGCGGCGGCGGCGCCAAGCGCTTCTACATGATCGGTAGCGACTATGTGTGGCCGCGGACGATCAACAAGATCCTGAAGGGGTACTGGAAGACCAAGGGCATCCCGGAATCCGCCTGGCGCGAACACTATGTTCCCTTCGGCCAGTCCAACTTCCAGACCATCGTCCGGGAAATCAAGGAGTTCGCCGCCCAGCCGGGCGGTCAGGCCATCGTGGTGATGACAGTGGTCGGCGATTCTATCCCCGCGCTGTTCAAGGAAGCCGTCAACCAGGGCATTCGCGCCACCGACATTCCCATCCTCGGCCTCGACGTCGTGGACAGCGATCTTCAGGGTCTGGACACCAAGCCTCTGGTCGGACACCTGAGCTGCTGGGATTACTTCCAGAACGTCAACACGCCCCTGAATACCAAACTCAAGAACGATTGGCGGAACTATGTCGAGACCAACAAGCTGAAGCATCGTCCGGACATGGTCATCGACCCGATGGTCTCCACCTACCTGGGGCTCAATCTCTGGGCCAAGGCAGTTGAAAAGGCCAAGTCCACCAAGACAGCCGCAGTGCGCAAGGCGCTCGCCGGTTTGACGATCGAGGATCCCGCTGGCTACGTCGACAAGATGGACATGTCGAACCAGTACCTCTGGCGCGGCGACATGATCGGTTCCATCAACGCCAATCAGGGTTTCGACATCCTGTGGAAGTCGACAGACATCGTCAAGCCCATCCCGTACAGCCCGTTCGTCAAGGCTTGATTTCGCACGCCCGGCCTGGCAGCCCGTTCACTCCGCGGGCTGCAGGTGGCGATGCTGTCGATACGTTCACGGAAATCTTCATGATGGATTGGAAACGGTTGTTGCATTGGGCCGAGTTGGCCGGCATGGCGCTCTGCTTGTGCGCCATGGGCGGCCAGGCCGTGTTCGCCGCTGGACAAGCCGAACCGCTGCGCGCAACCGCAGTTCAGTCGTTCTGTGCGGAAGGCGACCATCCAGACGCGCTTGCCAAGCTGGTCGGCCTGGGCATCCAGGGCGACCCGGTGAATCGCGCCTGGGCGAATACGGTTGTGATGGCGATCCGCGACGGGGAGTTGATCTGCACGCCGCGTGGAGGTGCGGTGATCTCCCGAAACGGGCGCAATCTCGACGCCGTGACGCTTGCGCCGGCGCAGGTGACGCCCAGCGGAACGCCCTACGTTCCGACCATCGTGATGATGCGCAGGCTTGCAGTGGCCACTGCCGAGATGGATCTGTTCAGCGAGCATCGGGATTTGCGCGAAAAGGCCGCAGCCCAGGTTAGCAAGTTCTTCATGCTGCTCGACCCGGACATCCTGCGGCAGGCGATCCAGCGCCAGGGTGATGCCGACATCAAGGCCACGCTCGAACTCGCCATGGCCAAGCGAGGCTTGTACTCCAGCGACAAGAGGGAACAACTGGCAGCCATCAAGGCGCTCGGCGAGGCTCCCAGCGAAAGCTCGCGCACGCTGCTGACCGATTACCTCGCGAACGACCAGGTCCGCGCAGAGCCGCAACTCGCCAAGGCTGCCGAAGCGGCCTTGCACAGCATCGATCAGCGGCTATCCATCGGGAAGGCGCTGTCCGTCCTGTTCAGCGGACTGAGCTATGCGGGGATGTTCGTGCCGAACGAAAAT
>NZ_DLGH01000035.1:0-6887 GCF_002482605.1 Thiomonas sp. UBA7699 | reverse complement strand
CGGGCGGGCCGTCCCTACGTGGCGCCCCGCCCGTCGGCGCACGCGGCATTGGACTCCGACGCCTTCGTGCGCCTGGCCTACGGCGCCGCCGAAGCGGTGACGGGCACCGTGCGCCTGTTCCCGCCGCGCCGTGGCGTGGCGCCGCTGGCCGTGTCGATCCATGTCGTCGACCACGGCGTGGCCAGGAGACTGATCGACACGCATGGGCTGTTCGGCAGCGGACAGACCGCCGATCCGGCTGGCTGGCGCGTGCTGGCGCCCGACGCGCGCACCGACTGGATGGCTTTTCTCGGGGCCTCGTACTTTCGCTGCTCGGGGACATCCAACCGCTACGGCCTCTCGGCACGGGCCATCTCGGTGGACACCGGCCTGCCGGAGCCGGAGGAATTCCCAGTATTCACCGACTTCTGGATCGAGCAGCCGTCGGACGACCACGTGATCACCCACGCCCTCCTCGACGGCCCTTCGCTGGCCGGGGCCTACGCCATCGACTCCTGGCGTCACGAGGGCGTGGACGTGGTGCAGGATGTGCGTTGTGCACTCTTCCTGCGACGCGATGTGCAGCGCTTGGGCATCGCCCCGCAGACCAGCATGTTCCTCTACGACCAGACGCGCGCCGACGGCATGCCCCACCCCCATCCGATCGGCGATTGGCGCCCGCAGGTGCACGACTCCGGGGGCTTGGCCATCCGCACCGGAGCCGGCGAGCGCATCTGGCGCCCGCTCCACAACCCGGCTCAGGCGCGCGTGAACGCCTTCCGCGCCGATCACCCGGGCGGCTTCGGCCTCATGCAGCGCGATCGCGATTTCACTAACTACGAGGACGACGAATTGTTCTACGAACTGCGGCCTTCGCTGTGGGTGCAGCCCCAGGGCGACTGGGGCACGGGCAGCGTGATGCTCTACGAGATGGCGTCGGTCTCGGAGACTGTGGACAACATCGGCGCATTCTGGGTTTCCGACGAACCGGCGCGTGCCGGGCAGCGCCGCGACATGGCGTACCGGTTGACGTGGACATCCGCCGATCCCAGCACCGACGCCAACGCGCACTGCTGCAATCTGTTGATCGGGCCGGCCGGCCCGGCCGACACCCCGCCCGATCCGGCCACGCGCAAGTATGTGTTCGACTTCCGCGGCGATGTGCTGGCCGGGCTGGATGATGCCAGCGGCGTGCAGGCGCTGACCAACCTGCCGGCCTCCGCGGTCATGGGCCTGCGCGCCCATCGCCTGTACGGCCGCAAAAACTCCTGGCGCGTCGTGCTGGACCTGCGCCTGACGGGGCTGGCGCAAAAGGAGTTCCGCGTGTTCCTGCGCCGCGGAACGCAGGCGCTCAGTGAGACCGTTGTGGTCACGCTCGAGGATTGAGTCACCGCGCACGCATACGCCATGTCCGCTAATCACGCGATAAACCCCGCGCCCCCGATGCTGCCTCCCGAGGCCGCGCTGGACATGCCTATCCAGCGCCTGGACGGCCCGCCTCCGGGGGCGATCGAGGTGAAAACCCAGCCGCACGGCCTGCTGATCAAGCGCCTGCTGCTCATCGCGCTGACGGCCGTGCTCGCGCTGGCGGCGTCCACGCAACTGCGCATGGTGCTCGCGCGCGAGCAGGTCAACGCGCTCGACATCGTGCTGCTGGTGATGTTCGTGCCGCTGTTCGGGTGGATCTCCTTCGGCTTCGTGAATTCGGCCATCGGCTTCTACAAGCTGATCAGTGGGGATCATCCGGGCTTCACGCCGGTGCCCAGCCCGGCGCAGCCGCTGCGCCATCGCGTCGCGGTACTGATGCCGATCTACAACGAGGATGTCGACGCCACCTTCGGCCGCGTGCGCACCATGGCGCGCTCCATCGCTGCGGCAGGGGGAGCCGCCTGGATCGACTTTTTCGTGCTGAGCGACTCGAGCGAGGACAACGGCGAGCGCGAGCAGGCGGCGTGGCTCGCGCTGGCGCGTGAGGCCCCCATCGCGGTGTACTACCGCCGGCGCGAGCACAACACCGCACGCAAGCCGGGCAACATCGCCGATTGGGTGCGCCGGTTCGGCGCCGCCTACGAGTGCATGCTGGTGCTCGACGCCGACAGCCTGATGAGCGGTGACGCCATCGTGGGCATGGCGTCGATCATGGAGGAGCGGCCGTCGATCGGGTTGCTGCAGACGGTGCCGATGATCACCAACGCGCGCACCCTGTTCCAGCGCTGGATGCAGTTCGCCAGCGAAGCCTACGGCCCCATCGCCACAGCGGGCCTGCTGTGGTGGTCGGGCTCGGAAGCCAATTTCTGGGGCCACAACGCGATCGTGCGCACGCGCGCGTTCGCGCAGAGCTGCGGCCTGCCCGAGTTGCCGGGCAAGCATCCGTTAGGCGGCCATATCCAGAGCCACGACATGTTCGAGTCGGCTCTGCTGCGCCGACGTGGCTGGGCGGTTCACATGGTGATGATCGACGGCAGCTACGAGGAATTCCCGCCATCGATCATCGACTACGCCAAGCGCGACAGGCGCTGGATGCAGGGTAACCTTCAACACCTGCGGCTGCTCGGCACCTCGGGGCTGCACTGGGCCAGCCGACTGCACCTGCTGCTCGGCGCCTCGGCCTACCTGACCTCGCCGGGTTGGCTGTTGCTGCTGCTGACTAGCGCCTTGCAGGTGATCTTTTCCCGCGAGGCCACGCTGATGGGGATCTCGACTTCCTGGGTGCTGTGGCTCACGCTGCTGCTGCTGTTCGGTCCCAAGCTGATGGGACTGACCTGGATGCTGTCGTCCGCCGCCCGCAGGCGCAGCTTCGGCGGCGCTGCGCGCATCGTGCGATCCGTGGCGCTCGATATTCCCCTGGCGATGCTGATGGCGCCGGTGATCATGATGACCCAGACCAAGAGCTTGCTGGCAATGGCGTTGGGAATTCCCTCCGGCTGGTCGGCCCAGGTGCGCGAGGCTCGCCGCATCCCGGTGCTGTCGACCCTTGCCGATCTGCGCGAGCACCTCGTGCTCGGTCTGGCCTTCGCCGCGCTAGCCTGGTTCGACCCGGTGGTCGGCCTGTGGTTCTCGCCGATCACGCTCGGGCTGCTGAGTTCGCCCTGGCTGATTAGCTGGACCTCCAGCGAGCGCCTGGGAAGCCTGGCCCATGCCTTGGGCTTTTTCTGGGTGCCAGCTCCGCAACTAGGGGAAGAGACGCCGGAGCCGGATTCCTGAGCGCCCCCAGACCAGCCGCTGCGCGTCAGGCCCCCGCGGCGCCATGGTCAGGTCTGGACGTAACTGCGCTGCACGGCGAGCGGCGGCGGCGTGTACTGGTAGATCCAGGTTTCGGTGAGCGCCTGGCCGTCGAGCTGCAGGAACAGCCTGAGGTTGATCGGCTCTACGGCTTCACCGGGCACCAGGTCGAACATCGCGCGCCAGCCCTTGAGGGGCAGCAACGGGCGGGCCGACACGAGTTGTACCTGGCCCTGCGAGGTGCTGACCACGGCGCGGACTTTGTCGCTGGCGACCAGCATCGGCAGATCGCCGCCGACGAAATCGATCACGAAGCGCCAGGAGAACTCACTGCGCTTCTGACCGACGATTCCGCCGATGCCGTCGCGGGTCGCTTGGGCGTGTCCGAGTCGGGATGCGAAGGGATTCTCGCGGCACCAGTACAGGCGGTAGCCGTAGCTGTAGTCGCGGCCGGGAACGATTTCTTCGGCCGGATTCCAGAACGCCACGATGTTGTCCATCGTCTCATCGATGGTGGGGATTTCCACCAGCATGACCGCGCCCTTGCCCCAGGCGCCCTTCGGGGCGACCCAGCAACTCGGCCGACGGTCGTACCAGACCCCGTCGTCCTGGTAGTCGGCGAAGTTATGGTCGCGCTGCATCAGGCCGAAACCGCGCGGATTGTCGTCGAGGTAGGAATTGACCTGGAGATGCGCCGGGTTGGTGAGCGGACGCCAGATCCACTCTCCGACGCCGGTGTGCATCTGCAGGCCGTCCGAGTCGTGGATCTGCGGGCGCCAGTCGTCGGCCACACGGTGGTCGTTTTCCCCGACCAGATACATGCTGGTGCCCGGCGCGATGCCCAGCCGCTCGATCCGACGGCGCGGGTAGAGCGTGAAGTCCACGTCCATCACCAGCGTGCTCGCCACATCGATGATGAAACGATAAGCGCCGGTGACGCTCGGGGAGTCGAGCAGGGCATACACGGTGAGCAGCGTCGATTCGGGTGCGGGCTTCTGCAGGTAGAAGGCGACGAAGTCGGGGAATTCCTCCGGCCGGGCCATGCCTGTGTCGATCGCCAGTCCGCGCTGTGACATGCCGTACTGGCCGCTGGCGTCGACAGCGCGGAAGTAGGAGGCGCCCTGGAACACCGCCCGGTCGTCCGCCCAGTTGGTGTGAAACAGCACGTTGAATCCGGAAAAGCCCAATTGCTTCTGAATCTCACCCGGCTTCAGCCCCGAGCGGCTGTAGTCGAACAGTGTCGGATCGAACAGGATCTGGCGCGCGGTATTGCGCTCCACGGCGTACATGCGCACCGAGCGCTTCATGGTGTAGCCGAGGTGATCGAAGCGGATGCGAAAGAAGAGATCGTCCTCACACCACAGCGTGCGCTCGGGACGGTAGCGGATCGACTGCCACTGGTCCCAGGAGAGCTTCTGCACCGCAGCCGGCAGCGGCGCGACCGGTTCGCTGTAAGCGATGAGCGACTTCGCTTGCGCCAGCCCCTTCAGCCAGTCGAAGGAGAACTGCTGCGGCTCTCCGAAGTGCGCGATGCCGCGCGCCGGCGCCGGTGGCGGCCGCTTTTCTTGCTTGAATTCCATTGGCCAGGGCGCCAGCGCGGCGAAATTCGCCGCACTGCCGCGCAGAAAATCGCGTCGATGCATCAATGTGTCCTCAGTTCTTGCGCCAGGGGATCGGCCTGCGCCATCGGTGCGCAGCGATGGCGTCCTTCAGGGGCGGGGTCTGCAGTGCGGCGAGCTTGCTCGCGGATCGGTCTCTTGCGGGGTCAGCAGCAACCGAAGCCGCCGCAGCCAGTGCGCCGGGGCGATGCGACTTGTGAACATGGTAAGCGGCGCCGAAAGCGCCACACCGCGGATCACCGGCAACAGCCAGCCGATGTCGTGCGGGGCAAACTCCAGGATCAGCGGCCCCAATCAGCCCGATCAGCACAGGCCAGGCGTGCCAGCGTGCCTGCTGACGCACAAAACCGCCGCGCCGACGTCCTCATCTCGGCCGAGGCGAGCATTGGCTGCGGCCCGCACCAACCGTTCAACTTGAGAGCCCTCGCGGCTGGGCCGGCGAGCAAAGGATCAACGCCGCAGGTTCGCTACGGCTTTATCTCTGTGCGACGACCACGGCCTCGTTGCCCTGTGCGAAGAGGTGCACCTGCGACTGCAGACCCGCCTGGGCAAAAGCCGCCTGGATTTCGTCCGGCCGCAGAAAATGGTTGCCCTGCACATGTTCGCTGAGATTCTGGAACGCCAGCCCCTTACGGCTGGGTTCGCGCAAGGCGGTGCGGTCTGCCGGCCAGGCCGGTTCCCAGATCACCACATAACCGCCCGGCTTGAGATTGCCGCGCAGCCAGGTGAACAGCGTGTGGGTGTCTTTCTCCCATACATGATGCAGGGCGCGGTTCATCGCAATCAGGTCGGCAGGTTCTTCCAGCGTGAGCGCGTGGATGTCACCCTGGATAAAACGCAGCCTGTCGGCCAAGCCCTGCTGCCGCGCAATGTCTTCGGCTTGGGCGATGTTCTCCTGGAAACCGTCGATGCCCAACCCCCGCAGCTTGCCACAGCGCCGCGCCAGTGCGCGCAAATACCAGCCATTGCCGCAGCCCAGGTCGACGGCAAGACCTCCACGGGCGTCCACATCGGCGAAAGCGGGTACTGCCGGACAATTCGTTTGTTCGAACATCGATGCGAAATTCGCCTCCAGCATCGGCCCGAACCAGGGCAACACGGTGTCGCGCTCGGCCAAAACCTGCTCGCCTGGGCGTTCCCCAGTGCGCATCAGCCCTGCCGCGCGCTCGGCCATGTGCGCCGACAGGACGGATTGCACGGCCATCGGCATAAGCGTGCCCGGCGCATCGGGGCGCATGGCTTCGCCTGTCGTCGTAAGACGGAAGACGTCGCCCTGTGCCTCCAGATAACCGAAGGCGTAGGCGGCGTCGCACCAGCGCAGCACATAGGCAGAGTCGAGCCCGGCCGCATCGGCCAAGGTGGCGGCAGACGCCGTGCCCAGGCGATGCAGGGTGCTGAAGAGGCCATTGACGACGCCGATGTAAGCGATGTTCAGGCTAAGTGCGGCCTGGGATTGCTGGCGAAATTGGGTTTTAAGGTCGTCTACAGTCATGGGAAAACGGGGAGTGATGAAAAAGTCGGGTCGCGATACCTGTCATGCTCTGCAGCATGCTCCAGCATGCATGCACAGCGTACGGATTTCCGATAAGCCCTGATGTATCAGGATGCTGCTAGAGTCAAAGCGTTCAACTTGGCCTATTCGTTCAATACATCCGGAGAAACACACTCATGTCAGTCAATGAAGGAACCTTGGATCGCGCTTTGCGCGTGATAGTGGGTCTGGTGCTTATCGCCCTGACGCTGACCCATGTGATTGGCCTCTGGGGCTGGATTGGCGTTGTGCCTTTGGTCGCGGGGGCGGTGGGCATTTGTCCGCTCTACATGGTGCTCGGCATTCGCACCTGCCCGATGCGCAAGAAGTGATTTGCGGGGCTGCTTCGACCGGCTCCGCCCCGCGAAGCATCACAGTTGCGTCGCATCCTCGGTGAAGACCTGGCCCATGCCGAGGGTTTTGACCTGAAGTGTCTGGCGATGAAACAGGTGCGCGAGGAGATGGGGCTGAGCAACGTCATTCTGATGCTGCCCTTCGTGCGCCGCATCAAGCAGGCCGAACGCAAACCCAGCGCC
>NZ_DLGH01000037.1:0-27896 GCF_002482605.1 Thiomonas sp. UBA7699 | reverse complement strand
CCCGCGGCCGAGCTCGTTCAGGTGGGCGGCGGCAGCGCCGTGCCCGGCGCGCCGCTGGCGCTGCTGGGCGCGGGCACCGGCCTGGGCGTGTCGGGCCTGATTCCCGACGGACAAGGGGGCTGGACGCCGCTTGCGGGCGAGGGTGGGCATGTGAGCTTCGCTCCTTTTGATGAGCGTGAGGTGGCCGTCTGGCGTCTGGCGCATGCGCGCTTCGGCCATGTTTCGGCCGAGCGTCTGCTGAGCGGCACCGGGATGGCGTTTTTGCATCAGGCGCTCGGACAGATCGCCGGGCAGACGCCGCCCGAGCGCAGCGCCGCCGAAATCACCCGCCTGGCCCTGGACGGCAGCGACGCGCTGTGCCGCGACACAGTGACGCTGTTCTGCACCTTGCTGGGCACGGTGGCCGCCGATCTGACCATTACCCTAGGCGCGCGCGGCGGGGTGTATATCGGCGGCGGCATTGTGCCGCGGCTGGGCGATTTCTTTCGGCATTCCCCGTTCCGCCAGCGCTTCGAAGACAAAGGGCGCACCTCGCCGTATCTGCGCGATATTCCGGTCTGGGTGATCCACAGCCCCTGGCCTGCCTTGCTCGGCGCAGCCGCGGCGCTTGATCAGTTTCTGCAGTCGCACTGACTCTTCTTGTCCCGCGGGAAGCAGCGCGGCGCCTACCGAGCGCCCCCAGGGCCGGGCAATCCCCNNCCACCCCAACCCTCCCCACAAGTGGGGAGGTCGGGAAGGGGACGGCCCAGCCCGCCCCCTGTGGGGGTCAAGAAAACTTGGGGCGGCCCGGCGTTTTCTCATGAACCGTGTCGGTGAAGGCGAGAGGGGCGGTGGGCGGCGGGGCTTCGGCGTCGAAGCGTTCAAACCCGGTGTAGCACAGGAAGTGGCGGCCCGCCGCGCGGCCGAACAAGGTCATGCCCAGCGTCTCGGCCAGTTGATGGCCCATGGCGGTCACCCCGTTGCGCGACACGATGATGGGCACGCCCATCCGGGCGGACTTGATCACCATTTCGCTGGTAAGCCGCCCGGTGGTGTAGAACACCTTGTCGCCCCCCTGCACGCCGTGCACCGCCATCCAGCCGGCAACGGTGTCGATGGCGTTGTGGCGGCCGACGTCTTCGACAAAGCATTGCAGCGCGTCGCCGTGAAACAGCGCGCAGCCGTGCACCGATCCGGCCTGGCGGTGCACGCTGTCGCGTAGCTTCATTTGGTCGAGCAGGCTGATCAGCGTAGCGTGGCTCAGGCGCGCGGCCTGCGCATCGGGCAGGCGGGTCTGGCCCAGTTGCGCCATCGCGTCGCCAAAGACCGTACCCTGCCCGCAGCCGGTGGTGACGACGCGGCGCGCGATGCGGGCTTCGAGGTCGCTGACGCCGTGGCGGGTGCGCACCGCCGCGGCCTCCACCGCCCAGTCCACATCGATGCCGTCGATCTCGCCCGGCTGCTCGACCAGACCCTGATTGAGCAGGTAGCCGAGCACCAGCAGTTCGGGATTCGCGCCCAGAGTCATCAGCGTGACCAGCTCGCGTTTGTCGAGGTAGATCGTCAGCGGACGTTCGGTCGGGATGTCGATCTGCCGATGCTCGCCATGCTGATCGAGTATCCCGATCGGCCGCACGACCTCGCAGCGCGCCCGGCTGAGGCGGGGTGCGTCGGGCCGACGCGGCAGCGCCACGGCCTCGAAGGCGGTTGGCGCTGCGGTCTCCAAAGCGGGAAGATCGCCCATATTTGA
Organism: Thiomonas sp. UBA7699; assembly: GCF_002482605.1. Lineage (NCBI taxonomy): Bacteria > Pseudomonadati > Pseudomonadota > Betaproteobacteria > Burkholderiales > Thiomonas > Thiomonas sp. UBA7699. Next base: position 26,167 of record NZ_DLGH01000037.1, on the reverse strand, counting down.
CGTCCCTATTTAACGCCCCTATTTGAAGCCCATAAGGCCTATGTCAATGGCTCCGAAATCTCAGCCCCGCTGCGGGCGTAACCCGCAACCGGCGCCAGCGTGCCGCCTGCGCTCACGGCCACCGCGCAGTACTTGAACTCGGGAATCTTGCCGAACGGGTCGAGCGCCGGATTGGTCAGCAGATTGGCCGCGGCCTCGTAATAAGCGAAGGGAATGAATACGGCGCCGTCGGGCGTGCCGTCGTCGCGCCGCGCGGTGAGCACCACGGAGCCGCGGCGCGAACGCACGGTGATGGGCTCGCCCGGCTGCACGCCGAGTTTGCGCAGCTCGGCCGAATTCATCGACGCGGTGGGCATCGGCTCGATAGCGCCCAGCACGGCCGAGCGCCGCGTCATGCTGCCGGTGTGCCAGTGTTCGAGCTGGCGACCGGTGATGAGCACCAGAGGAAACTCCGCATCGGGCCGCTCGGACGCTGGAATGATGTCGGCGGGTACCAATTTGACGCGGCCGTCCGCGGTCGGAAAACGGTCGGCAAACACAATGGGCTGCCCCGGGTCTTGCGGCGTGAGGCAGGGATAGGTCACACTGCCCTCGCGCTCCAGCCGCTCCCAGGTAATGCCGCCGATGGCCTCCGCCATGGTCTGGCGCATTTCTTCATACACCGCGGCCACACCCTGCTCCGGGCCGGGGTAGTGCCAGTTCAGCCCCATGCGCGCGGCCATCTGCTGGATGATCCACAGATCGGGCCGCGCATCGCCCGGCGGGTTGAGCGCGCGCCGCCCCAGTTGCACCATGCGGTCGGTGTTGGTGACGGTGCCGGTCTTCTCGGGCCAGGCGCTCGCGGGCAGCACCACATCGGCCAGCCAGGCCGTCTCGGTCATGAAAATGTCTTGAACCACCAAATGTTCCAGTGCGCACAGCGCCTGCCGCGCGTGGTTCAGATCGGGGTCGCTCATGGCCGGGTTTTCGCCCTCGACATACATACCGCGTATCTTGTGCGGATCGCTGTCGGGCGCCAGGCATTTGTGCAGGATCTCGACCACGGTGTAGCCGGGCTTGTCGTCGAGCCGCGTCTGCCAGAACGCCTCGAACCACGCATGCGCCTGCGGATTGCTGACGAGCTGGTAGTTCGGGTACATCATGGGAATGAGACCGGCGTCGCTGGCGCCCTGCACATTGTTCTGCCCGCGCAGGGGATGCAGCCCGCTGCCGGGCTTGCCGATCTGGCCGGTCACGCTGGTCAGCGCGATGAGGCAGCGCGCGTTGTCGGTGCCGTGCACATGCTGGCTGATGCCCATGCCCCACAGAATCATCGAGGCCTTGCTGGTGGCGAAAGCGCGGGCCACTTCGCGGATGGTCTCGGCCGGTATGCCGCAGATCGGCGCCATGGCCTCGGCGCTGTAGCCCTGGATGTTCTGCTTCAGCGCCTCGAAGTTGCTGGCGCGCTGCGTGACAAACTCCTGATCGACCAAGCCTTCTTCGATGACGGTGTGAATCATGGCGTTGAGCAGGGCCACGTCGGTATCGGGGCGGAACTGCAGCGTGCGCCAGGCATGGCGGCCGATGTCGGTCACGCGCGGATCGGCCAGCACGATCTTGGCGCCGCGCTTGGCGGCGTTTTTCATCCAGGTGGCCGCCACCGGGTGATTGGCCGTGGGGTTGGAGCCGATCACCAGAATGAGCTCGGCATGCTCCACATCGTTGACCTGGTTGCTCACCGCGCCCGAGCCCACCCCTTCGAGCAGCGCGGCCACGCTGGACGCATGGCACAGACGGGTGCAGTGATCGACGTTGTTGCTGCCGAAGCCGGTGCGCACCAGCTTCTGGAACAAATAGGCCTCTTCGTTGCTGCCTTTGGCCGAGCCGAAACCAGCCAGCGCCTTATCGCCGTGGCGGGTACGCAGGTCTTTGAGCTTGCCGGCGGCGAAGTCGAGCGCTTCTTCCCAGGTGGCCTCGCGGAAGGCGTCGCGCCAGTCGCCCTGGTGCGACAGCAGGGCCGGGTCTTTGGGCACGCCGGGCTTGCGGATCAGCGGTCGGGTCAGGCGTTGCGGGTGGTGCGCGTAGTCGAAGCCAAATCGGCCTTTGACGCACAAGCGGCCGTGGTTGGCGGGGCCGTCGCGGCCATCGACGCTGACGATGATCTCGTCTTTCACGTTGTAGGTGATCTGGCAGCCCACGCCGCAGAACGGGCAGACCGAATCGACCCGGCGATCAACTGTCTGCGCGCCGATGTGGGTCTTGGGCATGAGCGCGCCCGTGGGGCAGGCTTGCACGCACTCGCCGCAGGCCACGCAGGTGCTGTCGCCCATGGGGTCGTGCAGGTCGAACACGATTTCGCTGTGATGGCCGCGAAAGGCGTAGCCGATGACGTCGTTGACCTGCTCTTCGCGGCAGGCTCGCACGCAGCGGTTGCACTGAATGCAGGCATCGAGGTTGACCGCCATCGCTGGGTGCGACACGTCGGGCGCGGGCTGGGTGCGGCGGGTTCCCGCCAGCGCCGGTCGCACCTGCACGTTTTGGCGCGAGGCCCAGTCGCTGAGTTCGCCATGCGGGCGGGTGGCGTCGTCGCCCAGCCATTTGTAGCCCTTCTCGGGCAGGTCGGAAAGCAGCATTTCGAGCACCATGTTCTGGCTCTTCACCGCGCGCGGGCTGTCGGCATGCACCTTCATGCCCTCGGTTGCGGTGCGGCAGCAGCTTGGCGCGAGCACACGCTCGCCGTCGATCTCGACCATGCAGGCGCGGCAGTTGCCATCGGGCCGGTAGCCGGGTTTGTGGCACAGCCGGGGTATGGCCACGCCGTGGCGGTCGGCCAGTTCCAGCAGGGTTTCGCCTTCGAGCGCCTGCACCGGGCGGCCATTGAGTTCAAGCTCGATCGTCTTCGTGTTCATTCAAGACACCTCGTGAGCAAAATAGGTCTGCACGCAGCGCACCGGGTTGGGCGCCGCCTGTCCGAGGCCGCAGATGGAGGCGTCGGACATGACCTGATTCAGGTCTTCGAGCGTGGCGTGATCCCATTGCGGAGCCTGCATCAGTTGCGCAGCCTTGCCGGTGCCGACGCGGCAGGGCGTGCACTGGCCGCAGCTTTCGTGCTCGAAAAAACGCATGACGTTGAGCGCGGCGTCGCGGGCCCGGTCTTGGTCGCTGAGCACGATGATGGCTGCAGAGCCAATGAAGCAGCCATGCGGCTGCAGGGTGTCGAAGTCGAGCGGCACATCGGCCAGCCGCGCCGGCAGAATGCCCCCGGAAGCGCCGCCGGGCAGGTAGGCGTAGAGCGTGTGGCCGTCGAGCATGCCGCCGCAATAGGTGTCGACCAGTTCCTTCAAGGTGATGCCCGCCGGGGCGAGTTTCACCCCGGGCGACTTCACCCGGCCGCTGACGCTGAAGGAACGCAGCCCCTTGCGGCCATTCAGCCCAAAGCTGCTGAACCAGGCCGCGCCACGCTCGACGATATCGCGCACCCAATACAGGGTCTCGAAGTTGTGTTCGAGTGTGGGGCGTCCGAACAGACCGATTTCAGCGATGTAGGGCGGACGCATGCGCGGTTCGCCGCGCTTGCCTTCGATGCTTTCGATCATCGCCGACTCTTCGCCGCAGATATACGCCCCGGCGCCGCGCCGCAGCTCGATGTGAGGCAACGCGCAGGGCGGATCGGCCTGCAGCCGGGCGATCTCGCGCTCCAGAACGGCCCGGCCGCCGTGATACTCGTCGCGCAGGTAGAGGTAGCAGGTGGAAATGCCCACCACCTGCGCGGCAATCAGCACGCCCTCGAGAAAGCGGTGCGGGTCGCGCTCGAGATAGGTGCGATCCTTGAAGGTGCCCGGCTCGCCCTCGTCGATATTCACCGCCATCAGCCGGGGCGCGGGGTAGTTGCGCACGATGCCCCATTTGCGCCCTGCCGGAAAACCTGCGCCGCCCAGGCCTCGCAGGCCCGAGTCGCTCAAGGCTTTGATCACCTCTTCCGCTGAACGCTGGCCGCTGGCTACGGCCGCTGCCAGTGCATAACCGCCGCGCGCGCGGTAAGCGTCATAGCCGACACAGGCAGGGGTCACCTCGGCCGACCCGTTGGTGACCGCCTGCGGGCCTTCTGCGGCCAGGTCGAAGTCTGCATCAACTGCGGGCAGCGGATGCTGCAGGCGGCGGTTTGCCACGCTCTCGCGCACCGTGTCTGGCGTGGCATGCGCCACCGGCCATTGCCCCACCACCGCCACCGGCGCCTGCTCGCAGCGGCCCACGCAAGGCGTGGGCATCACGCGCACCTCGGTGCCGAGCAACTGCGGCAGACGCTGCAGAAGATCGCTCGCCCCGGCCAGCGAGCACGACAGACTGTCGCACACGCGCACCGTGATGGCCGCAGGCTGGGCATCGTCGCGCAGCACTTCGAAGTGGTGATAGAAAGTCGCCACCTCGTACACCTCAGCCATCGGCAGATTCATCAACCGGGCCAGCGCCGCCAAATGGCGCTCGTGCAGCCCGTGCCACTGGTCATTGATGCGGTGCAAATGCTCGATCAGCAGATCGCGGCGGTGCGGCCCGGCGCCGATAAGCTGCTGCACCTCGGCCAGCGCCTGCGGCTCGGGCTGGCGCCCCTTGAGCTTGCCCCGACGCCGGGCACGCCCGCGCATTTCATCGGCCGAAGCCAGAACCACGGCAGAGGTGTCGGAAGATGGAGAGGAATCGGTCATGATGTTTCAGCGGAACATCGATGCTCCGCAAGCTGGAATTGTTTTGGCAACGGCGCCAAGCTCGCGCTGCTGCGCGCATCCCTGTCACCGCATCTCTGTCACTTTAGCCGCTGCGTGTTGCACGTGCCAGAACACTGAATTCTGCTCAGCCGATGCGAGCACGGCGAGTAAAAAAGCCCAGCGCCGCTCAAGCGCCGGGCTATTGACCACCTTTATCGAACTGGAAGCTCCATAGCTTGCTCAGCTTATGCCTTCCGCTACAAACGTCGTCAAATATCCAGATTCGCCGCCCGCAGGGCGTTGGTTTCGATGAAGTCGCGCCGGGGTTCGACTTCGTCGCCCATGAGCATGGTGAACACGCGGTCGGCTTCGATGGCGTCGTCGATCTGCACGCGCAGCAGGCGGCGCACGGCCGGGTCCATGGTGGTTTCCCAGAGTTGCTCGGGGTTCATTTCGCCCAGACCTTTGTAGCGCTGGCGGCCGACGGTGTTTTCGGCCTGGCGGATGAGCCAGTCCATGGCTTCGCGGAAGCTGGCCACGGCGGCTTCCTTGGCGTTGTCGCCGTTGCCGCGCCGCACGGTGGAGCCTGCGGCGATGAGTCCGTGGAAGGTCTGCGCGGCCTGCGCCAGCACGGCGTAGTCGGCGCCGTGAACGAAGTCGGCGTGCAGCACGGTGGATTTGAGGTTGCCGTGGTGACGGCGCACGATGCGCAGATACGGTTTTTCGGTACGCGGGTCAATTTCGGCGAGCACTTGCGGCGCTTCGCCATGGTCGGTGTGCTTCGCCAGATAGGCCGCCATCGCATCGGCGCTGGCTTGCGCCGCATGGTCGAGGTCAATGACGACACCATCGACGATGGCGCGCAGGGCCTGCTCATCCATGAACACGCCCAGCCGAGCGATCACGGCTTCGGCCAGGACATGCTGGCGGGCGAGCTGTTCGAGGGTTTCACCCGCCAGCGGCGCCGGGGTATCAGGGCGGTGGATGACGGCGTCTTTCAGCGCCACGCGCAGCAGGTAGGCGTCGAGCTCAGAGGCGTCTTTGAGATATTGCTCATCCTTGCCGTGTTTGACTTTGTAGAGCGGCGGCTGGGCGATGTAGATGTGCCCGCGCTCGACAATCTCGGGCATCTGGCGGAAGAAGAAAGTGAGCAGCAGGGTGCGGATGTGCGCGCCGTCCACGTCGGCATCGGTCATGATGATGATGCGGTGGTAACGCAGCTTGTCGATGTTGAAATCGTCCTTGCCGATGCTGGTGCCCATCGCGGTGATGAGGGTGAGGATTTCGTTGCTGGTGAGCAGCTTCTCGAACCGCGCCTTCTCGACGTTGAGAATCTTGCCGCGCAGGGGCAGGATGGCTTGGAACTTGCGGTCGCGACCTTGCTTGGCCGAGCCGCCGGCGGAATCGCCCTCCACCAGATAGAGCTCGCACAGGGCGGGGTCTTTTTCCTGGCAGTCGGCCAGTTTTCCGGGCAGGCCCAGGCCGTCCATCACGCCTTTACGCCGGGTCATTTCGCGCGCCTTTCGCGCGGCTTCGCGGGCACGGGCGGCGTCGATGATCTTGCCGCAGATGATTTTGGCGTCGGTCGGGGTTTCGAGCAGATAATCGGACAGCGCCTTGGCCACCAGGTCTTCGACCGGGCCGCGCACTTCGCTCGACACCAGCTTGTCCTTGGTCTGGCTGCTGAACTTGGGGTCGGGCACTTTGACCGATAGCACGCAGGTGAGGCCTTCGCGCATGTCGTCGCCGCTGATCTCGACCTTGGCTTTTTTCGCCAGCTCGTTGTCGTCGATGTATTTGTTCATCACCCGCGTCATCGCTGCGCGCAGGCCGGTGAGGTGGGTGCCGCCGTCGCGCTGCGGAATGTTGTTGGTGAAGCACTGCACGGTTTCAGCGTAGCCGTCGTTCCACTGCATGGAGACTTCCACGCTGATGGTGCTGCCTACCTCGGAAGCTTTCTCGGCTTGGGCATAAAAAATATTGGGGTGCAGCACGCTCTTGCCGCGGTTGATGTATTCGACAAAGCCTTTCACCCCGCCGGAGAAGGCGAAGTTTTCTTCCTTGCCCTGACGCTCATCCACCAGGCGGATCTTGACGCCGTGGTTGAGGAAGGAAAGCTCGCGCAGGCGCTTGGCCAGCACTTCGTAGTGGAAATCGACCGTGGTGAAAATCTCGGCATCGGGCAGGAAGTGCACCTCGGTGCCGCGTTTATCGGTCTTGCCGGTAATCGGAGCGACGGAGACTTCCACACCATCGATCATCTGCGTCTGCCGGTTTTGCAGCGCGCCGCGGACGAATTCGAGGGTATGCACCTCGCCGTCGCGCCGCACCACAAGCCGCAGCCATTGCGACAGGGCGTTGACGCAGCTCACACCCACGCCGTGCAGACCGCCGGAAACCTTGTAGCTGTTCTGATTGAACTTGCCCCCAGCGTGCAACTCGGTGAGGGCGATTTCGGCCGCGCTGCGCTTGGGCTCGTGCTTGTCGTCCATCTTCACGCCGGTAGGAATGCCGCGGCCGTTGTCGGTCACGCTGATGGAGTTGTCGGAGTGGATGGTGACGACGATGTCATCACAAAACCCGGCCAGGGCTTCGTCGATGGAGTTATCGACGACTTCGAACACCAGATGATGCAGGCCGGTGCCGTCTGAGGTGTCGCCGATGTACATGCCGGGACGTTTGCGCACCGCTTCGAGTCCCTCCAGGATTTGAATGGAATTTTCGCTGTAGCTGTCGTTCTTCGGTTCGTTCATCAGACACTTTCAAAAACGGATTCCATGAGCTTTCATGGAAAAAATCGATTCGGTGAGGCGGGGTGAAACTCAATGGGGGCAGAGACGGACTGGGCGCAGCCTACCCCTGGCGCACTCAGATCCGCATGGGCATGACCACGTACTTGAAGTTTGGCTCGTCGGGCATGGTGAACAGCGCGCTGCTGTTGCCGTCCTGCAGTTCGAGGCGAATCTGGTCGGAGGTCATATTGGCCAGCGCGTCGATGAGGTAGGCGATGTTGAAGCCGATTTCGATGACGTCGCCGCCGTAGTCGACATCGATTTCTTCCTGCGCTTCTTCCTGCTCGGCGTTGATGGAGGTCAGCCGCAACAGCCCCGGTTCGAGGTTGACGCGCACGCCCTTGAACTTGTCGTTGGTCAGAATGGCCACACGCTGCAGCGCCGCCTGCAGAGTCGTGCGCTCGACCTGCAGCATATTGCGGTGGCCCTTGGGCACGACGCGCTGGTAATCAGGAAACTTGCCTTCGATGAGCTTGCTGGTGAATTCCAGCCCGTCCAGGGTCAAGCGCGCCTGATTGCTGGCCAGGGCGATGTCGATCATGGCGTCGTCTTCATCGCTGAGCAGGCGGCTGAGTTCGAGCACGGTCTTGCGCGGCAGAATGATTTCGCGCCGCTCCACCGCCTTTTCCAGCGGGGCGGAAGCCAGGGTCATGCGGTGACCGTCGGTGGCCACCAGATGCATCTGCTGTCCATCGGCTACCCACAACATGCCATTGAGGTAGTAGCGAATATCGTGCTGCGCCATGGCGAAGTGGGTCAGGCCGAGCAGGCGCTTGAGCAGCTTTTGCGGCAGGCGCAGGGCGTGGTCGCTGAAGTCGGTCGCAGCGCGTACCAGCGGAAAGTCTTCTGCCGGCAGGGTTTGCAGGCTGAAGCGGCTTTTGGCGGCCCGAACCGTCATCTTGCCGTCTGACCATTCCAGCGTCACATTGCCCGGGCTGGCCGCGCGCAGGATGTCGAGCAGCTTGCGCATATTGACTGTGATGGCCGCGTCTTCCGCACTGGTCTGTACCGCCTCGCCCGCTTGCAGACGGATCTGCACTTCCATATCGCTGGTGATGAACAGAGTGCCATTCGCGTTGTGCTGGATGAGCACATTGGCGAGGATGGGCAGGGTTTGGCGGCGCTCGACGATGCCCGCTCCCTGTCCGAGCAGCTTGAGCAGTTCATCGCGGGAAGACGTCAATCTGTTCATTCTTTCTTTTCCTTTATTCAGAATAGGACTGATAGTAAGGGTCGGCCTGTGTTGTGGATAAGACAAAAAACGCTGTATTCATGCGGTTTGCGCAGCAGCCAGAGTCTGTGGACAAGCGGTCTGGAGCGCAAGGACGGTTTGGAACAACTTGACCGAAAACGCGCTGGCCCCCGACTTATCCAGAAACTCTTCACACACTACACAACGACTTGTTCATTTTGAGAAGGAGGACGCTAAAAGCGGTTCGGCTTCAGGCTTTGAGAGTTTGCTCGAGCACATGGAGCTGTTGGTTGAGTTCCTGCAGTTTGATGCGCTCCTGTCCGATCTTGCGCACCGCATGCAGCACCGTGGTGTGATCGCGCCCTCCGAACAGCTCGCCGATCTCCGGCAGGCTTTTATGCGTCAGTTCCTTGGCGAGATACATGGCGATCTGGCGCGGACGGGCGATGCTGGCGGGGCGCTTTTTGGAATACATATCGGCCACCTTGATCTTGTAGAAATCGGCCACGGTTTTCTGGATGTTTTCGACCGACACCTGGCGATTTTGCAGCGACAGCAGATCTTTGAGCGCTTCCTTGGCCAGACCGATCGACACGTCCTGGCCGCTGAAGCGGGCGTAGGCCAGAATTTTGCGCAGCGCGCCTTCGAGTTCACGCACATTCGATCGCACGTTCTTGGCGACAAAAAACGCCACTTCTTCCGGCAGATGGGCCAGTTCGGCATCGGCCTTGCGCAGCAGAATGGCCACGCGCATTTCGAGTTCGGGCGGCTCGATGGCCACCGTCAGACCGGAATCGAAGCGGGAGACCAGGCGCTGATCCATCTCACGGAGTTCCTTGGGGTAGGTGTCGCTGGTGAGAATGATCTGCGAGCGTTTGGTGATCAGCGCCTCGAAAGCGTAGAAAAACTCTTCCTGCGTCTTGTCTTTGCCGGCGAAAAACTGCACGTCGTCGATCAGCAGCAGGTCGAGCGAGTGGTAGTAGCGCTTGAATTCCTCGAAGGCCTTGCGCTGGTAGGCACGCACCACCTCGCTGACAAACTGCTCGGCCTGCAGGTAACGAATGCGCGCGCCCGGCTGTTGCGCCAGCAGGGCGTTGCCGACCGCGTGCATGAGGTGGGTCTTGCCCAGACCGACGCCGCCGTAGATGAACAGCGGGTTGTAGGAGCGCCCGGGGTTTTCCGCAACTTGAATGGCCGCGGCGCGGGCAAGCTGGTTGGCCTTGCCTGTGACCAGGGTTTCGAAGCTGAGCATGGGGTTGAGGCGCGAGCGCTCTAGGGCATCTGCTTCTGCGGCATCTCTCGCAGCGTTACTCACGCCGTCCGGACTAGCCAATTGCTGGGGCGTGGCGTGGTCGGCGGAATGAGTCGCTTGCGCTGATCTCGATGTGGAGCTTGCCCCACTGCCGGACTGCAAACCCTGCGCCCCGCTGTGATGCATGGCGGCGCGTGCCGGCGCTTTCTGCACAATGAATTCGACCTGCACAGGGCGGCCCACGATCGCGCTGAGCGACTCGGTGATGCGCGCGCCATACTGTGAGCGCAACCAGTCGAGCTTGAAGCGGTTGGGAACGTGCAGGATGGCAGTGTTGCCATCCTCGCTCCAGTGGGGGCAGGACAGCGGCTTGATCCAGGCGGCGAATTGCTGATCGGGGATGACCGTGGCCAACTGGGCGCAGCACTGCTGCCAGGATTGTTCTTGTGTCATGCAGGTACGGCGAGAGAGACGAGTTCCAGAAGGCGCTGGCTCAACGGTAGCCGGTTAAAGAACCTGGCTGCGGAACCGGGCTGCGCGCCTTGAGGGGGAGACAAAAAATTTTGTGGACAATTTTCAGGACGCTCGACATTCAGCCGAGGGCTGAATTGGCCTCGACAGGGGCGTTAGCCGCCTGCAAAGCCCGTCGAAAAGGCCATCGATCGTCAACTTTGGAAAGCACTCAGTTTAACTCCACAGTGCAAGTTATCCACAGACGGAACAAGCAATTTTTCTTGGGGCCGGGGGCTTGCGCTGCAGGGCGAATTTGAGGCGGATGGTCGTTGGTTTTGAATGCCGTTTTGAAGGTCATCAGGGCCTGGGCTTTCTGGAAAAACCTCTTTTGATTGACAAGAGGATGGAATCTCAGTCCAATGGAGAGCTTTTTTTCGGAATCTTGGTCTTGCGCGTAGCAAGACTTCAAGTTTGCGACTTTAAGTTTTTTCGGCGCGCGTATTTTGGATTTGTGGGGTGGTGTGCATGAGTGTGCACAGCATGAAGGCACAGGTCCAGGCGCGCAGCTTCTATTTTTATCAAGGTGAGTTTCATGAAACGTACGTATCAACCTTCGAAGACCCGCCGTCAGCGTACCCACGGCTTCTTGGTGCGGATGAAGACCAGGGGTGGCCGCGCGGTCATCAATGCGCGCCGCGCCAAGGGCCGCAAGCGCCTGGCTGTCTAAGATCCGCTGGGCTGTTGGGTTTGAACGATCTGCGGCTTGCTGCTTTGCGGGCTGCCGATATCGATCTTTCGACAGTCGGGGAAGTCATGGCAGATCAGCCGATCTCGCGATCGGGCACTCTGCATCTCGAAATGTTGCGGCAACCCGAAGCGTTTGCCGCGATGTTTGCTGCGCGCTACGCGCAACAGGCTGAATTTCGCCTGCACTACCGTGCGGCGCCGACCGAGTGGGTGCCAGACGCCGCCCCTGCCTCTGCCCAGCCGCGCTGCTGGCTTGGTCTGGTCATTCCGAAAAAGTTCTGCAAACCTGCGGTACGGCGCAATCTGATCAAGCGGGTGATGCGCCAGGCGCTGCGTGAGTTGCGGCTGCCGAGCGAGGCGCAGTTGCAGGCACCGGTGTTGATGCTGCGGTTGACGCGCAAATTACCGGCGGAATTTCGCAGCGCCCGTTCACCGGTTTTGCTGGCCTATGTGCAGCAGGCGGTGAACGCTTTGCTCAAAAGCTGGATCGAACGCACCGTCGTGGTGACTGGGCGAAGTGCCGCATGAAGTCTGTTCTGATCGGTCTGGTACGGCTGTACCGTCTGCTGCTGAGCCCTTGGGTGGGCGGGCAATGCCGTTTTTACCCCACTTGTTCGCAATACACCATCGAAGCGCTGGAGCGGCACGGGGCAGCGGCGGGCAGCTATCTGGGCGCGGTCAGAATTTTGCGATGTCAGCCCTGGTGTCAGGGGGGGCATGAGCCGGTGCCGGACGCTTTCACCTGGGCGCCCTGGCGCCGACGGACGGAAGAGGACGAAGCGTCAGATGCGATTGCTTCAGATGGCGCGCAGGCTGTGTCACCGCAGCCCATGCACAATAGCGGGTCGAGGTCTGATGAATCAGTCTCGTCTGCGGAGTCTGGCGCTTGCGCTGAGGGGCCGGAAAGCCCGGTTTCATTTCCCTCTGCTTCACCCCTGAGTGCTTCATCGTTCACCCCCAAGCCCTGAAGCCATCGGGCACTTCTGCATCACTACAACAGGATTTGCGTATGGATCTCCGCCGTTCGGTTCTCTGGGTGGTTTTCACCATGTCGATGATTTTTCTGTACAACTCCTGGCTGCGCTACAACGGCGAGACGGATTTGTTCGGAACGCCACCGGCCCATCCGGCGCAAGTCGCCAGCGCGCCGACCAGCGCAGTGCCACAGGCGGCGCCAACCGCGGCCACGCCGCCGAATATCGCCGGTGCTGCGGCAACCGCACCGCTGTCCGCCCCGGTCGCAGCGGCGTCCGCCGCTCCCGCGGCCCAGCTCACCACCATCCGCACCGATCTGATGGATGTGAAAATTTCTTCGCGCGGCGGCAATCTGGTCTATGCCAAACTGCTCAAGTATGAGAGCCGCACCGAACCGGGCAAGAACGTGGTCTTGTTCGACGATACGCCGAGCAATAAATACATGGCGCAGTCGGGCTTGATCGGGGGCGATTTTCCCAACCATGAAACCGAGATGACGGTGCTACCGGGGCCGCGCGACATGGGCAACGCCAAGACGCTGCAGGTCAAACTGGTCTCGCCCGATCTGGGCGGCATCAAACTCGAGCGCACCTACACCTTCACCCGCGACAGCTATGTGGTGAATGTGCAGAACACCATCACCAACACCGGCAGTGCCGCAGTGGCGCCGCAGATGTATATGCAGCTCGTGCGCGACGGCAACACGCCTGCGGGTGATGAGTCGCACTTCTATCACACCTATACCGGCCCGGCGTATTACGACAACGCCAACAAATTCCAGAAGTTCGAGTTCAAGGATCTCAAGACCAACGAGGCGCCCAAGAAGGCCGACAGCGGCTGGGTCGCCATGATTCAGCACTACTTCGTTTCGGCCTGGGTGCCTGAGCCCTATGAAGGCTCGCGTGACCTTTATACCCGCAAGCTGGGCGACAACCTGTATGCGGTGGGGGTGATTCAGCCGCTGCCGCAAATTGCTCCGGGCAAGAGCATCACCACCGATGCCAAGCTGTTCGTCGGCCCTGAGCTGGAAAGCACGCTGGGCGCGCTCGCCCCCGGCCTTGAGCTGGTGAAGGACTACGGCTGGGTGACCATTCTGGCCAAGCCGATTTTCTGGCTGCTGGAGATGATCCACAAAGTGGTGCAGAACTGGGGCTGGTCGATCATCGTGCTCACGCTGCTGATCAAGCTGGCGTTCTTCCCGCTGACGGCGGCGAGCTATAAGTCGATGGCGCGCATGAAGGCCGTGGGACCGCGCATCAACGCGCTGCGCGAGTCGTACAAGGGCGATCAGGCGAAGATGAATCAGGCCATGGTCGAGCTGTACCGCAAGGAGAAGATCAATCCGCTGGGCGGCTGCCTGCCGATCGTGATCCAGATCCCGGTGTTCATCGCGCTGTACTGGGTGCTGCTGTCGAGCGTGGAGCTGCGCGGCGCGCCGTGGATTCTCTGGATACACGATCTGTCGGCCAAAGACCCGTACTACATCCTGCCGGCCATCATGACGGCGACGTCCTTCCTGCAGGTCAAGCTCAACCCGACTCCGCCCGACCCGATGCAGGCGCGGCTGATGTGGATCATGCCGGCGGCGTTTTCCATCATGTTCTTCTTCTTCCCGGCCGGTCTGGTGTTGTACTGGCTGACCAACAACACCACGTCGATTGCGCAGCAGTGGTTCATCAACAAGAAGATGGGCGTGGGTGTGTTGACCGACACCACAGCGGCGGCCAAGTAAAGGCCCACTCAAAAGCCCATTCGATCCGCGCGGTTGCCCGGCCATGAATCTGTTGGCGCAAGACGCCGATCCGATCGTGGCCATTGCCACAGCACCCGGTCGCGGCGCCGTGGGCATCGTCCGGGCTTCGGGCAAATCGCTCGGGGCTTTGGCGCAGGCCATCACAGGGCGGGCGCTGCTGCCGCGCCATGCCACTTACCTACCGTTCGGGGATGGTCAGGGCGGGGTGATAGACCGAGGGCTGGCGCTGTTTTTTCCGGCGCCGCATTCCTACACCGGGGAGGACGTGCTGGAGCTGCAGATCCACGGCGGGCCGGTGGTGCTGCAACTGTTGCTGGCGCGGCTGCTCGAACTGGGGGCGTCTTCACGCTTGCGGGTGGCGCAGCCCGGCGAATTCACCCGGCGCGCGTTTCTCAACGGCAAACTCGATCTGGCGCAGGCCGAGAGCGTGGCCGATCTGATCGAGGCCAGTACCGAGGCGGCTGCTCGCAGCGCCACCCGGGCGCTGGCGGGCGAGTTGTCGCAGGCGGTGCGCGCACTGGCCGCCGAGCTGGTCGAGTTGCGCCTGCTGGTCGAGGCCACGCTCGATTTTCCCGAGGAAGACATCGACTTTTTGCGCCAGGCACAGGCGCAGCGGCGTTTGCAGGCTTTGCAGCAGACTCTGCAGCAGGTGCAGGCCAAGACGCGGCAGGGCGCACTGCTGCGCGAAGGACTCCAGGTGGTGCTGGCAGGGCAGCCGAATGTGGGCAAGAGCTCCTTGCTCAACGCATTGGCGGGCGCCGAGCTGGCCATCGTCACGCCCATTGCGGGCACGACGCGAGACAAGGTCAGCCAGACCATCCAGATCGAGGGCGTGCCCTTGCACATCGTCGATACCGCGGGCCTGCGCGACAGCGCCGACGCGGTGGAGCGCATCGGCGTGGAGCGCAGTTGGCACGCCATCGCCGGTGCGGATGTGGTGGTGTTCCTGCACGATCTCACGCGTCTGCAGGCGCCGGGCTATGCCCAGGCCGAGGCGGAAATCGCCCGCGGACTCCCCAAGGGCGCGCCCCTGCTCCACGTTTTCAACAAGCGCGATTGCGTCGAGACCGGCGCCCAGGCGCGGCTATTGCCGCAAGTCTGGGCGCAATGGGGCGTGGAGGCCGGCGAGTCGGTCTGGATTTCCGCCGCGACCGGAGACGGTCTGCAGGACTTGCGTCTCAAGTTGCTGCAACTGGCAGGGGCGCAGCCGACCAGCGAGGGCGTGTTCATCGCCCGCCAGCGCCATGTGCAGGCGCTGGAGCAGACCGGGCAACACCTCGGCGCGGCCTTGCGCCTGATCGAGCTGGATGCGCAGGCGCCGCTGGATCTGCTCGCCGAAGAATTGCGGCTATCGCATCAGGCGCTGATGGCGATCACCGGCGAGTACACCCCAGACGATCTGCTCGGGGCGATTTTTTCCAGTTTCTGTATCGGCAAATAAATCAAGGTCGGCGCGGCGATAAATCGCCTGCATTGATCGCCGCGCTCAGATCGCCCGCGGCAAACTGGGCGATGGTCCGGAAGGCCTGGGCGAACATCTGCTCGTAGTGATCTTGCTCGACAAAGCCGATGTGCGGCGTGCAGATGGCGTTTTCCAGTCGCAGCAGCGGATGGCCCTGCAGAATCGGCTCGGCTTCGAACACATCCACCGCCGCCAGACCCGGCCGGCCGCGATTGAGCGCGGCCACCAACGCATCCGGGGCGAGGAGGTCGGGGCGGGCGGTGTTGACGAGCAAAGAGGTGGGTTGCATCAGCGACAGATCGGCCAGAGTGATGAGATGGCGGGTGGCGTCGGTGAGGCGCAGGTGCAGGCTGAGCACGTCGCTGGTGGCGAAGAAGGCTTCGCGCGACTCGGCCGCCAGCAAGCCTTGTTCAACAGCGCGCGTGCGCGAGGCCTCGCTGCCCCAGACCTGAACCCGCATGTCGAAAGCCTGCCCGTACCGCGCAATGCGCTGGCCAATGCGGCCATAGCCCCAGATGCCCAGCGTCTTGCCTGCGAGGCGCTGACCGAGACCGAAATTGGGAGGCATCGACTGCGACTTCAGCCCGGCCTGCTGCCATGCACCATGCTTCAGACTGGCGACATACTGCGGCAGACGCCGCATGGCGGCCAGCACCAGTGCCCAGGTCAGCTCGGCGGTGACGCCGGGGTCGGTCTGCCCATCGGCTACGGCGATGCCCAGATCGCTGCACGCTTGCACATCCACATGCGGGCCGATCCGGCCGGTCTGCACCACGAGTTGCAGCTTGGGACACTTTTCCAGCAATTGCCTCGACAGCACGGTGCGGTCGCGAATCAGCACCAGCGCCTGGGTGTCGCGCAGGCGCACGCTGAGCTGCCCCACGCCTTTGACGGTGTTGTTGAATATCTTGAGGTCGTGACCGTCGAGTTGCTGCGCGCAATCGAGCTTGCGCACCGCATCCTGATAGTCGTCGAGCACGGTGATCTGCATGGTTATCCGTCCGATGAAACACCAGAGCCAGTCAGTGTAGGCCCTTGGAACAGCGCGGAAGAAAGGCGCTGCAGCGGGCGGATCGGTAATGCCCCGAATAGGAGTTTCCCGATTTTGTTGCGCCGCAGCTTGCTTCTGTCGTCAGTCACAGAATATAAGCTGGTCTTGATATATGCCTGTCTGCCGTCCGATGATTCGAACGAGGCGGCTGGGTGAGACGACATGGAGGCCGAAATGGATGTCAAAGGGAAATGGCTACTGCCGACCAGCCCGCAGAAAACCTGGGAGGCGCTCAACAGCCCGGAAGTGCTCAAAGCCTGCATTCCAGGTTGCGAATCGATCACCGACACCGGATCGGGACATTTCGAGATCGTGCAAGTGCTGGCGGTCGCCGGGTTCAAGACGCGCTTCAGCAGCACACTCACGCTGGAAGACCCCAACCCGCCGCACAGCTACGTGCTGCGCTTCGAGGGCAACGCGGGGAGCGCCGGTTTTGGCCTGGGCCGCGCCCTGGTCGCGTTGCAGCCCACGGCAGACGGCGGCACGCAGATGAACTACCAGGCTACCGCCGAGGTGGGCGGCGCCATCGGCCAGCTGGGCAAGGGCACGGTGGACAGCACGGCGCAGAGTCTGGCGGAGACCTTTTTCTCCCGCTTCGATCAGGTCATGCGCGGGCAACTGCCGGTGGACGACGGCGCCGGTGCCCTCGACCGACTGTGGGGCATGATGCCCCCTTGGGGGTGGGCGATATCCACCCTGGTGCTGGTTTTTATCGTGTACTGGGGGCTGCACGGCACTTGGTGAAGTGCAGTTACGGATGAGGTTCATAGGGAACTCCTTGGGTTACATATTGCTACAACCCCAACTGGTTTGATCGCGAAACCCGGCATAGGATGGAATGACAAACGGAGCCCTATGGCTCCACATGGGTCTGTATAGAAGCAACCGCAAACTGCGAAGTTTGCGTGCGACGCTTTTCCGATCAGGCCTGTGATCATCAGCCCTCAAGGCATGTCATATCCAGGAGACTCGCATGAAACTCACCAAACGCAAGTTAGGCATAACGGTTGCCGCACTATTTTTTGCAGCGGCCCCAGCGTTTGCAGCCAAACCTTTGCTCATCGGTGTTCAGGCGCCGATCACGGGTCAGTACGCCAACGAAGGGCAGGGCATCGCAGACGCCGTGAAACTGATCGTCAAGCAGACCAACGCCAAAGGCGGATTGCTCGGACACCAACTCGAAGTGAAGGTGTGCGATGACCAAGGCGAGGCCGCACCAGCCGCAATTTGTGCACGTCAGTTGACCAATGACGGCGTGCTGGCGGTTATCGGCAGTTACACGAGTGGGGCAGCCCTTGCTGCGCAGCCGATTTATGCCCGTGCAAACATCATCCAGACCTCTGACGGCACCAGCGATGAACTGACTTCCAGGGGTTACAAGACTTTCTTTCGTAACGCCCCGCCCAACAGCGCCGAGGCCTTGTTCACGGCCGGCTACTTCAAAGCGATGGGATACAAGCGTATTGCTGTGCTGACGGATCATTCGAGTTTTTCAACTGGGCTCGCTGACGCTGTTGTGGCCGACTCGAAAAAGGAAGGTATTGATGTCCTCGATAAAGCGTTCATCAACGCCGGATCGCAGAATTTCACGCCCGTATTGACCAAACTGAACGCGCTCAACCCACAAGTGGTTTATTTTTCAGGATATTACACCGATGGCGGTTTGGTGAAGGCGCAAATGGCGCAACTCGGTATGAAGGCAAAATTCGTGGGCGGGGACGCCAACCAGAATGTCGCCTTTGCAAAAATTGCGGGTAATGCTGCTGCTGGCGCAGTCATCATTAATGTGCCAGCCCCGCAAGATCTGCCCTACCCGGCAGCCAAAGAGTTTTTGGCGGAATTCAAGACCGCCTATGGCCATGAGCCGCCCAGCATTTTTACCTTGACCAACGCAGATGGCCTGCGCGCCATTTTGTACACCGCAGAAAAAATCAAGAGTGTTGAACCGGCTAAGTTGATACCGGCTCTGCATAAATTAGACGACTTCAAAGGATTGACAGGGACGTTTTCCTGGAATTCTGTAGGAGAACGGACGGGCAGCCCTTATGTGGCCTTTGAGGTGACACCGAGTGGCGGATACAAAATCACCTATCCAGCCACGGCGGTAGCTAAGTAAAACAACAATTGAGACCTCTGCACAATTCGTGAACGCTACGGATTGTGCAGGCCAGAACAGCTGGCCTGTAACAGGAGTAGCTTTCATGTTTGGAACATTGCTTCAGCAAATCGTCAATGGTTTGACGGTGGGAGGCATCTACGCTTTGATTGCTTTGGGATATACCATGGTTTATGGCATTCTCAAGTTGATCAACTTTGCCCATGGGGATCTCTGCATTTTCGGCGCTTATATCGGCCTTGTTGCGCTGGGTATGGGTGCGGGAACAGGACAAAGCCATTTATTTTTGCTCGCTGGGGCATTTATTCTGGCTGCGGTGGTGGTTGGCGTTGCTGGCTTGGTGCTAGAGTTCACGGCATATCGTCCATTGCGTAAGGCGGATCGTCTTTCGGCAGTGGTTTCTGCATTAGGAGCGTCGCTCTTCATCGAGAACGGCATCATGATCATCTGGGGGCCCCAGCTTCGGGTATTCCCCAGTAATCTGCTGCCCGCTATGCACTGGGAGTTTGCAGGCGCGCGAATCGATCTGATCCAGGTGCTCATCATGCTCGGTTCAGCCCTATTGATGGCTTTGCTTTATTGGTTTGTTCACCACACTCGTTTTGGTACTGCCATGCGGGCCTCCGCCAGTGATCAGGATGCAGCAAGGCTAATGGGCATCAATGTGAATCGTGTGATCGCCAGTGTATTCGTGATTGGCCCGGCCATCGGTGCGATTGGTGGGCTGTTTATCGGCCTTTATTATCGGCAAGTTTATTTCACGATGGGTTGGAATTACGGACTGAGTGCGTTTATCGCCGCCATCATCGGTGGAATTGGGAACATTCCTGGAGCCATGCTTGGTGGTGTGTTGCTCGGGCTTTTCAATGCGCTTGCTGCGGGTTTCATTTCCAGTTCTTGGCAAGAGGCGATCACTTTTGCGTTGTTGATTGGCATCTTGCTGGTGCGGCCGACCGGGCTACTCGGCGAACGAGTGGCGGAAAAAGTATGAAGTCGCCAGGAGAGTTGTTAGGTAACGGCTGGCTAGGTGCGGCATTGTGGGCTATTGGGCTGGCAATTCCTTTGGTGCTTGATCAGACTTGGGTATTTATTGCCGCTCTTTTTGCGGTCTATGCCATTGTTGCACTCAGTCAGGATATTGTATTGGGGCGAGCTGGCATGTTTGATATGGGGCATGCAGTGTATTTTGGCGCCGGAGCGTATGTCACATCGATATTGAACACACACTTCAACTGGCCGATTTTCGCAACGTGGCCTGTTGCCATTCTGGTTGCAGGGCTGGTAGGAGCGGTGCTGGCAGCACCTATTGTGAAATTGCGTGGGGATTATCTCCTGGTGGCGACTATCGGCTTCAACGCAATTTTTGTTCTTGCGCTGAGGAATAATCTCGGGCATTTGACAGGCGGGTCTGACGGAATTTTCGGAATCGGCGTACCGAGCCTTTTCGGCTTTTCGCTTTCTAGCCAGAATGCGCAATTCTGGCTGGATTGGTTGGCATTTGCGGTGGTTCTGCTTTTGATTCGCAATCTGGATCGGTCTCATCTGGGGCGAGTGTTTTATTACCTAAAGCATGATCAACTCGCAGCAACCACCATGGGCGTGGATGCCAGGGCGTATCGGGTGCTGGCATTTGCATTGGGTGCGGCACTGGCGGGCTTTGCGGGCACTTTGTTCGCTACTCTGATGGCTGCTGTCAGTCCGGGTGCGTTTGTTTTTACCGAGTCAGTCACTCTGTTTGCGATTGTGTTGGTTGGAGGGCAGGGTTCGATTCCTGGGGTGCTGCTGGGTACGGTTTTGATGTTTGTGGTGCCACAGATATTCCGGAGTTTTGCTGAATATCGGTACTTCATATTCGGCATCGCCATGGTGGTGGTGATGGTGCTGCGCCCCCAAGGCATCTGGCCTCGGCGGGGGCAGAAATGAGTGGGGCGCTGCTGCAACTCAAGGATGTGGGTATCCGCTTCGGGGGCCTGCAGGCGGTCGCTGATCTGAGCTTTACGGTGGAAAACGGGCAGGTCATGGGCTTGATCGGCCCGAATGGTGCGGGCAAAACTACGGCCTTTAACCTGATCACCGGGGTATACAAGCCAAGCTCTGGGAAGATTTTTCTGGAGGGCCATGACATTACCGGATGGGCACCTCACCGGATTGCGCGTGGGGGAATCTTTCGCACATTCCAGACGATTCGCTTGTTTTATGGGCAGAGTGTGCTGGCGAATGTTTTGGCGGGGCTGCATTTGCAGACGCACCAGGCTTGGTGGCAGGGGCTGCTTTCTACGCCTGCACAGCGCAGGGAAGAGAAGGATCTTCGCAGTCGCAGCATGACGCTGCTCGAGCGTCTGGATTTGGCGCATCTGGCGCAGGAGGACGTCGCCTCCCTGCCTTACGGCGTGCAGCGCCGCGTCGAATTGGCACGGGCGCTGATTGCACGTCCGAGACTGCTGATTCTGGACGAGCCGGCCGCCGGCCTGAACGATCAGGAGTCGTCGGCGCTCAATCAGACCATTCTCTCGATGCGCGATGAGGGCATCTCCATTTTGTTGGTGGAGCATGACATGAATGTGGTCATGAACGTCACCGATCGCATCGTCTGCATCAATTTTGGACGCAAGATTGCCGAAGGTACGCCAGAAGAAATTAGGACTAATCCAGATGTGATCGAAGCCTACCTTGGCAACGACGAGGATAACGAAGAGGAAGAGGCGCAAGGGTACTCCACAGGAGTGGCGCCGTGAGAATGCTTGAAATCACCGATCTAGACGTGCGCTACGGTCAGATCCTGGTGCTCAAAGGGGTCACCCTACATGTGGAGCAAGGTGAGATCGTGACTTTGCTCGGCGCCAATGGCGCGGGCAAAACCACGCTGATGCGCACCATCAGTGGCTTATTGCGGCCGAATTCCGGTGATGTCCAGTTTTTGGGAAAGAGTATTGCCCACACCGCGGCTGACCGGATTGTGGGACTGGGCATTTCGCAAGTGCCAGAGGGGCGGCGCGTCTTTCCGACCTTGACGGTGATGGAAAACCTGATCCTGGGCGGCTATACCCGGCCGCCAGCAGAGACGAGTGCCAGCGTGGAGGAGGTGTTGGTGTTGTTTCCTCGTTTGCGGGAGCGCGCTCGTCAATTGGCGGGCACTTTGTCGGGCGGGGAGCAGCAGATGCTTGCCATCGGCCGCGCCATGATCTCCAAACCCAAGCTGTTGTTGTTGGACGAGCCTAGCCTCGGGTTGGCTCCCATCGTTGTGCGAGATATTTTTCGGGCCTTGCGCAAAATCCGCACACAAGGATTGACGATTCTGCTTGTCGAGCAGAACGCCCGCATGGCTCTGAAATTTGCCGACCGAGGCTATGTGATGGAGACGGGCAAAATCGCGCTCCAGGGGAACGCGATCGAATTACTCGAATCGCCCGAGGTTCAAGCCACCTATCTTGGCAAGTAAGGGCGAAATTCTTGTCGGGCCTGTCAGATCGGCACTCATTCAGCCGGGCACAGTGCGCGGACGACGTTGAGCACCTGCTGGCTTTTGATGTGGTAGTGCACGAAGCGGCCGCGGCGGGTGGCTTCGACGATGTTTTCGGCGCGCAGCTTGGCGAGTTGTTGTGACAAAGCGGCCTGGCGCATGCCGACCTCGTGTTCGAGTTCGCGCACGCAACGCTCGCCATCCATCAGCAGGCAGAGAATGGCCAGACGCTCGCGGTGCGCCAGCGCCTTGAGTATGCGCACGACATCTCCGCCGGCCATGCGCTCCAGGCGGGCAAGCCGATGCATCGGCGTCGGCAGGATGAGGTTCGGCTCTGTCTGGGGGGGCAGTTCGGCGATATTCATGATTTGGAGTCTATGAATATCAAATTGCAAGGTTTTGATGCAACACAAGAAAGTGGCGCTTCTGCGGGACCCGCATGAGCCTTGGGGCGCCAATCGTGCCGATGTGCGCGGTTTGAGAGCGCCCCCAGACCTGCCGCGTTCGCGTCAGGCCCCCCGAGGGGGATGAGGCCCGCGGCTCCAAGCTGCCCTGTGGCAGCTTGGACGGAGCCGAATCCGAGCGGCTTGCAAGCCGCGAGGTGGACAAGAAAACTTGGGGCGGCCCTGCGTTTTCTCATGAGGCTTCACCGCTGTTCGCCGCAAGCGGGCCGAATTAGGTAAGCTGCTCTGCTTTGCCTACCGTTGCAGCAAGCAAGCCGATGCCACACATGCTCCGTCATCCTCCTGTTCGTCTGGCCTTGCTGCTGTGGGGGATCGCGGCGGCGGCTTATATGGTGGGGTTTTTCCTGCGGGTCACGCCGGGCGTGCTCAATGTCGATTTGATGCGCGACTTCCATCTGAACGCCGCGCAGCTGGGCAATCTGGCGTCGTTTTACTTCTACTTTTACGCGGCCTCGCAAATTCCGACGGGCATCGCCAACGATCGGTTCGGCCCGAAGATTCTCATCGTGGTCGGGCAGGCGGTGACCGGGGTCGGCGCGCTGCTGTTTGCGATGGCGGGCAGCTTTGAGTCGGCGGCCGTGGCACGGGCCCTGATCGGCCTGGGGCATGGCGTGGCCTGGGTGTCGTTGCTGGAGCTTTCCGCCGCGTGGTTTGCGCCGCGGGTGTTCGGCACCATGTCGGGTTTGTCGCTCGCCTTGGGCACGCTGGGCGCGGTGTTGGCGCAGGCGCCTTTGTTGCTTTTGTCGCACAGTTTCGGCTGGCGTTGGGTGCTCGGCGCGGTGGGCGTGCTGTGCCTGGGTTTGTCGCTGCTGGCCTTGCTGCGCATTCGCAACCGGCCGGAGGACATGGGTTTCGACGGCTATCTGCCTGCGCGCAAGGCGCAGACGCTGGGAGAGGTCGGGCGGGGTCTGGGCGAAGTCTGGCGCTATCGCAACACGGCTTTGCTGTTCATCGCGCCCGGCGGGGTTTGCGGCGCGTTTTTGACGTTCACCACGCTTTGGGGGATGCCGTTTCTGGTGCAGCAGCGGCAGATGTCGGCAGGGCGGGCTTCGTGGGTGGTGGCGGCGATGCTGGTGGCGTTTTCGGTGGGCGGGGTGCTGTGGGGGCGGGTTTCCGACCGGCTGCGTCGGCGCAAATTGCCCTATCTGCTCGGCGGTGTGATGATGCTGGCGGGCTTTGGCCTGCTGGTGGCCTGGCCGCAGGCGCCCTGGAGCTTGTTGTTGCTGGCGTTGCTGCTGAGTTCGGTGGGTTCAGGCGGCATGGTGGTGGGTTTCGCCTGGGCCAAGGAATCAGTGCCGCAGCGGCTGGCGGGTACCGCATCGGGCGTGCACAACACGGGGGTGATGGTGGGCGCGCTGGTGCAGTTGCCTTTGCTGGGCTGGGTGCTCGATCGGTTCTGGACGGGGCAGCAGGCGGGCGGTGCGCGGCTGTATGACGGCACGGCATTTCAGGCGGCCAATGGTGTGCTGCTGGCCTGGATTGCCTTGTCGGTGCTGTGCGTGCTGCTGGCGCGCGAAACTCACGCCCGACCTTATGCCGTGGCGGTGGCCCCGGGCTGAACCCCGCCTGGGGCGCTCATTCAATGCGCATGCAAAGACTGCCGCGAGAGGGCGGAATAGCGGTCGAGAAAATCGTCGATTTCTTCGCTGCTGGGCTCTTGGGCGATGAGTTGCTGCACGCTGGCGCGAAACCCTTCGGCTGCGCGGCCGCCCAGAAAAATTTCCTTGCGGGCGAATTTGTCGACGATTTCATACCCGCCGCGAGAGAGGTCGGTTTCGTGCTCGGTTCGAGACTCCTGCGAGCCCGACCAGTCGAGCTGCAGGACACAAAAGGCGTCTGAGTCATAGATCATGGTTTGCATGGTGGTTCTCCGCTGGTTGATGAGGAGATGTGGACATCGAAGCAAAAAACAAGCCCGACAAAAACGCGCAACTTTGTTAAATGCACAACGCCCGGCGATGGGCTTGCGTTGACCGCCGGTTTGTCCATCCGGGTCTGCGCGGAGGATTGCCAGCACGCATCGCAAATCTGTGTTGACGGTCATCGCTCACCTGCAACAAGACGTAAGAATTACCGCGATTCGCTTGCTCGCCTTGCAGAGCGCTCATAGGCTTGCGGCGCTGCACAAACCAGACTTCGCAACGGACGGATTACTGGCGTGTGCGGGGATTTCACTGTTCACATCGCACATTGATAGGCCCGGAGCGCGCACAGCGAGCTATCGGGCGGGAGACAAGCATGTTTCATCAAATTCTGACCCCGGTGGGCGGCGCTTTGCTGCCCTCGTTTTTGGTGGCGGCCATTCCGATTGCCATCGTGCTGTTGATGCTGGGTGTGCTGCGGCGACCGGCATGGCAGGCGTCTGCGGTGGGCTTGGTCGCGGGACTGATCATTGCTGTTGGCGTTTGGCAGTTGCCGCTGGGGCTCGCGTTCAATGCCGTCGCGCTCGGCGTGGTGTTTGCCTTGCTGCCGGTGATGTGGATCGTGTATGGCGCGTTGGTGCTCTACAACGTGGCGGTCAAGTCGGGCCGGTTTGAAATGTTTCGCCTGTGGATGCTGGAGCATCTGCCCAACGACCGTCGGCTGGTGTTGCTGGTAGTGGCGTTTTCCTTCGGTTGTCTGCTCGAAGGGATAGCGGGCTTTGGCACCCCGGTTGCGATTACCAGTGCCTTGCTCATCGGCCTGGGCTTCCCGGCGCTGGAGGCGCTGACCTTCACCCTGATTTTCAACACGGCGCCGGTGGCGTTTGGCGCATTGGGCGTGCCGCTGACGGTGTTGGGCGCGGTAACGAGCATGCCATCAGAGCCGCTGGCGGCGATGGTGGGGCGACAGTTGCCGTTTTTTGCCTTTCTGTTGCCGTTTTATGTCATTGCGATTTACGGAGGGCTGCGTTCGATCCGCGCCTTGTGGCCCGCTTTGCTGGTGGCCGGCGGCAGCTTTGCGCTGGCGCAGTTCGTCTCATCGAACTTCATCAGTTATCAGCTGACCGATGTGCTGGCTTCGATGTTCTCGCTGATTCTGACGGTTGGTTTTCTTAAAATCTGGAGCCCGGCGCCCGACCCGGAATTCGCCATTGCCCGCCCGGTGCGCGCGCCGAATGAAGCGCGCGTGGGCTATGGTGGCTGGTTGCCCTGGGTGGTCATTACCGTGGTGGTGATTTTCTGGGTCTATGCCAAGATTTTTGCGTTTGGCGAGATCAAGGTGCTCTGGCCGGGCCTGGACAAACAGGTGTTCATCACGCTTTACAACAAGCCGTACGTGGCCTTGTGGGACTTCCAGCCTTTGGGCACGGGCACGGCCATTTTGTTGTCTGCGGTGATCACGGCGGTGCTGGTGCGGCTGCCGGTGGGGGAGTTTTTTGCGGCGATGCGCGATGCCTGGGTGCAGGTGCGGATTGCGGTGCTCACGGTGTGCATGATTGTCGGTCTGGCCTTTTTGCTTAACTATTCCGGCATGAGTTACACGCTTGGGCTGGGAGTAGCCGGTGTCGGCGCGCTATTTCCGCTGGTATCGGCCTTTCTCGGCTGGGTGGCGGTGTTCCTGTCGGGCAGCGACACATCGGGCAATGCGCTGTTCGGCAACCTGCAGGTGGTTGCCGCGCGGCAGCTGGGCTTCGATCCCGTGCTGATGGCGGCGACCAATTCGTCCGGCGGGGTGATGGGCAAGATGATTTCGCCGCAGAACATCGCCACGGGCGTTTCGACTACGGCGCTCAAGGGCAAGGAGGGCGTGGTGTTCGCCCGCACCGTAAGCGTCCTGCGAACCCAT
>NZ_DLGH01000008.1:0-29784 GCF_002482605.1 Thiomonas sp. UBA7699 | reverse complement strand
GCCGAATCCTGCACCGGCGGGCTGGTCGCCGCGGCCGTCACCAGCGTGGCCGGGGCCAGCGACTGGTTCGACCGGGGTTTTGTCACCTACAGCAATGCCGCCAAATCCGATCTGCTCGGCGTGAACCCCGAACTGTTTGCGCGAGTCGGTGCGGTGAGCCCGGAGGTCGCCAGCGCCATGGCGCTGGGCGCGCGGCACCGCGCGGGGGTGGAGGTCGCCGTGGCGATCACCGGCATCGCTGGGCCAGGCGGCGGCACGGCAGAAAAACCGGTAGGCACGGTGTGGTTCGGGCTGGCCTGGAAAGAAGGTGACGCAGTGCGAAGCGAAACCCGTCACGCCCTGTTCAAGGGCGACCGGGACAACGTGCGTCTGCAGGCTGCAGAGTTTGTACTGCGCTGGCTGCTGCAGGCAGCGCAGCCGTCATAGGCGCGCGCCGCGTCAGCCCTGCGGCGGGGCCGTATCGCGAAACGACGGACGCTGCATCAACTTGTCGTAGAGCTTGGCGAGGTTGGGGTACTGCTGCTGCCAGCCGAGTTCAGGAAAGCGAAACACCACGTAGCCTAGAGCGGCCCCCACGGCAATATCGGCCAGACTGAGATGGTTGCCGCTGCAAAACGGCTTGTCGCCCAGGCCGTGCGACATGGCCTTGACGCCGGAATCGACCTTGCCCATCTGCCGCGCAATCCACGCCGGGCTGCGCTGCGCCTCGGTGCGGCCGGGCCAAGTCTGTTCCAGCCTGGCCGTGGCCGCGGCGTCCATCACCCCATCGGCCAGAGCCTCCCAAGTACGGACTTCGGCGCGCTCGCGCCCGCCAGCAGGAATGAGTTTGCCCACGGGGGTGAGGGTATCGAGATATTCGACGATCACCCGCGAGTCGAAAATCGCTTCGCCGTCGTCGAGCACCAGGCACGGCACCTTGCCCAGCGGGTTGGAGCGACCGATCTGGGTCGCGTCCGACCAGACGTTCTCTTCTTCCCACTTGGCCTCGATTTTTTTTTCGGCCAGCATGATGCGCACCTTGCGCACGTAAGGACTAGTCAGGGAGCCGATGAGTTTCATGTTTTGGCACTGCAATCAATGGGCGATCGAGTATATCAACCGACCTCGATGCCGCCCTGCCGCAGGCGCCGCCCGCTGCAGCCCGCAATTCCTACAATGCCCGCATGAGCACGAACCCCACACCGCAATCCGCCGCGCTGTCCACACTGGACGCGCTCTCGCCCCTGGACGGGCGCTATGCCGCCAAGGTCGACGCCCTGCGCGCGCATCTGTCCGAGGCCGGACTGATGCGCAGCCGCGTGCAGGTCGAAGTGGCCTGGTTCATCGGTCTGTCCGATCTGGGGCTGCCGGAATTTCCCGCGCTGCCACCTTCGGCGCGGGCGGCGTTGCAGGCGCTGGTGGCCGGTTTCGGCAGCGCGCAGGCCGCCGAAATCAAGGCCATCGAACGCACCACCAACCACGACGTCAAGGCGGTGGAGTACTGGCTCAAGGCGCAAACGGCCGAGATGGCCGATGTGCACCGACACGCCGAGTTCTTCCACTTCGCCTGCACCTCGGAAGACATCAACAACACCGCGCACGGCCTGATGCTCGCAGGCGCGCGGCGTGAAGTCGTCATGCCGCTGCTGCAGCGCGTGCTGCGGCGACTGCTCGATCTCACCGCCGAGCTGGCCGAACAGCCCATGCTGTCGCGCACCCACGGCCAGACGGCTAGCCCCACCACCCTGGGCAAGGAATTCGCCAACGTCGCCCACCGCCTGCAGCGTGCCATGGCGGCCATCGAATCGGTCGAGCTGAGCGCCAAGATGAACGGCGCGGTGGGCAACTACAACGCGCATCTGGCGGCCTACCCCGAGGTGGACTGGGAGGCCTTTGCGCGCCGCGTGGTCGAGTCGCTGGGGCTGAGTTTCAACCCCTACACCATCCAGATCGAACCGCACGACGCCATGGCCGAGCTGTTCGACGCGGTCGCCCGCGCCAACACCCTGTTGATCGACCTCAGCCGCGACATCTGGGGCTATATCTCCTGGGGCTATTTCAAGCAGAAGACCAAGGCAGGCGAAATCGGCTCGTCCACCATGCCGCACAAAGTCAACCCCATCGACTTCGAAAACGCCGAGGGCAATCTGGGCATCGCCAACGCGCTGCTGCGGCACCTGAGCGACAAGCTGCCGATCTCGCGCTTCCAGCGCGACCTCACCGACTCGACCGTGCTGCGCAATATGGGCGTGGCGCTCGGCCACAGCGTGCTGGCCTGGGACTCGTTGCTGCGCGGGCTCGACAAGCTGCTCGTCCATCCTCAACGCCTGGCTGAAGATCTCGACAACGCTTGGGAAGTGCTGGCCGAACCGGTGCAAACCGTCATGCGCCGCCACGGTCTGCCCAGCCCTTACGAGCAGCTCAAGGAACTGACCCGCGGCAAGGCCATCACGGCAGACTCCATGCGGGAATTCATCAAAGGGCTGAACCTGCCCGAAGACGACCGCCAACGCCTGCTCGCCATGACACCGGCCAGCTACACCGGACTGGCAGCCGAACTAGCCAAGCGTCTGGCCGCAGGCCGCTGAACCTCAGGAAACCCACCATGCTCAAACTCTTGCTCAAGTGGCTGCTTTCCGCCTGCGCCCTGCTGGCTGTGGCCTACCTCTACAGCGGCGTGCAGGTCTCGGGTTTTGGCGCGGCCATGTGGGCGGCACTGTTCATTGGTCTGCTCAATGCGCTGGTGCGGCCCATTCTGTTCATCCTCACGCTGCCGATCACCATTCTGACCCTCGGGCTGTTTTTCTTCGCGCTCAACGCCGCCATGTTCTACGCGGCGTCCGGCGTGATCGACGGCTTTCATGTGCGCAGCTTCGGCGCTGCGCTGCTCGGGTCGATTCTCTACAGCATCGCCGGGGTCATCATCGACAGCGCGCTGGAAGGGGTGCAGTTCGGACAGCGCCGGTAAGCCGCGTCCAGCAAAAAGCCCGGCTGGCCCCATGGGGCCAGCCGGGCTTTGTTTTAACCTACGCCGCAGCTCAGCCTTGCCAGGCCTGAGCCGTGCCGGCCTGCGCCATCTGCATCAGCCGGGCCACGCGCTCCTCGGTGGCCGGGTGGGTGCTGAACAACTTGGCGATGCCGCCGCCGTGCAGGGGGTTGAGAATCATCATCTGCGCCGTGGCCGGATGCTCCTCAGCGGCCTGGAACGGCACGCCGCGCGCGTAAGCCTCGATTTTCTGCAAAGCCGCGGCCAGCGCGGCCGGATCGCCCGAGATTTCGGCGCCGCCACGATCGGCCTCGAACTCGCGGGCGCGGGAAATCGCCATCTGGATCAAGCTCGCAGCCAGCGGCGCCAGAATGGCCACGGCAATGCTGGCGATGGGATTCACCGGCCGACCTTCGGAGTCTCGTCCGCCGAAGAACATCGCGAAGTTCGCCAGCGCCGAAATGGCCCCGGCCATGGTGGCGGAAATGGTGGAAATCAGAATGTCGCGGTGCTTCACATGCGCCAGTTCATGCGCCATCACCCCGCGCAACTCACGCGCGCTGAGTACCCGCAGGATGCCCGTGGTGGCCGCCACCGCCGCGTGCTCCGGGTTGCGGCCGGTGGCGAAGGCGTTGGGCGCGTCTTCCTGGATGAGATAGACCCGCGGCATGGGCAGCCCGGCGCGCTGGGCAAGCTCCTGCACCATGGCGTAGAACTGGGGCGCGCTGCTGGCGTCGACCTCCTGCGCGTTGTACATCTTCAGCACCATCTTGTCGCTGAACCAGTAGCTGAAGAAGTTCATGCCCAACGCGAACAGCAGCGCCAGAATCATGCCTTTCTGTCCGCCCAGCATGGAGCCGATGACCACGAACAACGCGGTGATCGCAGCCATCAGGATGGCGGTTTTCAGGATATTGAACATGCTTCGCTCCGATACGTTTGGATACAACAGCGCTAGATTGTGCAGCGAATCAAAAGTTCAAGGCCGCAAAGGGGCTTAACTTAGCGTCAAGCCCGTGAGGTCGGCCCCGCCCTGCAGCCATTGCGCCACGCTCTGCATTGTGCCGCCGGGTTTTTGCAATCGTGTGATGCGCAGCACGCCGCTGCCGCAAACCACATCCAGCCCTTCGGCCGTCATCTGCCGCACCAAGCCGGGCGGGCCGACATGTGGTGCCGTCAATGCCTCGGCCGCACCCACCTTGACGACACCGCCGTCCGGCAAGGTGAATTGCGTCCCTGGCCAGGGCGTGAACGCCCGCACCCTCCGGGCGAGCAGTTCTGCCGGCAAATCCCACTGCAACAGCGATTCGTCCTTGCTGATTTTCGCGGCGTACGTCACCCCGGCTTCGGGCTGCGGACGCGGGCGCAGCTCGCCGCGTTCCAGCGCATCCAGTCCCTGAACCACCAGGGCCGCGCCCAAGGCGGCGAGTTTGTCGTGCAGGGTGGACGCGGTGTCGGTGGATTCAATCGGCAGGGCCTGCTCCAGCAGCATGTCGCCCGTGTCGAGCCCCGCATCCATCTGCATCAGGGTGATGCCTGTCTGCGCATCGCCTGCCTCAATCGCCCGCTGGATCGGGGCCGCTCCGCGCCACCTCGGCAGCAGCGAGCCGTGAATGTTCAAGCAACCCAATCGCGGCAGCGTCAGCACCGACGTCGGCAGAATCAGGCCGTAGGCCGCCACGACCAGCACGTCCGCCTGGGCGCCGCGCAACGCCGCGTGTGCCTGCGCGGCCTGTTCGGCATAGCGCCCGTCCAGCCGCAGACCTTGGGGTTGAATGACCTCGATTTGCGCCGCCGAAGCAACTTGCTTGACCGGGCTGGACTGCAGTTTCATGCCGCGGCCCGCGGGGCGGTCGGGCTGAGTCAGCACCAGAGGCACGGTGTAGCCCGCGCTCAGAATGGCGCGCAACGCCCCCGCAGCGAACTCCGGCGTGCCGGCAAACGCCACGCGCAAACGGCGCGCCGAAGGGGAGGCGGGCATGGCCTGGCTCAAGCGGCCTGCCTTTGCCGTTTGAGCATTTTGGTCTTGATCCGGTTGCGTTTGAGCGGCGAGAGGTAATCGACAAAAACCTTGCCCATCAGATGATCCATTTCATGCTGAATGCACACCGCGGTCAGCCCGTCGGCGTCCATCTCGAAGGGCTGGCCCTGCGCGTCCAGCGCGCGCACCCGCACCGTGGCCGGCCGTGTGACTTTGTCGTAGATGCCTGGGACGGACAGGCACCCCTCTTCCCATTCCTTGTCTTCCGCGCTGTGCCGCACGATTTCCGGGTTGATGAGCGCCAGAGGTTGATTGCGCTCTTCCGAGGTATCCATGACGATGATGCGCTCGTGCACATCGACCTGCGTCGCGGCCAGGCCGACGCCATTAGAGGCGTACATGGTCTCGAACATCGCCGCCACCAGGGCGCGCACCCGCTCATCGACCGCAGCAACCGGCTTGGCCACGGTGTAAAGACGCGGATCGGGATATTGAAGAATGGTCAGTTGTTCCATGGCTCGCATTTTAGTTATTTGCGATGGAAAAGGCTTTATCCATTGCAAAAACGGGGGTGGCCGACTCTGCACGCGCCTCCGCCAACACAGTGGGCCGGGCGCGCCCGCAACATTCTTGCAACTGCCGCCCCGTCCAAACGCCGACCAAACGGTGATTTGATTGCCGCATCAAGGTGTTGCGTGCACAATGTGCTCAACAATTTTGAGATATGGGCCCTGGAATCGCAAATTTCCACGGGGGGCAGATTCACAAAAGACCACACCGCGCCGGATGTGGCCACCGTTTCGATCTGGGGACTTTGCGCCATGCTGAGACAGGCTTTCCACCACCCTTTCAACCTCTTTTCACCTAGTATGAGCTACCGCGCTCTGGCTGCCGCGCTGGCGATGGCCGCTGCGGCGCCCTGGGCTTGCGCCGCCAATCCATCGGCCGCCGCGCCCGCGCTGCATGGTCTGCCCAACTATCCGGTGGCTCCGGCGCAGCGCGCCCAGGCTGAACTCACCGCGCAGACCGGCGTGCCGGTTTCCGAGCTGGCGGCCAACGCGCCCTCGCGCTACACCGTCAAACGCGGTGACACCTTGTGGGCAATTTCCGGCATGTACCTGCGCAAGCCCTGGGACTGGCCCAAACTGTGGGGCATGAATCTGCAGCAGATCCGCAACCCACACTGGATTTTTCCAGGACAAGTGCTGTTTCTCGACATTTCCAACGGCCGCGCCCGCCTCAGCATGGGCAGTGACAGCCAGGGCATTCCCACGGTGAAGCTCAACCCGCAGGTCGAATCCAGCCCGCTGCCGCCTGAAGGCATTCCCACCATCTCGCCGGAACTCATCGCCCCCTTCCTCACCCAGCCGCTGATCGTCGAGCCCGACATACTCGAAGCCTCGCCGCGCATCGTGGCCTTGCCCAAGGGGCACACCATGGCGTCGCCCGGCACGCAGGTCTATGTGCGCGGTGATGTGAGCAGGGCCACGCGCTATCAGATCTATCGCCCGGCCAAGCCGCTGGTCGATCCGGCCACGAAAAAGATCATCGCCTACCAGGCCGAATATCTCGGCACGACCAATTTGGTCGAGCCGCCTTCCGGGCCGGATGCGGTGTCGGTGTTCCGGGTCGATGGCATCGAGCGTGAAGTCGGCGTGGGCGACCGGCTGGTCATCGCGCCGCCGCGTGAATTCCTCAACTACACCCCGCACGCCCCGGCCAAGCCGATCAGCGGCGACATTGTTTCGATCTACGGCGATCTGAGCATGGCGGCCAAGAACAGCGTGGTCGCGCTCAACCGCGGGGCCGACGACGGGCTGGAGCGCGGCGACGTGCTGGCGCTGTGGCACAACAGCCGCATGGTCAAAGACTCGACGGCGCCCGGCAAGCCCGAGATCGAACTGCCCGACCGCCGCGTGGGCGTGATGATGGTGTTTCGCACCTTCAAGCATGTGGCCTATGCGCTCATCCTGTCGGCCGACGAACCGGTTGAAGTCGCCGACCGCTTCACCCAGCCCTGATCGCCGCAGCGGCCTTCGGCACGGTCGAGCATGACGCCGCCTGAAGACCTCGCCGACTGGCTGCGGCTGATGCAGACTCCGGGCGTTGGCGCCCTCACCGCGCGCCAACTGCTCAGCGCCTTCGGGCCTCCGTCGCTGATTTTCCAGGCCTCGCACGCCGCGCTGACTCAGGTGGTCAGCGCCGCCGTCGCCTCGGCGCTGCTGGACGACCCCGACCGCGAAACCCAAGACCTCATCGCCCGCACCCTGCAATGGGCCGCCCAGCCGGGGCAGGCCTGTATCACCCTGGACGATCCGGCTTATCCGCAAAGCCTGCTCGACATCACCGACCCGCCGCCCTTGCTTTACGCCTTGGGCAATGCCGCGCTGCTGGGCGCACCACGGCGACTGGCTATGGTGGGCGCACGCACCCCCACCGCGCAGGGCGAGCGCGATGCCCAGGCGTTTGCGCAGGCATTCAGCGAAGCCGGGGTCACCATCATTTCGGGATTTGCCCTGGGCATCGACGCTGCCGCGCATCGCGGTGCCATGGCCGCGACGGGCGAGCACGCCGGTTCGACCATCGCCGTGCTCGGCACCGGCTGCGACCGCGTCTATCCGCCACGCCACAAAGAACTGGCGCATCTCGTGGCCGATCGCGGGCTGCTGCTGTCCGAGTTTGCGCTGGGCACCTCTCCCGCCAAGGGCAATTTTCCGCGCCGCAACCGCCTCATCAGCGGCCTGTCACGCGGGGTGCTGGTGGTCGAGGCCGCAACGCACTCCGGTTCGCTCATCACCGCGCGGCTGGCTGGCGAGCAGGGGCGCGAAGTCTTTGCCATGCCCGGCTCGATCCACAACCCCCTGGCGCATGGCTGCCACCGCCTCATCCGCGAAGGCGCCAAGCTCGTCGAAACCGCGCAAGACGTGCTGGAGGAATTTGCCTGGGATGCGCGCCCCGCCGTGAAAACCACGACGGAAGACGCATCGTCCGCCGCGGAAGCCCCGCCCGAGTGCGACACCGAATGCGACATCCTGCGCGCCCTCGGCTACGACATCCGCAGCTTCGACGATCTCAGCGCGCGCACCGGCTGGCCTGCCGACCGGCTGGGCGCTCGCCTGCTCGAACTTGAGCTGCAGGGCCAGGTCGCGCGCCTGCCCGGCGGCCGCTTTCAGCGCATCGCCCGCGCCTGAAATCCGGCCACCCTTCGCGTGCTCCTGACCCGGCCTGATGCCGGGAGAAAACCGCGAAACAATCCGTCATCGCGTCATGCATAGAATGGCCTCATGTTCGA
Organism: Thiomonas sp. UBA7699; assembly: GCF_002482605.1. Classification (NCBI taxonomy): domain Bacteria; kingdom Pseudomonadati; phylum Pseudomonadota; class Betaproteobacteria; order Burkholderiales; genus Thiomonas; species Thiomonas sp. UBA7699. The sequence continues at coordinate 21,546 of NZ_DLGH01000008.1, read as the reverse complement.
TATTCTCATGTATCTCTACGAGTCCTACTGGCATCCGGAAGCCTGCCCCGAGTTCGGGCAGCTCACGCGCAAACTCAGCGCGGCCGGGTTCGAGAGCGACGAAATCCACGAAGCCATCGACTGGCTTCGCGGGCTCGACAGCGCCGTAGGCGGCCTCAAGACCCAGCACGAGCAGAGCGCACACGCCATCCGTCTTTACGCGCAGCAAGAGCTCGACTGCCTGGGGCTGGAAGCCATCGGCTATCTCAACTTTCTCGAGAGCGCCGGGGTGCTCAAGCCGCATTTGCGCGAACTCACCATCGAGCGCGCGCTGGCCACCGGCATGCAGCCGCTGCCGCTGGAGCATCTCAAAACCATCGTGCTGTTGATTTTCTGGCGTCTGGACGAAGAGCCCGATGCCCTGATTCTCGACGAGCTGTTCGTCGAAGCCGAAGACCGCGTGGTGCATTGAGCTGACTGCTGCCGCTCGGCTTCGGCCACGACTCGCCTAACCCCTCCCTGAAAGATTTCCGATGCCAGTTTCCCCCATCCGCCTCAGCCTGGGCGCCGCCCTGCTGGCCAGTCTCGCCCTCGCCGGTTGCGGCGGCGGTTCGACCAACACCAACTATTCCGGCTCGACCGTCACAGGGCAGGTGCTCATGGGGGCGAACAGCCCGGTGAACGGCAACGGCACCAACAATGTCTGCGCCTACGCCATCGTCAATGGTCAGGGCAATCCGCTGACCACCACGGTGACGCCGTACACCAGCTATGGCACCGTGCTGGACTGCGTCCCTTCAGCGGCCAATGGCAGCTTCAGCATGAACCTCACTAGCTTCTACGGCCCGGTCCTGCTGCAAGTCGTGGGCGGCACGTATAGCTACAACGGCGCTTCGCAGGCGCTCAACAGCCTGACCTCCACGGCGCTCAATCTCGCCGCCAGCGCCAGTAACGCCGCACTGGCGACGAACGCCAGCCTGCAAGCCATGGTGAACGTGGGCGGCGGCGGAACGGTCACGGCCAACATCACCCCGCTGACAACTTTCGCCGTGGCCCGTATCACCCCGAACAGTGGCCTGACGCTCGCCAACTACACCGCCTCGCTGCAAGACATCGCCGGGCAATTCGGCCTGGGCGGCTTGGCTCTGGCCACGGCGGTTCCCACGGCTGGAGATGCTTACGACAAGGCGCTGATCGGAGTGGATCAGTACCTGCTCAATATGACGCCCAATGGGAGCAATGCAGACGACCCCTACGGCGCCAATCTGCTCAACTGGACCAATCTTGCCACCGTCTCTGCGGACTACAGCACGGCCTACAACCAAGCTAACAATACGACCGGGGTCAGCTTCAACTTCAACTGACCGTCTCGGCGCCCACAAAAAAGCCAGCTCACGCTGGCTTTTTTGTGGGCGGCTGATTTCAGACCACCGCGCCCGCGTTCGGGTCGTTGCGGTCGCTGGGTTTGTTGCCGCCCGGCTTGATCAGGTCTTCGCGCTTCACGCCGAACCACATCGCCAGCGCGGCGGCGACGAACACCGAACTGTAGATGCTCATCGAAATGCCGATGATCAGCGCCAGGGCGAAGTAGTGCAGTGCCGGGCCGCCGAAGAAGAACATGGAAAACGCCATCGCCAGCGTCGAGCCGTGGGTGATGACGGTGCGGCTGATGGTGTTGGTGATAGCGCTGTCGATCACCTGCACGGTGCTGTATTTGCGGTAGCGGCGGAAGTTTTCGCGCACCCGGTCGAAGATCACCACCGACTCGTTGACCGAATACCCCAGCACCGCCAGCACCGCCGCCAGCACCGGCAGGGAAAATTCCCACTGGAACAGGGCGAAGAAGCCGAGCACGATGATCACGTCGTGCAGGTTGGCGAGAATGGCCGCCACCGAAAATTTCCACTCGAAGCGCACCGCCAGGTAGGCAACGATGCCGAAGATCACCAGCGCCAGCGCCTTGAGGCCATCGGTGGCCAGCTCGGAGCCCACCTGCGGGCCGACGAATTCGGTGCGGCGCTGCTGCGCCTGCGGGTCGGCGGCCAGCAGCCCGGCCATGACCTTGGCGCTTTGTTCCGAGCTGGTCTCGCCCTTGTGCAGCGGCAGGCGGATGACCACATCATTGGCGTTGCCGTAGGCCTGCACTTGCGCATCGGCGTAACCGAGTTTGCTCAGGGTGGCGCGGATGCCGTCGATGTTCGCCCCCTGGCTGTAACCGACTTCCATCACCGTGCCGCCGGTAAATTCGATCGACAGATTGAGCCCGCGGGTGAAGAGGAAGAACACTGCGGCGACAAACAGCACCGCGGAGACGACGTTGAACGTCAGCGCATTGCGCATGAACGGGATGTCGCGCTTGATACGGAAAAATTCCATGATGTGCCTTGAATCGGAAGTCTTTGGGCCGTCGGCGGATCAATGCACCTTGCGGCGCGGCTTGGTGGTGCGCGGTGTGGGTGCGTCCAGCGGCTTTCCAGCTTTCACCGCGTCACTCGCGGCGCCGGACGACAGCGCCCCCGCCGCGGCTTCAGCCGCTTGCGGCTTCCAGATCTGGCCGATGGAGATGCTGTGCAGGCGGCGCTTGCGGCCATACCAGAGGTTGATGATGCCGCGCGAGAAGAACACCGCCGAGAACATCGAGGTGAGAATACCCAGCACGTGCACTACGGCGAATCCGCGAATGGCGCCCGAGCCGAAGATCAGCAGCGCGACCCCGGCAATCAGCGTGGTGACGTTGGAGTCGAAGATGGTGGCCCAAGCGCGCTCGTAGCCGTGGAAAATCGCATTTTGCGGACTGGCGCCATTGCGCAGTTCCTCGCGGATGCGTTCGTTGATCAGCACGTTCGAGTCGATGGCCATACCCAGCGCCAGCGCCATGGCCGCGATGCCGGGCAGAGTGAGCGTAGCCTGCAGCATGGAGAGCACCGCCACCAGCAGCAGCAGGTTGACCGCCAGACCGATGGACGACACCACGCCGAAGAACATGTAGTAGATCGACATGAAAATGACGATGGCAACGAAGCCCCAGGTCACCGAGTGGAAGCCCTGGCTGATGTTCTGCTGCCCCAGGCTGGGGCCGACGGTGCGCTCTTCGATGATGTTCATCGGCGCAGCCAGAGCGCCGGCGCGCAGCAGCAGCGCGGTGTCGTTGGCTTCCTGCACGGTCATATGGCCGGAGATCTGTACCCGGCCGCCGGCGATTTCGCTGCGGATCACGGGGGCGGTGATGATTTCGCCGCGGCCGCGGTCGAACAGAATCATGGCGGTGCGCTTGCCCACGTTCTCCCGCGTGACTTGCTGGAAGATGCGGGAGCCCTTGGAGTCGAGGGTGAGGAACACGGCGGGCTCGTTGGTCTGCTGGTCGAAGCCGGGCTGGGCGTCGGTAAGGTTGTCGCCGGTCAGCAGCACGTCGCGCTTGACCACCAGTTTGCCGCCATCGCGGTCCGGAAAGATCTGGTCGCCAGCGGGCAGCGGACCCTGCCCGGCCAGCGCGGCCTGGGCTGCGGCGCTGTCATCGACCATGCGCACTTCGAGTGAGGCGGTGCGACCGAGAATGTCCTTGGCCCGGGCCACGTCCTGAATGCCCGGCAATTCGACCACCACGCGGTCGCGACCCTGTTGCTGGATGATGGGCTCGGCCACGCCGAGTTCGTTGATGCGGTTGTGCAGGGTCTGGATGTTCTGCTTGATGGCGTAGTCTTCTTCCTGCGACACGGCGGCAGGCGTCAGACTGGCGCTGAGGCTGTTAGGGCCTGCGGGCGCTTGCGGGGCCAGCTGCAAATCGGGATGCTGGCGGGTGATGAGTTCCTTGGCTGTGTTCAGTGCGCTGGCATCGACAAAAACGCCCTGAAGGGTGTCGCCCACGCGTTCGAGCTTGGTGTAGCGCGCGTCTTTGTCGCGCAAATCGCGGCGCAGCTCGCCGGAAATCGAGTCGAGCTTTTTGTGCACGGCCGCCTGCATGTCCACCTGCAGCAGGAAGTGCACGCCCCCGCGCAGGTCGAGACCGAGGTACATGGGATGAGCGCCCAGCGCCGTCAGCCACGCGGGCGAACGCGATAGCAGATTGACCGCGACCACATACCGCGGATCGTCCGCGTTGGGGTTGAGCGCCTTGGCCAGCACATCGCGCGCCTTGAGCTGCACGCTGGTGTTACTGAAGCGGTAGTTGACCGTGGCGCCGTTGAAGTCAGCCGAATCGGGCTTGAGGTTAGCCGCGTCCAGAATCTGCTCGCCTTTGAGCAGCAGGGCGTTGTCGACCTTGCCGCCGTTGGTGCTTGAAATCTGCACTGAGGGCGATTCGCCGTACAGATTGGGCAGCGCATACACCACGCCAACCACCAGGACGACGACCATGATGAGATATTTCCACCAGGGATAGCGATTCATGACAACAACCTCGTTTCACCCGCCGATGCGGCGCGGGTTCAAATAAAAATCCCGCACAAGTCGGGCCTGCACGGTTGGGCCCGCGACGGCGCGGGCCGACAGGGACGCATGGACGCGCTCAGACGCCGCTCTTGATCGTGCCCTTGGGCAGCACCATGGTCACCGCGCTGCGCTGCAGCAGTACCTCAGTGTTGGCGGCGATTTCCAGCGTGACATAGTTGTCGTTGATTTTGCTGATCTTGCCCACGACGCCGCCCGTGGTCACCACTTCGTCGCCCTTGGCCAGCGCGGCCAGCATGGCACGCAGTTCCTTTTGCTTTTTCATCTGCGGACGCAGCATGACGAAGTACAGGATGACGAACATCACGATGATGGGCAGCAGGCTCATCAGGGTGGAACCTGCACTGGGTGCGGGGGCAGCAGCTTGCGCGTGGGCAACAGAAATAAGGTTCATGGAGAAGATGGAACGGTAGATTTCATCGGCATCCTGGCTCGTGGCCAGGGTCGGTTAGCCGCGTATTGTCGCAAAGCTGAGGCCGGGTGCCGCAAATTTCTTCAAATCTCTCAGTCGTGCCCCGCCCCCTGTCGCACAAAGACCATAAGATGTCCGCTTTCATTTGAGGGCCCTGCACCATGAAACGTCTGCGCATTGGCATCGTTGGCGGTACCGGCTACACCGGGGTGGAGCTGTTGCGGCTGCTGGCCCGCCATCCCCAGGCCGAGCTGGCCGCCATCACCTCGCGCAAGGAAGTGGGCACCCCGGTGGCCGATATGTTCCCCAGCCTGCGCGGGCAGGTCGATCTTGCCTTCACCACGCCGGACGACGCACCGCTGCACACCTGTGACATCGTCTTTTTCGCCACACCGCACGGGGTGGCCATGGCTCAGGCCCGGCGGCTGCTCGATGCCGGTGTGCGCCTTATCGATCTAGCCGCCGACTTCCGCCTGCAAAACCTGACCGAGTTCACCCAGTGGTACGGCATGGAGCACGCCTGCCCCGATCTGCTGCAAGAGGCGGTTTACGGCCTGCCGGAACTGCACCGCGAGGCCATTGCCAAGGCCCGTATCGTCGCCAATCCCGGCTGCTATCCCACCACGGTGCAGCTGGGCTTTGCCCCCCTGCTGCGCACCCCCGGGCTCGTGGAGGCCACCCACCTCATGGCCAACTGCGCCTCGGGGGTTTCGGGCGCGGGCCGCAAGGCGGAAATCGGTCTGCTGTTCAGCGAAGCCTCGGACAATTTCAAGGCCTACGGCGTCAAAGGGCACCGGCACGGGCCTGAAATCAACGAACAACTGCGCCGCATCGCGGGCGCGCCCCCCGGCAGCAGCGCGGTCGACTGCCTGTTCGTGCCGCATCTCACCCCCATGATTCGCGGCATGCATGCCACCTTGTCGGCCCGCCTCACGCCCGCCGGGCAGGCACTCGACCTGCAAGCGCTGTACGCTTCGTTCTATGCGAAAGAGCCTTTCGTCGATGTGCTGCCCCCGGGCAGTGCGCCTGAAACCCGCTCGGTGCGCGGCGCCAATACCCTGCGGCTCGCGGTACACAAGCCACGCCCTGACATGGCCGTGATCCTGGTCGTTCAGGACAACCTCACCAAAGGCGCCTCGGGCCAGGCGGTGCAGAACATGAATGTGATGTTCGGCCTGCCCGAAAACATGGGACTGGACGGGCTGGCGGTATTGCCCTGATTTTTGCCGTAAACCCGCAGACGGGAACAAGGTCTTGCGCAGCACTAAAATTGCGTCAACTTAAAGGAGTACCCCATGAGCGCCATGCTTGATACCGCCCCCACCGCCGAAATGGCCGCCCCGCCCGCCCCCCTGCTGTTCACCGACAGCGCGGCGGCCAAGGTCAAGGAGCTGATCGACGAGGAAGGCAACAATGACCTGAAGCTGCGCGTGTTCGTGCAAGGCGGCGGCTGCTCCGGCTTTCAATACGGCTTCACGTTCGACGAAGCGGTGAACGAAGACGACACGCAGATGGTGAAAAACGGCGTCACCCTGCTGATCGACGCCATGAGCCTGCAATATCTGGTGGGCGCCGAGATCGACTACAAGGATGGCCTCGAAGGCGCCCAGTTCGTCATCAAGAACCCGAACGCCACCACCACCTGCGGCTGCGGCTCGTCGTTTTCGGTTTGAGCGAACGCCTTCGGCTGGCTTAAAAACGCCCTGAAACCGCCTTTGAAGGCGGTTTTTTGGTTTCAAGCCGGATAGACCGCCCCGAGCACCCGTGGGCCAGCGGCCCCGGTGACTGCGGGTAGGTTGCCCGGCAGCCCCAACAAGGTTTGCTGCGCCAGCCAGGCGAAGGCGGCGGCTTCGACCTGTTCGGCGGGTATGCCGCTGTGGTCGCTCGGGCGGCAGGTCACGCCGGGGAGCGCCTGCTGTAGGCGGCGCAGTAGGTCGGTATTGCGCGCGCCGCCGCCGCAGATCACCAACTCGCAGACGGCGGGCATGGCGCGCCGCAACGCCTCGGCCACGCTGTGTGCGGTCAATGCCGCCAGCGTCGCCTGCACATCCTGGGGCGAAGCTTGGGCCGCATGAGCCGACAGATGGCGTTCGAGCCAGGCCGGATGAAAGTCGTCGCGACCGGTGCTTTTTGGGGCGGCGCGCGAGAAGTAGGGATCGGCCAGAAATTGCGCGAGCAAATCCGCCCGCACCGCACCGCCCGCCGCCCAGGCGCCTTGGGCGTCGTAAGGCTGCCCGAGATGGCGCTGCGCCCAATGATCGAGCAGGGCGTTGCCGGGGCCGGTGTCGAAACCGAGGGTGCGGCCATCGGCAAACAGCAGGCTGAGATTGGCAAAGCCGCCGAGGTTGAGTACGGCGACATCGGCGCCCGCCACCGCGAACACGGCGCGATGAAACGCGGGCACCAGCGGCGCGCCCTGGCCGCCGGCCGCCACGTCGCGGCTGCGGAAGTCGGCCACCACCGCGATGCCGCAACGCTCGGCCAGCAAGGCCGGCGCATTGATCTGGAGGGTGTAGCCGAGATCGGGACGATGACGCACCGTCTGCCCATGCGCCCCGATGGCGCGAACCGATGCGGCGCTCACACCGCTGTCGCGCAGCAGGGTGGCGACGACTTCGGCGTAGAGATCGGCGAGTTGCTGCGCGGCGAGGGCGCTGCGGTGGAGTTCGTCGAAATCAGCCGTGTTGAGGGCGAAAAATTCAGCGCGCAACCCGGCGGGAAATGCCCGCGCCGCATGCGCCAGCACCCGAGGCGGTGTGCCGGGCGCAGATTCAAGCAGCACGCCATCGACCCCGTCGAGCGAGGTGCCCGACATGAGCCCGATGAACAGGCCCGGTTCAGTCGACACGCGCCAGCCGTACGGCGTCGTCGCTGCCAGCCGCCTGGGCGAGTTGGGTGCGCATCACGGCGGTGGCGGCGAAGAACGAGGCTTTTTCGCCCGGCGGCAAAGGTTTGCCCTGCGGCACATAACTGGCCATGCGCAGCGGATCGATCAGTCGCCCGGCGGCATGAAATTCGAAATGCAGGTGCGGCCCGGTGGAGGTGCCGGTATTGCCGGTCTTGCCGATGTTCTGGCCTTCGCTCACGGTCTGGCCCGGCTTGACGGCGATGCTGCTCAAGTGGGCGTAGACCGTCTCGAAACCACCAGGGTGCGCGATTTTGATCACATTGCCATAGCCGCTCTGCATCCCGGCAAACTTCACCCGGCCTTCGGCGACGCTGGGCACTGGAGTGCCGATGCGCGCGGCGAAATCGACACCCTCATGCATTTCACGACGCCCGCTCACCGGATGCATGCGCAGGCCGAAGGGCGACGTCACCTTGGCGCCCGGCAGCGGCGAAGAGGCCCAGGCTTTTTCCAGCCCCTGGCCGTCGGGGGTGTAGTAGCCACCGGAAGCATCACCGTGCGCGGCGAACCACACTGCCTGACGCACCACGCCACGGCTGCGCACTTCCGCCGCCAGCAGGCGGCCCGGGCGCAGCTCGCGGCCGTCGAGCGTCTGCATTTCGTACACCAGCGCGACCTGATCGCCCTTGCGCAGGCTGCGGCGCAAGTCGATCTGTGGAGCGAATGCCTTGACCAGTTGCGCACCGACCGGCGAAGGTACGCCGGACTGGCTCAGCGCAGTCGTCAAAGCGCCGCGCACCGAAATGTTGGCCAGCCGCGTGCGGGGTTCGAGCTTGCGTTCGGTGGTCGATACCTGCAAGGTGCCGTCGGCACCGGGCTGCACCGTGAGTTCGCGCCAAACCGGGGCGGCCAGCGGATCGGTTCCCGCGGGCATGGGCAGCACGGCGGCAAGCTGCAGCAGTTCGCCCTGTGCATTCACCTGGGCCCGCACGGGTTCGGGCCCGCCGCCTGCGGCGAGCAGCGCGCGGAAACTTGCATTCTTGCCGAGCTGCGCGATGGCGGCCGGATCGGTCACGCCCAGTCGTTTGAGCAATTGCTGCACGGTGTCCCGATGCCGCACCGAAGTGCTGCTGGCATAACGCAGATCGACCGCAGCAAGCGCTTCGGTCTGTCCCTGCACATCGTTGTCGAGCACGGTAGCGAGAGTGGCGCGCGGCGGCAGCTGCGGCTGCGCCTCGACCAGGGCATAAGCCCCGGCGCTGCTCAGCAGCAGGGCGCCGCCCACGCTGGCGGCCAGACGCCGCGGATGCGCACGCAGCGCCTGCACCACCTCGGCCGAGCGTTGCGACACCCACAGCGCCGCCTTTTGAGCGCCCCCAGGGTCGGCTCGCCGACCCGCCCCCCATGGGGGGCAAGGGAACTTGGGGCGGCCCTGCGTTTCCTTGAGAGCGCGAAGCGCCTTAGCCATGCTGCGGCTCCTTGGCGGCCTGCGCGGCGGCATCGACCACCGGGCTGCCGCCATCGATGACGGCAAGCAGATGGCGCGGTTCAGCCGTTTGCGCCAGAAATTCCGGCTTGAGCGCGGCCGGAACCGCCGTGCCCTTGGGCGAATAGTGCGCAATGTCCAGGGGATTGACCGGCGTGCCGTGCACGAAAAACTGGAAATACACATGCGGCCCGGTGGACCAGCCGGTATTGCCCGACAGCGCCACCACCTCGCCTTGCTTGACCGACTCGCCCACATGCACCTTGAACGCGCTCAGATGCGCATAGATGGTGGCAAAACCGCCGGGATGATCGACCTTGACGTATTTGCCGTAGCCCGTGCCCCAGCCCGCGTAGACCACGCGGCCGTCGGCGATGGTCTTGACAGGCGTGCCCACAGGAATGGCCAGGTCGATGCCCTTGTGGAATTCATGGAAGTGCATCACCGGGTTTTCGCGCCAGCCCCAGCCTGAAGTGATGCGGTCGTAGGGCAGGGGGGACAGCAGAAAGGCGCGACTCAGGCTGTCGCCATTGGGCGCGTAATACCCGGAAACTTTGGCGCCCCCCTTGGCATCGCCCTTGGCGTCGAACCACACGGCTTTGTAGTCGTGGCCCTGGTTGACGAATTCCGCCGACACCAGGCGGCCATCGGCCAGCGTCTGGCCCTGCGCCTGATAGACCCGGTACACCACATTGAAACGGTCGCCCGGACGCAGATTGCGGCGGAAGTTGATCTGGGTGTCGAACACGTCGATCAGTTGCGAGGCCACGTTGCGGGGCATCCCGGCCTCGTCGGCTGCGGCGAAAAAGCTGGATTTCACCGTGCCGCTGGCCACACGCAAAACCGGCTGAACGAGGCGCGATTGCGTCTGCACGTCCCAGCCTGTTGGCGTGGCCTTGACCGTCAGTTCGCGCAACTGGCGCGCCTTCTGGCCGCCCTCGGCCACCGGCTTGAGCCCGGGCAAACGGCCCTGCAGCGACTGCAATTCGCCCAGATTGCTCACCTGGGCCGCGACCACGCGGCCGGGATCTCCGGTGACCAGAGCCCGCAGATCGGCTTGCGCGCTGAGCTGGCGCAACTGCTGCGGATCGGTCACCTGCAGACGGCGCAGCAGCGATTCGACGGTATCGCTCGCCCGCACATGCGCCGTGGTGTAGACCACCTGATCGGCATTCGAGAGCTCATCGGCCTGCTGCGGCGCGGTGCTCGCCACCGCCACGCTGACCCAGGTCGGCGCGGGCGGATGCGCCCGCGGCCCTTCGTAAGCCAGGGCGAAGGCGGCGGCGCTGGTCAGCAGCAAACCACTTCCCACCCCCGCCAAAACCCGTTTGTGATGCTGATGCATCCAACCGGCCAAACTCTGCGCGCCTTGCGCCGCAGACTGCTTGAATTCGACAAACGACATTCCCACTCCTCACACTTCAGGCTGTGGCGCGCACGCCGTCCCGACAATGGAAAGTGGCGCCGAAGGCCATGCCTCCGACACCGTGATGGCACCACCGACAACGGGCGGCGAGACGCGGCAAGCATCTGCGAGCGCACCCTGGGCGCGGCTGAACGGTCTGCGCATGTGTGTTTCACACTCGCTTGCCGCTCAACAGTCACGCTGTGGCACCGAATACACTGCACCCTTTGCTGAAGCAGGCGCAGCACGGACATAAAGGCGCGAGTCTAACAGCCCGCTTGGCGCATTTTTCGATTCTCCCCATGATGGACTCCAACTCTCCCGTCGAACTTCCCGACGCCGTGCGCAACGCACTGGCCATCACCAAACGCGGCTGCGCCGAACTGCTGGTGGAGGCCGACTGGATCGCCAAACTGACCCGCAGCCACCAAACCGGCCAGCCGCTGCGCATCAAACTCGGCCTCGACCCCACCGCGCCCGACATTCATATCGGCCACACCGTGGTGCTCAACAAGCTCAGGCAGTTGCAAGATCTGGGCCACACGGTCATTTTTCTCATCGGCGATTTCACCTCGCGCATCGGCGATCCGTCCGGGCGCAACGCCACCCGCCCGCCGCTGACGATCGAGCAGATCAAGACCAACGCCGAGACCTATTACGCCCAGGCCAGCCTAGTGCTCGACCCGCAAAAAACCGAGATTCGCTACAACTCCGAGTGGAGCGAGCCGCTGGGCGCCGATGGCATGATTCGCCTGGCCGCCAAATACACCCTGGCGCGACTGCTGGAGCGCGACGATTTCACCAAGCGGTTCAAGGAGGGCGTGCCCATCGCCATGCACGAGTTGCTTTACCCGCTGATGCAGGGTTTTGATTCGGTGGCGCTCAAAAGCGACCTCGAACTCGGCGGCACCGACCAGAAGTTCAACTTGCTGGTCGGGCGCGAGCTGCAGCGCGAATACGGCCAAGAGCCGCAGTGCATTCTCACCATGCCGCTGCTCGAAGGGCTGGACGGTGTGGAAAAAATGTCCAAATCCAAGGGCAATTACATCGGCATCCAGGAAGCCCCGGCGACCATGTTCGCCAAGCTGCTGTCCATCAGCGACGTGTTGATGTGGCGCTATTTCGAGCTGCTGTCCTTCCGCCCGATGAGCGACATTGCCGCACTGAAAGCCGAAGTCGAAGCCGGACGCAACCCGAAAGACGCCAAGGTGATGCTGGCCCGCGAACTCGTCACCCGCTTCCACTCTGCGTCCGCGGCTGACGCGGCGCAAGCCGACTTCGCCCTGCGCGCCAGCGGCGGCATTCCCGACGACATTCCCGAAGTGCGCCTGGCCCTGCCCGATGGCGGGCTGGCGCTGCCTCAGGCGCTCAAGCAGGCCGGGCTGGTGCCCTCCACCGCCGAAGGCGTGCGCATGATCGAACAGCGCGGCGTGCGCATCGACGGCGCGGTGGCTGAAGACCGCGCCCTCAAACTCGGCGCGGGCACCGTGGTGTTGCAGGTCGGCAAACGCAAGTTCGCCCGGGTGACGCTGGCTGTTTGAAACCCGGCGCAGCCTATTGCGCGGTAAAAGTCAAATTCCCCAGCACCCCAGTTGTCGTATTCCAGTCGTTCCCAGATTCCGAGAGAAATGACATATTTCCCGTTGTATCAATTGAATACGTTGTCTGCCTGCTGCCATCTGCGGTGCCAGAGGTGTCAAACCGATTATCAAAAATCGTGAGCGTCGCCGTGTTTGATGAATTGCCAGGCGCCAACTTGAAACTGATGGACTCTGTACCAAGCGGGACTGAAGGTGAAGTGGTTGAAACGCATGCGTAAGTCACCACCGCACCGCTCACGGCCGCACCGTTTGGGCCGAGAGTGACGGTTGTCGGATAGGTGCTTGGGGTTTGAGGCACACATATTCCATTGCCTACCTCAGCCCCCGCCGGGGCATAGGATGCCGACAGAAAGGTTGTTCTCTGGAAAGTCAGTGAAATCGGTTGGATCGCCTGACCATTCTCGGTGGTGATTGTCGTGTTGATTGTGCGCGTTGTCGCGTAAGCCGACTGTCCGTTGAAGGTGGCTGCAAGCGCTTTATAACGCGTATACACAGCAGCCCCGGAAACAGGACTTGTGCCGCTGGAACCGGTCAAAGTACCGCTGATAATCACGTTGTTTTCAAATCCTGTGGCGTACAGCTTGGCAATGGCGGCCTGAACCGGAAATGTTGTTCCGGCTACAGGTTGTGCAGTGCTACCCCCCCCCCGCCTCCGCATGCGGCAAGCAGGGTGGTGGTGGCAAGCGCGGCCGCGATGGAAACCCGCGGCAACAACCGGTTCTGTATGGACATCTCGACTCCCCCTATTTTGTGCGGCGAAATAAGTCACCACATCGCCCGCGAAAGGCGAGCGCACACAAATACTCGCATTCAGCTTGCCAGTTGAGAACTGGAGTTACAAAGGTTTTCGAGTGGGCGTGGTCAGCGCGCACGCCATGTGCCCACTTCCGGCACTTCTCGACAATTTTTTGTCAAGAAGTGCGCAAAAGTTGTCAGGCTTTTTTCACCAGCCGGATGAGCCAGAGCAGCACGATGGCGCCGATAGTGGCCACGATCAGGCTGGGCAGCATGCCGCCGCCGGGAAACAGGCCCAGCAGGCGGAACAGGAAGCCGCCGATGAAGGCGCCGACCACGCCGACCACCAGATCGCCCAGCACGCCGAAGCCGCTGCCTTTGGTGATCTTGCCCGCCAGCCAGCCCGCGATCAGGCCGATGATCAGAAATCCGATAAGTCCCATGCCGCGCTCCTTTGCCCGCAAGGGCGGTTGACGATGGGCGCAAGGTAACAGCGTTGCCGCCGTTTTGTGTTACGTGCCGCGCAGCACCTGGCCGAGGTAGGGGCCGGTGACGCTGTTCGGCTGGGCGGCGATGTCTTGCGGCCTGCCTTCGGCGATGAGCTGGCCGCCGCCCGCGCCGCCATTGGGGCCGAGTTCGACCACCCAGTCGGCGCTGGCGATGACGTCGAGGTTGTGCTCGATGATGACGATGGTGTTGCCGGCCTCGCGCAGCTTGAACAGCACGCCCAGCAGCAGTTCGATGTCGGCAAAGTGCAGGCCGGTGGTGGGCTCGTCGAGGATGTAGAGCGTGCGGCCGGTGTCGCGCTTGGAGAGTTCGAGCGCCAGCTTGACCCGCTGCGCCTCGCCGCCCGACAGGGTGATGGCCGACTGCCCGAGGCGGATATAGCCCAGCCCCACGTCCTTCAGCGTCTGCAGCTTGCGGGCGATGGCAGGCACGGCCGAAAAGGTCTCCAGCGCCTGCTCCACCGTGAGTTCCAGCGCCTGCGCGATGCTCAGGCCGCGATAGGTGACTTCGAGGGTTTCGCGGTTGTAGCGCTGGCCGCCGCACACATCGCAGGGCACGTAGAGGTCGGGCATGAAGTGCATTTCCACTTTCACCGCGCCGTCGCCCTGGCAGGCTTCGCAGCGGCCGCCTTTGACGTTGAAGGAAAATCGTCCGGCGTCGTAGCCGCGCTCGCGCGCCACGGGCGTCTGCGCGTACAGCTCGCGGATGGGGGTGAACAGCCCGGTGTAGGTGGCCGGATTGCTGCGCGGGGTGCGGCCGATGGGCGACTGATCGACCGCGATCACCTTGTCGAGCTGATCGAGCCCGTCGAGGGCCGCATAGGGTGCGGCCTCCAGCCCAGCGCGGTTGAGTTCGCGCGCGCAGGCGGCGTACAGCGTGTCGTTGATCAGGGTGGATTTACCCGAGCCCGAAACCCCCGCCACGCAGGTGATGCGCCCCAGCGGAAAGCGCGCGGTCACGTCGTGCAGATTGTTGCCGCAGGCGCCGCTCAGGGTGAGCCAGTGTTCGGGCGCGGCGTCCTGCCGCGGCTTGCCGCGAAACACGCTGCGCGCGCCGCTCAGATAAGCGCCGGTGATCGAGTTGGGATCGGCCATGATGGCCTGCGGCGTGCCCTGGGCGATGATGCTGCCGCCATGCTCGCCCGCGCCCGGGCCCATGTCCACCACATAATCGGCGCAGAGGATGGCGTCGGCGTCGTGCTCGACCACCAGCACGCTATTGCCCAGATCGCGCAGGCGTTTGAGGGTGGCGATCAGCCGGTCGTTGTCGCGCTGGTGCAGGCCGATGGACGGCTCGTCGAGCACGTACATCACCCCGGTCAGCCCCGAGCCGATCTGGCTGGCCAGGCGGATGCGCTGCGCCTCGCCACCAGAAAGGGTGTCGGCGCTGCGGTCCAGCGTGAGATAGTCCAGCCCCACGTCGATGAGAAAGCGCAGGCGGCTGCCGATTTCAATCACCAGCCGCGCCGCCACTTCGGCGCGCTGACCTTCGAGCTGCAGGGTGGCGAACCAGTCGTGCAGCTCGCGCAGCGGGCGATGCGCCAGTGCCTGCAGCCGCTCGCCGCTAATCGTGACGTTGCGTGCAATCGGCCCGAGCCGCGCGCCCAGACAGTCGGGGCAGGTCTGCACGGTGCGCAGGCGCGCGAGTTCCTCGCGCACCGCCGGGCTGTCGGTCTCGTTCCAGCGCCGGTCGAGGTTGGGAATGATGCCCTCGAAGGGGTGCGACTTGACCGTGGGCCTGTTGCGGTCGTTCAGATAAGTGAAGGCGATGGCCTCCGAGCCGCTGCCGTGCAGCAGCACCTGGCGCACCGCCTGCGGCAACTGCTCGTAAGGCGTGTCGAGATCAAAGCCGTAATGCGCGCCCAGCGCCTGCAGCATCTGAAAGTAAAAGGCGTTGCGTTTGTCCCAGCCGCGAATCGCGCCGCTGGCCATACTGAGCTCGGGATGGGCCACCACCCGCGCCGGGTCGAAGCGCTCGACCTCGCCGAGCCCGTCGCAAGTCGGGCAGGCGCCGACCGGATTGTTGAAAGAGAACAGCTTGGGTTCGAGCAGCAGCGCCGTAGTGCCGCAGATCGGGCAGGTGGGGCGGCTGTGAAACGTGGTCAGCTCGCCGCTGTCGGCGTCGAGCGCGCCCACCGGGCCTTCAGACAAGCGCAGCGCGGTCTCCAGGCTCTCGGCCAGACGCTGACGCAGATCGGGGCCGGTCTTGATGCGATCGACCACCACCTCGATGCGCTGCGGCGGCGGCGCGTCGGCATCGGGCAGGCTTTGCGCATCGACCACCACGCCATCGAGCCGAAAACGCACAAAGCCCTGCGCCCGCAGTGCCGCCAGGCGTCCGGAGGCCGAAGCGCCCATTTGCGCCGCAGGCAGCGGCGCGAGAATGAGCAACCGCCGTCCCTCGGGCCAGGCGACGAGCGCATCGACCATTTGCGAAATCGTCTGCGCTTGCAAGGGCTCGTCGGGATGGTTGGGGCAATGCGGCGTGCCTGCGCGGGCATAGAGCAGCCGCAAGTAATCATGAATTTCCGTCACCGTGCCCACGGTGGAGCGCGGGTTGTGGCTGGTGGCCTTCTGCTCGATGGCGATGGCCGGGGCCAGCCCTTCGATCAGATCGACATCGGGCTTTTCCATCAACTGCAAAAACTGCCGCGCATACGCCGACAGACTTTCCACATAACGGCGCTGCCCCTCGGCGTACAGCGTGTCGAACGCCAGCGACGACTTGCCCGAACCCGACAGCCCGGTGATCACCACCAGCTTGTTGCGCGGCAGATCGAGCGAAATGTTTTTCAGATTGTGGGTGCGCGCCCCGCGCACGCGAATCAGTGCCTCGGCCTGGGTGCTGGCCAGCGGTTCAAACGAGGAGGCAAGGTCATTCATGGGCGAGGGCGGAAAAAAGTCAACCTGACACTATAAGGCGCCAAGCCACTTCAGGCGAAGCCGGGAAATTCACGCCGAGTAAATTGCGCCAGGCACCGGTTTTGCTGAAACGGTATGTAAACACGGGCACTTCTCGACAGAGTCCGTCACGAATCTGGGCGGCGTTTCAGCGAAAATGTCGCTTAAATCTTGCCGAGCGCTTGTGCATCGCCCTGTTTGTTTCAGGCCCCGCCGTGGCGCGGCCCTCCAGAGTTCCAGACGATGGCTTCCAAATCTTCCCGATCGACCAAAACCACAGCCCCCAAGGACGCCATGACGCCCGCCGAGCGCCGCGCCAGCAGTACGCTGGCGTCGATCTACGGCCTGCGCATGCTGGGGCTGTTTTTCATCCTGCCGGTGTTTTCCATCTACGCCGAGCATCTGCCGCACGGACACGATAAATTCCTCGTCGGTCTGGCGCTGGGCATCTACGGCCTGACGCAAGCGGTGCTGCAGATTCCCTTCGGCGTGGCCAGCGACCGCTTCGGCCGCAAGCCGGTGATGGTGTTCGGACTGCTGATTTTCGCCATCGGCTCATTCGTCGCGGGAGCGAGCGACAACCTCTACCTCATCATCATCGGCCGCGCCATTCAGGGCGCCGGGGCCATTTCGGCGGCCATCTCCGCCATGATTGCCGACTCCACCCGCGACCAGCACCGCACCAAGGCCATGGCCATGGTGGGCATGACCATCGGCTTTTCCTTCATCCTCTCGCTGGTGCTGGGCCCGCCCATCTATCACGCCATCTCGGTGCCCGGCATGTTCGACCTCACCGGCATTCTTGCGCTACTGGCCATTGCCGTGGTCATCTGGGTCGTGCCCAACGTGCCCATGACCACGCACTCCGAAGAGGTGCAGGGCCACTGGGCCAAGGCGGTGTTCACCCCGGCTCTGCTCAAGCTCGACCTCTCGATTTTTGTCGTCAACTTTTTGCAGGTCAGCATGTTCGTGGTGGTGCCGGTGGCGCTGGTGAAATACGCCGGCATTCCCCTGCTGCACCACTGGATGGTTTATCTGCCCGTCACGCTGATTTCGTTTGCCGTATCTATTCCCGGCATCATCTACGCCGAGAAATACGGCTATATGAAACCCGTGTTCGTCGGCGGCGTGGCGCTGCTGGTGCTGACCATGCTGGGCTTTGCCGCAGGCTACAAAAACCCCGTGGCGCTCATCGCCGCGCTGTTCTTTTTCTTTCTGTCCTTCAACCTGATGGAAGCGCTGCTGCCCTCGCTGGTGTCGCGCACCGCGCCTGCCAACCGCAAGGGCCTGGCCATGGGCGTGTACAACACCGGGCAATCGCTCGGCTTGTTTGCCGGGGGCGCGGTGGGCGGATGGCTGTCGCAATACAGCAGCGAAGACGTGTTCTTTGTCGCTGCCGCGCTGGCCGCGCTGTGGCTGCTGGTGTCGTTCACCATCCAGCCCCCGCCCAATCGCCACAAACCCGCCGAAGCCGACGCCGCCTCCGCGCAGCCGCAAAACGCCTGAACCCCTAGCCGCACCTCACCCCGGCCGTGAGTGAAGCGGCGGCTGGCGTTATGCTTGCCGCCATCGTCCCGCAGCCCGCGGGACGCCGCAATTCAGGACACCTCATGGCCTCCGTCAACAAAGTCATTCTCGTCGGCAATCTCGGCCGCGACCCCGAAACCCGCTTCGCCCCCAGCGGCTCCGCCATCTGCAACATCACTATCGCCACGTCGCGCAACTGGAAAGACAAATCCAGCGGCGAAAAGCGCGAGGAAACCGAGTGGCACCGGGTGGTGTTCTATGACAAGCTCGCCGAAATCGCGGGCGAATACCTCAAAAAAGGCCGCCCGGTGTATGTGGAAGGCCGCCTGAAAACCCGCAAGTGGACCGACAAAGACGGCGTCGAAAAATACACCACCGAAATCATCGCCGAAGAAATGCAACTGCTCGGCGGACGTGAAGGCGGTGGAGGCGGCGGCGCAGACGACGAAGGCTACAGCCGCAACCGCGAGGCCGACTCAGGCCGCGCCCCCAGCCGCCCCGCCCCCAGCCGCGCCCCCGCCCCGGCCGCCAGCAAACCGGCGAGCGACTTCAGCGATATGGACGACGACATTCCGTTCTAGATTTTGATAAGAAGTCGTTCTGTATCGTTGGATCCTTAAGTTACTGACAGCGCTTGATTTTTATGTCGAGCGCTGTTTCTTTTTCTGAATCCGGCAGACACTGATAATCGTTTAGGAAGACCTGGGCGAGTTTGTGCAGTGCTACCACCCGGCGAATCGGCATGACCGGAACGCCACGTGGTCAGCCGACAACCCCGAATGCCGCTGGCGCGCCTACGACTATGAAGAACGCATCAACCGCGACAAGGCCAGTCCGGACATTTTCTGGCTGAAGGACGATTCACTTTCCGACACGGACAACCTGCCCGCGCCAGAGGTGATCGCCGCCGAAATCGTGGACGATCTCGAAGCCGCACTGGGGCAGTTCCGCCTGATTGCCGCCGAGGCCGAAGCGCTGCGTTGACCGGGCGGCCAGCGACGGCGTCGGCACTTCACGCCAGCTTGACCCACAGCCAGCACGGTGCACCTTGTCGTGTGCTGGCGAGCGGTTAGGCTGGGGAAGCTCTGAACCCTGCGCTGCAGACTTCACCAAGCCGTACCGATACACCCCCCGGGGGTCAATCCGCCATGAAGCGGTAGCCCACGCCCAACTCGGTGAGCAGGTGCTTCGGGCGGGCGGGGTCGTCTTCGAGTTTGTGGCGCAGGCGGCCCATGTAGATACGCAGGTAGTGGCCATGCTCCACCGCACCGGGGCCCCAGACTTCGCGCAGCAGTTGCCGGTGGGTGAGCACTTGGCCGGGGCGGCTGGCCAGGGCACAGAGCAGGCGATATTCGACGGCGGTGAGGCGCAGGTCTTCGCCGTCGCGCCGCACGAGGCGGCGCACGCGGTCGAGCTCGACGCGGCCGAAGCGCAGCGGCACCGATGGCGCGGCCTCGCTCACGGGCGGGCGGCGCAACGCGGCGCGCACCCGCGCCAGCAGTTCGGCCACACCGAAGGGTTTGCCGAGAAAGTCATCGGCGCCCAGATCGAGGGCACTTACCTTGACGCCTTCAGCCGAGCGGGCCGAGAGCACGAGCAGCGGCGCGCCGCTCCAGCCGCGGAACTGGTGGATGAAGTCGATGCCATCGCCGTCGGGCAGGCCCAGATCGAGGATGACGAGGTCGGGCTTGCGCGAGGCGGCGTCGATCAGCCCGCGCGCCATGCTGTCGGCCTCGCAGACGCGCCAGCCCTCGGCTTCGAGCGCCGTGCGCACGACGTGGCGGATCTCGGCCTCGTCTTCGATCACCAGGATGAGGCTGGAGGGTGTGGTCATGGCACGACCCTCCGTGCTGCGCGCAACTCCCCGAGGGCGTTGCGCGCCTCCTCGCAGCGACCGTGCGGCGCAGTCATGGGGTCGGCCCGGCGGGTTCAGTGCCGAGTTCGGCGGCGGCGTCGAGCGGCGGCATCTCGTGCAGGGGCAGGCGCACGTTGAACGCAGCCCCGCCCTCGGGGGCGTTGGCCGCCGTCACCCGGCCCCCATGAGCTTCGACGATGGCGCGGCAGATCGCAAGCCCCAGGCCTACACCCGGGATGGGCGATTCAGGATCGCCACGGGTGAAGGTCTCGAAGACCGCCCGCTCGCGCCCTGCGGGCAGGCCTGGCCCGCGGTCCCAGACGGTGATCTCGGCTTCGGCTCCGCGCACGCGGGCGCGCACGCCCAGCGGGGTGCCGGGCGGGGTGAACTTGAGCGCGTTGTCGAGCAGGTTAACCAGCACGCGTTCGAGCAGCACGGCGTCGGCCCGCACCAGCGGAAAGTCTGCGGGAAGGTCGATCTGCAGCGGATGCTGCGCCAGGGCAGCGGCATCGACGGCGCGCAGCGCGCTGCCAACCAGCTCCTCGACCGATTGCCAGTCCTGCCGCAGCGTGACCTGCCCGGACTGCAGGCGGGCCATGTCGAGCAGATCGTCCACCATGCGGGCCAGCCGCCGCGACTGCTGCAACAGGCTGAGCGCCTGGCCGTGCAACGTGGCGGCATCGCCTGGTGGATGAGCGACCAGACGCGTGGAGAGGACTTCAGCCGTGCCCACCAGGGCGGTCAGCGGGGTGCGCAGATCGTGCGACAGCGCCGACAGCAGGGAGTTGCGCATGCGCTCGGCCTGCATGGCCAGCAGGGTATCTTGTGCCACGCTGACGAAGTGGATGCGTTCGAGCGCAATAGCGATCTGGGTGGCGCACGTTTCCAGCAAGCGGCGCAGCTCGGGAATGGTGGATAGGCGGGTGTTACCGGGGTCGACGACGAGCACGCCGCGCACCCGCATCGGCGCCTTCAGCGGCAGGTAGAACAGCGGCGCGCCGGGCAGGGTATCAGTGCCTTGGCCGGCTGGCGCGCCGCGCTGCAGGCACCAGCGCGCCAGCTCGGCGTCGAAAGGCAGGAGGGCATCGGCAGCCACGTCTGCCGAAGGCTGCAGGCGCTCGTCCAGACCGAGCACCAGCAGCGTGGCCCGGCAGCGGAAACTGGCCTGCACCACGCGTGTGCCGATCTCGGCCACCTGATCGACGGTGAGCGCGCCCGAAAGCTCGCGCGAGAGTTCGTAGAGATCGTGGGTGCGGCGCTCGCGCTGACCCGCGACTCGGGCCTGGAAATGCAGGTGCGAGGTGAGGTGGCCGATGAGCAGGCCCACGCCCAGCATCACGCTGAAGGTGAAGACGTATTGCACGTCGCTCACAGCGAACGAAAAGCGCGGCGGCACGTAGAAGAAATCGAAGGCCAGCACGTTGACCACCGCCGCCAGTGCCGCGGGCCCGCGGCCGAAGCGCAGCGCCACCGCGACCACGCCGAGCATGAACAGCATGACGGTGTTCGACAGGTCGAAGTAGCTGCGCAGCGGGCTGGCCAGCAGGGTGATGGCGCCAGAGATCAGCAGCGCGGCCAGGTAGCGCCGCATCAGTGCATCGGCCGACGGCAGAGCGGGATGCAGCCCGGCCAGGGCCGTGGGCGGCGAACGCGCGTCGCGGGTGATGAGGATGAGGTCGAGATCGGGCGCCTGCCGCGCCAGCACCGCCGTGGTCGAGCGCCCCAGCACCCGGCGCCACCAGGGCCAGCGCGAGGCGCGGCCGAGCACGACGCGGTTGAGGTTGTGGGTTCGGGCATAGGCCAGCGCGGCCTCGGCGGCGTGGGGACCGGCCAGCATGGCGGTCT
>NZ_DLGH01000036.1:0-34297 GCF_002482605.1 Thiomonas sp. UBA7699 | reverse complement strand
CGATCCGCCGAAGAAAGCAACAGGTCAGGAGAATGGACTCGCAGGAACCGCCTGCCAGCAATCCGGCGCGGAGGCGTCCGCGACGTTCAGGATCCGCAGGGCCTGCAGCAGGGGCGGCGGTCACGACGAGTCCCTATGAGTCGCCACTCGCGCGGCCAAGTCCTGCCCAAGGTCGGTCGGCAGCGTCGCAAGAGGGGAAGGGGTTGGCGCCAGAGTGGGGCAATCGGTCCAGATCAAGTTGCGTTGAGGGATCAGCACGTCGATTGACCCTGATGGAAATGCATGGAACGCAGGGTTTGCTTGAATTGTCAGCCAAACTCAGGATGCGAGGCAGTGGCATAGGTGGGGATCTGCCGCGACGATCTGCCCCGGAGCAGCAGCAGACCCAATCACATGGCGAGCCCAACACCCCGGAATATCCGGCTTTTGATCGGCGCCAAAAAACGAAGGGAAAACGGATTTTGAATTTTGCTGGGCCGACGACTTATGCCGGACTATGTGGAAGTTCCAAGATCGCCTCCATTCCGCCATCGCGGCGATTCTGCAACGTCAACCGTCCCCCCGCCGCACGCGCGATGTCGCGTGCGATACCGAGGCCAAGGCCGGTGCCGCCGGTTTGACGGCTGCGCGACGCTTCGAGCCGAAAGAACGGCTCAAACACCTTTTCCAGTTCTTCCTCCGGAATGCCGGGGCCCTGATCCTGAATGCGCAGTGTCAGGGAGGTAGCGCTATCGTCGACGACGATGAGGGCCCGTTCGCCATATAAAACGGCATTGTCGAGCAGATTCGCTAAGCAACGCTTTATTCGAGCTGGATCCCCAACGAAGGGCTTGTTGGTACGCCCTTGAATCTGCACTTCACGCCCCATCTCTTCTGCGTCGGCCTGCAGACTTTCAAGCAAGGACATGATGTCAATGGGCTGAATATGTTGTGGCTGGTCGAGACCGCGCATGAAATCCAGCGTGTACTTCACCATCTGCTCCATCTCCAGCAGATCCTTCTCGAACCGCGCGCGCACATCGTCATCATCCAGCAGTTCTGCGCGCAAACGCATGCGGGTGATCGGCGTTTTCAGATCGTGCGACATGGCCGAAAAAATGCGCGTCCGATCCGTAATAAATCGAATCAGTTGAGCCTGCATGGTGTTGAACGCGTGTGCAGCGCGCCGTACCTCGGCAGGTCCAGCTTCCGGCAGTGGAGGACGATGGATGTCTTCACCAAGTGATTCAGCGGCCGAGGCCAGGACCGCCAGCGGCCGCGTCATCCACCGCACGGCAACAAAGGAGAGGAACAACACTGACGCCAAGAGTACGAGCAAGGTCAGCAGCAAATGCCAGGGGGGCGCCTGGGCGCCTTGGTGAAGCTGGGTTGTAAAGGCCACCCAGCTTCCATCGTGCAGTTGCACCTGGATCAGGAAGCCGAGTTTTTCCGCCATGAAGGCCTGCATGGAAGACCGGGATGCCTGTGTCATACCCGACATATAGGCCGCCATCGAGGCCATGCCAGGTAGGGGTCGCCGGTGCATGTCGGGGAATCTATTGGCCTCAGAAGGGTTTGCACTGGCCGAGACGATCAGCGGTCTTTCATCCCCGAGTGCGGAATGAAGCGCCTGTGAAAACATCATGGTTTGTGCGCTGCGCATTGCGGCAGCCGTTGTCTTGATGGGTGAGGGCTCCAAGTCCACGACCTGGGGCGGCACGCTCAAGACTTTTGCGATACGGAGCCGCTCCTGATGCGGCATCGAATCCAGAAGTTTGACCACGTCAGCAATGCGTTGCGCAGACTGCATGCCGCTGTTGCGCAGCACCGCACGATCACGCTCGGCGAAGTTAATTGAGGCGCTCAGAAGTTGCGCCAAAATCAACCCGCTCGAGAGGACGAGCATCATGCGGCCGAACAGCGACGCCGGCAGCAGCCGTTTCACGGCTTTCCTTCAACGGGCACTGACAACACATAGCCCAAGCCCCGCACCGTCTTGATCAGCACCGGGTCGCGCGGATCGTCTCCAAGACGTTGACGCAAGCGACTGACCTGGACATCAATACTGCGATCGAGCGGGTCGGCCTCCCGGCCTTGCGTGAGATCCACCAACTGATCGCGGTTGAGAACCCGGTTGGGATGGCTCAGAAAAATACGCAACAAGCGGTATTCCGCGCCACTCAGCGTCACGACCACGCCTGCGGGAGAAATCAGATGGCGATGCAGGGTGTTGAGCGTCCAGCCTGCAAAATGGGCCTCGCGCAAATCTTCGGGCTGCAAATTGACGGGCAGGCTGCGAGCGCGTCGCAAGATGACCTTGATGCGGGCGAGCAACTCGCGCGCGCTGAAGGGCTTGGTCAGATAGTCGTCGGCGCCCATCTCCAGCCCGACGACACGATCGGTCTCGTCGCTGCGGGCGGTGAGCATCAACACGGGGATGTCGGATTTGGCACGGAGCTGGCGACAGAGCGTCAGACCGTCGTCGCCCGGGAGCATCAGATCGAGCACGATCAAGTCGATGCGTGCGGCGACGAGGGCGCGTTCCATGGCCTTGCCGTCGCCCACCGCGGTGACGCGCAGCCCGTTCTTTTGCAAATAGGCGCTCAGCAGATTGCGGATCTCGCCATCGTCGTCAACGATCAGGATGTGGTCAGGTATGTCCATGCCGTGATTTTCAAGGGTCTGCGGCGAGCCTCGTCAAAAACAATGTAACGCAGCATGTCAGCCACGGGTTCGCAGAACATGCGATACAAAACAGCCGCTTTTTGACATGGTCTGCTTACACGTCAGCGTTGAAATGGCTCCCATTGCGATGGCGGTCAATCAGATGTCGCTGCGGGAACGTCCCGCCAACCGTCTACGCATTTTGATCGGAGATCAATCATGAAATGCAACCATAGAACACTGGGTCTTGCTGCCGTCCTCTCACTCGCCGCAATCGGCACAGCCTACGCACAATCCCCTGCCCAACCGCAGCAATACGGCTGCATGCAGGGGGCCGGGCCGGGCATGGGCATGATGGGCGGCCGCGGCATGGCTGCGGGCATGATGGGGCGCGGTGATCCTGCTGCCAGGATGGAACATCGTCTTGGCGCGATGAAGGCGCAATTGCAGATCACGCCGCAGCAAGAGCCTGCTTGGGACGCCTTTACGGCACAAGCCAAGAAACAGGCCGATGCGATGCAGTCCATGCGGACCACCCTGTTTGAGGCAAAGGGCAATGCTCCGGAACGCATGGAGCAACGCACGCAGTTGATGCAAGCGCGCGTGGCAGGCATGGAGACCATGACCGCTGCGATGAAAACGCTCTATGCCGAACTGAGCCCGGCGCAGCAAGCCATACTGAATCAGCATTTTGGCGCGATGCGCGGAACCCGTCGCGGAGCGCCTGCGGGCGCGCAGTAAACCGGGGCCGGACGCGCGCGCGCGATCGCACGGATACAACTCGCCGATTGCGCGTGCAATGCACCGCGGCATGCAGTCGGCGCCAAACACAAAGGAGTACGCATCATGATGGGGTATTGGGGTTGGGGCGCAGGCCCTTGGTTCGGGATGTGGATCATTCCAGTCCTTGTGCTGGGTCTGATTCTCTGGATGATTTTCAGAGGAGGACACGGCGTGTCGCATTGCGGGGACCGGCATTCCAGGCAAGAGTCGGCGCGTGAGGCGCTTGACCGGCGCTATGCGAACGGTGAAATCAGTCGCGAGGACTATCAGCGCATGAAACAGGAGATCAAGTCATGACGTCGACGAAATCGAACAGCATGCCGGGTTTGGCGGGTCACCACAAGCCCGCCGATTGGAAGGACGGCAAACTCAGCCGACGCCAGATCATTGTTGGTGCAGTGGCGGGCAGCGCCCTCTGGTTGGCGGGTCGCACGCATGCTCAGGGCATGGGCGGCATGATGATGGGGTCGATGCCGGGCATGGGCCAGGGCGGCATGGCCGGCATGGGTGCAAACACCGCGCGCGGCGCGACAGTGCGGACTGGCGTGTTCACCCGCCCCATGCCCATCCCTGGGCAACTCGGCGGACAGGCTCAGGCGGATGGTAGTCTGGCGTATGCATTGCGGATCGCCCCCGGAACCAGCACCTTGCTCGCGGGTGTGCAGACCCCTACCTGGGGCTATAACGGGGCTTATCTGGGCCCGACGCTGCGCATCCCGTGCGGCAAACGGGTGCGGATCCAGGTTCGCAATGCGCTGAACCAGCCAACAACCACCCATTGGCACGGCGCCCATGTGCCCGGCACGATGGATGGCGGCCCGCAAAGCCTCATCGCGCCGGGGCACTCCATGGATTACGCCTACACCCTGGATCAACCGGGTGCCACGCTTTGGTATCACCCCCACCCGGATGGGCTGACAGGTCCTCACGTCTACGCCGGTATGGCAGGGCTGCTGCTGGTCGATGATGGCGTGGACCGCGCCCTCGGGTTGCCGCATACCTGGGGCGTGGATGACTTTCCCGTGATCGTGCAAGATCGGCGCTTTGGGGCTGATGGCACGCTGCGCTATATGAACAGCATGATGGACCGCATGGGCATGAAGGGCGACCGGTTTTTGGTGAACGGTTGTGAACAGCCCTATGTCAACGTTCCTGCGCAATGGGTGCGGCTGCGTCTGGTCAACGGATCGAATGCGCGCCTCTATAACTTTGCTTTCGCCAGCGGCCAGAGTTTTTATGTGGTGGCCAGCGATGCCGGACTTCTGGCTCGCCCTGTGGAGAGGCGCAGTTTGCTTCTCGCTGCGGCGGAGCGTGCGGAGATCCTGGTGGATTTGCGCAAACTCCAAGGAAGCACTCTGGTGTTGCGCAGTGACTCGGGCTCCGTTGTTCCAGGGCTGAGCAGCATGCCCATGGACGCTGATCGATTTGATCGCCAGGGGTTCGATCTGCTGCAGCTTCGGGTTGGCGCCCCTGCCGGAAAATCGGGGCGGCTTCCTGATCATCTGGTGGCCATCCCGTCGCTACGCATCGACGCGCCCCAGCGACTGTTCAGCTTGCAGGGAATGCAAGGGATGCAGGGCGCCATGGGAGGCGGGGCAATGGGCGCGATGGGGGGCATGTCGGGGGATCAGGACATGGGCGCAAACACCGGCCCTGGTGGCATGAGTATGGGCGTGGGCATGGAAAAGCTGTTTTCTATCAACCACCAGTTCATGGAGATGGCGGTGATCAATCAGCGCGTGCGCCTGGGCAGCACCGAGGTCTGGCAAGTGAGGAACGAGGGCCATATGGCGCATACCTTCCATGTCCATGGCACGTCGTTTCAGATTCTCTCGCGCGATGGCGTGGCTCCGCCGGAGTATGAGCGAGGCTGGAAAGACGTCGTTCTCGTGCGGCGCAACCAAACGGTCCGCCTGGTTGCCCGATTCGATCAGCCCGCTGGCAAAGACCATCCCTTCATGTACCACTGCCACATCCTGGAGCATGAGGACAATGGCATGATGGGACAGTTCACAGTGGCATGACATGGGGGACAGATGCAGGTCAGCCTGATTGCACGGGCGGTTTGCAGGAACTGCGCATGACGTGGTTCAGGCATCACGCATTAACAGAGCTGATCGTTCCTTCCCATGACGGTAGCCGCGACCTCAGACCGCAGTGGTGTAGCAGAACCGATGCCGATTGGCGCCAACATCAGGCGATCAGGTGGCGATTTTGTGGCGCCTGAGTTTTTCCCAGAGGGTCTTTCGGCTGATTCCCAAAACTTCAGCCGTCTCAGCCATCTTGCCTTCTCGCTCACTCATCACTTGCGTCAGATATTCGCGCTCGGCTCGGGCTAGATAGTCGCCCAGGGGCGTCGCTACATTGTGAGCGCGATCGGCAAATGTGGAAGATCCTGGGTTCGAGCACGGCATGCCGAACCGCTCCCAGCGCACCCAGCAATCGCTGGCAAAATGGTAGGCGCGATCGAGCGCGGAAAACAGTTCGCGGACATTGCCCTCCCAGGGTTGCAGCTTGGCACAGGAGACGAAACGTGGGTCGAGCCGTTTGGATTGCCCGGTCTTGGCGTTGAGTGTCTGGACCCGGCGGTGCGCCAGCCAGGCGATATCGTCCGCGCGCTCGCGCAGCGGCGGCAAGTGGATCGGCACTCCGCTGATGCGAAACAGCAGATCCCGGCGAAAGGCGTCTGTCTCGGCCATCTTGTCCAGCCGCTTGTGCGTGGCGCAAATCAGGCGTACCGAGACATGCAGATCCTTTTCGCTGCCCAGGCGACAAACCTGTCCGTCCTGCAGTACGCGCAGCAACTTGGCCTGTACCGGCATGGACATGTCGCCGATTTCGTCGAGAAACAACACGCCGCCATTGGCCCGCTCAAAGACGCCATGATGCCGTTTATTGGCGCCGGTGAACGCGCCCGCCTCATGGCCGAATAGTTCGGATTCGAGCAGTCCTTCGTGAATCGCCGCGCAGTTGATGGCCAACACTGTTCGGCCTGTCGCCCCATGAAAAGGCCGTTTGTTTCATTGTCATCGGCACGGTGCTCAAGGCCAAGGCCAGCCGGGTGCGGCCGACTGCTGCAGATTTCGTCAAATTGTTATGAGCACGAGCCCGCTTCTCAAATCCGCCATCGAACCCCGACTTTTTCCGGCCGCCGCGGCCAGAGAAGACGTGGAGCATGAAACCGATCCTGTCCTGGTCGTCTTTCAGGGCGCGGCCGATCTTTTTGCGGCACTGTCGTGTCCCACGCGGCTGCGCATCGTCTGTGCGCTCAGCCAGGCCGATCACACCGTGCGCGATCTGGTCCGTGCTTTCCAGTGCTCCCAGGCCTATGTGTCAGGCCACTTGCGTCTTCGCGCCAACATCGTGCGGTGCGAACGCAGCGGCGACTATGTTCTTTACCATTTGCACAATACCTTGGCCAATTCGCTTTGCGGCATGGTCTGTGGACAGGCGGTTCAGTATGCAATACCAGGCTGAATGGGAATGACCTTGGGCCCGGCGCCGATGGCCGCACGAACCGCAACGAACAATGCTCCAAACACCGATCCGATCAAGGTCGATCTGCTGCACAGACCTCACTTCGCCGACGCCCCGCGATCCTGATGGGCGTAGATCAGCACGGCGAAAAACACCCCGCCCTGGACGAAACCGAGCAGCGACTCGATTCCGGCTGCGAGCATGGCGTTGAGGGTGCGCGGAATCCAGTCGCCCAAGCCCAGGGTGGTGAACAGCTCCATCGAGATGTAGAGCGCCACGCGCAGGCTGTGCGGCTGCATGAGCAGCATGTGTTGCACTTCTTCCGCGCCGTTGTAGCGGAACAGATCGAACACGCCGAACAGTTCGTACAACAGCGCGAAATAAAGCAGCGTGACCGCCGTGATCTCAAGATAGAGAAAGACGATGTTGAGCAGATCCAGATGCATCGAGCGCCGTTTGCGCGAGACATAGAACAACATCAGATCAAGCAGGAAAAACCGCACGATCACGATGTAGATCAAAAATCCAAACAGAATGTCTTCACGATGGGTGGCGAAATGCGCGGGATATTGCTCTTTCCACCCCCACGCCAGCAACAGCGGGGCGAGCATCAACGGAATGACGAAAGGCAACACCGGGATGAGCTGCAACCGGGAGTCCGCGGCATGGCGGGCTAGTTTTTTGAGCGGTTGCAAGGAGGTCATCGCAAGAGGTTCCAAATCATTTTGGCCGCAAGAATCAGCAACAAACCGGCGATGAGTTTTTTCACCCCGCTGGACGACAGGCGGTAAGTCATGATGCGCCCGCCGATCACCCCGCCCAAGGCGGCAGCCACGCTCACCACAGCGAGCAGCGACCAGTCCATATTGGCAAAACTCAGATAGGTGAAAAACCCGCCCAGTGTCGCAAAGGGAATGGAAAAACTCACCGCGTAGGCGGCCTTTTTGGCGTCAAACCCCAGCAGCACCAACACTGCGAGAATGGGCGAACCCCCGCCCACGCCGATCAGCCCGGACACCCAGCCCACGCCGACGCCGAGCGCGATCAGCACCCAGACCCGGTCGTACGCCGCCTTGGGCTGGCGCTTGAAAAACAACAGCAAAGCGGCGCTGACGATCATGAACCCGGCCAGCACCCACTCGATGACGTGTTGCGGCACGTCTCGGCTCATCCAGGCTCCGAGCGGAGTGGCAATCATCATCGAGACGGCCAGAGGCAGCGCAAAGCGGATGTCGAGTACGCCGCGGGCCGCGTTCATCACCGAGGCGGACATGGTCGAGACCGAATTGACGAACAGCCCGATGGCCTTGGCCAGATCGAGCGCCATGCCCAGCATGCCGAAGGTGGGCACCAAAGCGACCGCAGCCCCCACGCCGCCCATGGCAAACAGGGTGGACAGCACCAGCGTCAGCGCGAAGTACAAGGCGTCATGCAGGATGAGGGCACTCATGGCAATGCTCGCGTGGCGAAAATCGGGGGGATGAAGGCGCGGGCGCGGCGCTTCATGACTGCCCAGACAGTCGGCGCATCAGATCGCGCGCCTTGTCGCCGCGCAGGGCATCGACCAGTCCGAGCATGCCCTCATTGAGATAACGCGACTGAAAACCCTCCAGCGTGAGGAACAGGCGCGCGATCTCGGCCCGGTCGTAATGCGGGCAGAGGGTGATGATGAGCTTGCTGCGGTCGAGTTCGTGCAGGCGATCAGGCAGCGCGTCGAGCGGAATGTGCAGGCCGAAGCCGAGATGCCAGGCGGCATATTCCTCGGCGAAGCGGATATCGACGAGTTGCGCCTTGCCCGTGGCGTACAGGTCGAGGGCTTCGGCCACGCCGATTTTCATCGCCTGGCGCTCGGCGTAATCGAAGCGGCGAAGGTAGGCGGCAAAGGATTGGGACAGGGGCATGGCAGTAGGCTCCTCGGATCGGGGTGAGTCAGTGGCCTGCGCGTTCGTCAAGGCGGGCGCGCAAGAAAGCGAAATCAAGGCCGACAGGCGTAACAGCAAGTCGCGTTTGTTCGGGTCTATCGGCGCTTGTGCGGGTTCATCGAGAGGATTGAACATCTGGCACGGATCTGTCAGAACGTGTAGCCCAGTCGCAGCTGGAAGTAATCCTGACCGGGGTTGGGGCGCTTGATGTCGGCGTTGGAATAGTGCGTGAAGCGCAAACCCAGCAGCCAGGGGCTCTGAGCAAAGCGGTGCATCACGCCCAGCGAGTCACCGAACTGGTAGGCGGTGGAAATGCGCTTGCTGCCGATATAGGTGCCGGAAAACACGTTGGCGCCGATGCCGAACTCCATCGCCGTATTCGGGGTGAACCACCAGTGCAAAAAGGGCGTGAGCCCCACATGCCACAGCGACGCCCCCGGCGTGCCCGACGGCCCCTGCGCATAACCCAGCGACGCCTCGGCCGTGAGATCCAGGCGGCTGTTGGCCAATGCGTGGCTCCACAGCGGCGCGGACTCCAGTGCAAGTGTGCTGTTGTGATAGCCCTTGTCCGCACCCCAAAGCAGGGAAAGATCGGCAGCGTGAGCAATCGATGCGCAGGCAAGCAGACTGGCGGCGACAAGAGATGTTTTTATGGATTTGCGTTTCAAGGTGTGCCTCTGCTGGGTTGATGGGGCGATCGCCCCATCGATGGAATAGGTCAGGTCATCAGGCGTTCGGGACGGCCGGTGTGGTGTTGTTTTCGGGATAGCGCCGCTTGAGCAGCAGGAACAGCAGCACTGGCACGATCAGCAGGGTGAGGAAGGTGCCGACGATCAGTCCGCCGATGGCCACCACGGCCAGCGGCGACAGCCGTTCCAGCCCCACCGCCCATTCGAAGGCCACAGGGACCATGCCCACGGCGGCGGCAGCGGCGGTCATCAGAATCGGGCGGGTGCGCAGATCGACCGCCTGCAAAATGGCCTGCTTGAGCGGCACACCCCGGCCCAGCGCCTCCTGCGCGAAGTCAACCAGCAGGATGCCGTTCTTGACGATGATGCCCATGAGCAGAATGAGCCCCATGAAGGAGGGCATACAGCCGTGCTTGTCGGCAATGAGCATGGCCCAGGCCGCGCCGATCACCGACAGCGGCAGGGTGACCAGAATGGCGATCGGCGTGATAAACGAGCGGAACGCAATCACCAGCACCACGGCCAGCAGAACGATGCCGAAAGCCAGCGACTGCCCCAGCCGGGTGAAGGATTCGTTCATTTCCTTCATTTCACCTTCGTCCGAGATCGTGTAGCCGCGCGGCAGTTGCAGGCCCTTGAGCGCTTCGGTCACATGCTGGTCGAGTGCGGTCACCGCGATGTTGCGACGGTAACCGATCACATCCACTGTGCGCACCAGGTTCTGGTGGGTATAAGACGTGGGCGCATAAACGGTCTTGACCGTGGCCACCTGCGCCAGCGGCACGATGGCACCATTCGGCGTGGTGAGGTTGAGCGCCGCAATCGCCGCCGGACTGGAGCGTTCGTCCGCCCGCAGCCGTACCCACACCGGAATGCTGTTTTCGCCTTCGACCCGCAGGCTGCCGCCGGGGATGCCGTTGACCTGCGCGGCGACCTGCTGGGCGATGGCGCCGGGCGTCAGGCCGTAGTTCGACGCCCTGGCCGCGTCCACGTCGAGCTGCAGCCGTTTGGAATCGCCCTGCCAGGAGCGCTCGAAGCCGGTCAGCCCGCCGACCTTGGCCAGCCGCTGCTCGATCTCGCCGGCGATCTGGTCGAGCACCCGCCAGTCGGGGCCGCTGACCATCAAGTCCACCGTGCCGCGAATCGACGACAAGGGCGTGGCGCCATAGACCACGGCGTTGGCGTCGATCACGCCGGGAATGGCGCGCACCTTGTCTTGAATGACCTTGTTGATCTGAAAAATGGTCTCATCGCGATGGAAGCGGTCGACCAGATTCACCGTGGTCATGCCCTGCGAGAAAATGCGCGCTGCACCGAAGGATTTGTCCTGCGGCTCGGCGCCGACCACGGTGGAAGTGGAAAGCAGCCAGTCCGGTTTGACCGAGGCGCGAATCGCGGCGTCGACCTGCTTGGCGATGTGCTGCATCTGGGCGGCGTCCGTGTCGGGCTGCGCCTCGAAGCTGATCTGGCTAATGCCGGAGTCCATCAGCGGCATGAGTTCGCGGCCGACCACCGGCAACTGCTTGAGCGAAACGACCGTGAGCACCAGGGCGATGAACAGCACGCGCTTGGGGTGTTCCAGTGCCCAGCCCACCGTGGCGGCATAAAAGCGCTTGAGCGGTTGGATGACCCAGCGGTCGAAGTAGGACAGCGGCTTGCGTAGCGGATCGCGCGCGCCGGGCTTGAGCAGCCAGGGCGTGAGCAGCGGGATGATGGTGACCGCGACGATGAACGAGGCTGCCAGCGCCACCATCAGGCTCACCGACAGCGGCCGCAGCACGGTCTGCACGAAGCCGCCGATGAACACGATGGGCAGCAGCACCACGGCGTTGGCGAGGGTGCCGGAGAGCACCGCCAGCATCACTTCCTGCGTGCCGTTTGCCGCCACCGCAAACCCTGATTCGCCGTGCTCGCGCATGCGCCGTTCGATGTTTTCGATCACCACGATGGCATCGTCCGCCAGCAGCCCTACCGCGATGATGATGGCGGTGAGGGTGATCATGTCGAACTCGTAGCCGATCAGCTTCATCACCAGAAAGGTGAGCAGATAGGTGAACGGCAGCGACAGCGCGGTGATGAAGGCCGCGCGGGTGTCGGCGAGGAACAGCAGGATCACGAACACCGTCATGATCAGCGCGTCGCGCAGCGCGCCGAGCATGTTCTCCACGGTGAGGTCGATCAGACGCAACTGGCCGTCGGCCTGGGCGATGTGGAGCATCGGGAACTCGGCGCGGACGGCAGGCAGCGCCGCGTCGATGGCGCGCGCGGTGGTCGCGGCATAGCCGTTGTCGCCGCGCAGCAAGGAGACCGCGATAGCTTCCTTGCCGTTGCCGCGATAGAGCGAGGTCGGGTCGGCATCGCCCCAGCCCACCTTGCCCAGATCGCCCACGCGCACAAAACCGCCGCCCGGCACCGGTACCTGCACCTCAGCCAGTTGCTGCGGGTTGTGCGCCAGGCTGTTGAGCGTGAGCAAAAAGCGATAGCCGTCCCGGTGTACCAAGCCCTGCGGCGCGGTGATATTGCTCGCCGCCAGCGCTGCGGCGACTTGCGCCACATTCAAGTGATGCGAGGCGAGCGCACTGCGGTCGAGATCGACCTGCGCCTGCCGTTCATGCCGGCCGAACACCTCGACCTCGGCCACGCCGGGAATGCGCAGCAGCCGGTCGCGTAATTGGTTTTCGGCAATGCGTCGCACCTCGCTCAAACCGAGGTTGGACTGCGGTGCCGGGGTAAGTGCCAGCACCGTCACCGGCTGCGCCGCGTTGGTGATGCGGAAGATTACCGGCGCGCGCGAGCCCGCGGGCAGGCTGGACTCGACCCGCTTGAGCTCGGTGAGCACCTTGGTCGCTGCGATGTTGATGTCGTTGCCGTATTCGAATTCCACCGTCACCGCTGAGACCTGGTCGCGCGACACGGAGGTGACGCGACGCACGCCGTCGATGGCCGAGAGTTGGGTTTCGATCGGGTGGGTAATGTCCTGTTCCACATCGCTTGCCTCGGCGCCCGGCCATTGCGTGACCACGGTGATCATCGGCCGGTTGCTGTCCGGGAACAGGTTCATCGGCATGGTGAAGTACGCCGCGATGCCCGCGACCACCACCAGCAGGGCGATGGCAATGATGGCGTGCGGCCTGCCGAGCAGGCGTTGCATGAAGTTCATTGCGCCGCTCCTGCTGCCGCCGTGGACACCGCCGTCGTTACCGCCGCGTCGCCGTCGCGCATTTGCGCCAGCACGGCCGTCTGGCCGACCACCACCGACTCACCGGGCTTGAGCGACCCGCTGACTGCGGCGCGGTTCGCGCCTTCCTGCAAGACCTTGACCGGCACAATGCGCAGCCGCCCGGGCTCGCCCGCCTGGGCGCCCGGCGTGAACGCCAGCACATGCGCTTGATCGCCGCTGCCGATCACCGCGGCCACCGGCACGGTCAGCGTTGCGGCGGTTTGTGAGCGAAGTTCGATGCTTGCCGCCACGCTGCTGCCGCTGGGCAGGCCGAAGGGGCTGCTGGTCGCATCGGCCTCGACCGTGCCGAGCCCTGCGGCGTTGACTGCCGGGGCGATGCGGGTAATGGGCAGATCCAGCGTCTGCCCGCCTTGAGTGAGGCGCAGGGTGTCGCCCACCTTCACCTGTGTGAGCTGGTCGGACGGCAAGCTCACGCGCACGATGGCGCCCTTGCCGGCGGTGAGTTGATACACCGGCTTGCCGGGCGCGGCGGTGTCGCCCACCTCGACCAGCCGCTGCGCCACCACCGCGTCCTGCGGTGCGCGCAGCTCGGCATAACCGAGTTGCACTTGCAGCGCGGTGATCTGATCGGACAGCGCCTGCACCGAAGCGCGGGCGGCGTCGGTGGCAGTGCGCGCCTGATCCGCCTGCGCCTGGCTCACCCCGCCTTCAGCCAGCACCGCGTCGATGCGTGCCTGCTGTTTGGCGGCATAGTCGGCGTTGGCGCGTGCGGCGATGCGTTGTTGCGAGAGCGCCCCGATATTGCTCGCGATCTGCCGCGCGTCGATGCGCACCAAGAGCTCCCCACGCTTGACCGCCACCCCGGCGCGCGGGCCGATGAAGGTCACAGTGCCCTGAATCTGCGGCGCCAGCGTGATGGTGTTGGGCGCTTCGACGGTGGCCACGCTCTGCATGCTCGCGGCCACGGTGCCGTGCTGGACTGCGCCGGTTTGCACCGCCCACGGTGTGGCCGCGGCGGGCGGGCTGGCATCGGCCTGATGCAGGCGGTGAAAGTGCAGCCACAACCCGCCCGCAATCAGCAGGATGGGGATGGGCAGCAAGTACCAGGGTTTGCGCTTAGGTGTGGCGGCGGAGGATTTGACGGATGTGTTCATGGCTGGGTGCTCGAAGAGGTGGAATCAACGGCTTGCAAAGCGGCGGGCGGCTCGCCATAGGCGTAGCGCAGGGCGTCATCGGCCTGCCACCAGCCGGAAAGAGCGCCGGCGACGCTGGCGCGGGCCGAAGCCAGCGCGGCCTCGGCGGCGATCAGATCGGTGGCCGAACCCAGGCCGTGCTTGAAGCGGTCTTGCTCGATGCGGGCGCTCTCGGCTGCAGCGCGCAAGCCCGATTCGGCGGCACGCCACGACTGATCCTGCGAGTTCCACAGCGCTACCGCGCCGTCACGCGCGGCGCGCAGATTGTCTTGCGCGGCCTGAAGTTGTTG
The DNA here is from genome assembly GCF_002482605.1 of Thiomonas sp. UBA7699. NCBI lineage: Bacteria > Pseudomonadati > Pseudomonadota > Betaproteobacteria > Burkholderiales > Thiomonas > Thiomonas sp. UBA7699. The sequence continues at coordinate 20,119 of NZ_DLGH01000036.1, read as the reverse complement.
CTGCGCCTGGTTGGCTGCGGCCTGCGCGGCATCCACGGCGGCGGTCTGCGCCCCGCCCGACCAGAGATTGAAGGTCACGCCGAGGTTGAACTGCCAAGTGTCCACCGGGCGATTGTCCCAATGCACCGCGTTACGGTTCCAGCCGCCGGTGGCGGCGAACTGCGGCAGCATGGCGCGCTGCGCCGCGCGCACTTTGTCCTGGCTGGCCTGCAACGCGCTTTGCGCCGTTTGGATCGACGGGGGCAGCACATTGCCGTTGGCTGGAAAGTGCGTCGGCCCGGAATCGGGCGCCGGCGCCGCAGCGTCGAAGCTGGGCACGCCCATCAACGCGGCGAGCTGCGCGCGCACCTTGCGTTCCTGGCCATCCGCCCCGGCGATCTGTGCCTGCACCGCAGCCACCGCCGCCTGCACCCGCAGCAGATCGACGCGGGCGATATTGCCCACCTTGAGCCCCGCCTCGGCTACGCGCTCACTCGTTTTGAGCGACTGCAACTGCCTGTCCAGCGCCTGCCGCTGCCCGGCCAGCGCCTGCAGATTGCGGTAGAGCGTGGCGCCTTGCAACAGCGCGCGCAGCCGCATATCGGCGGCGCTCCACTGCGCACCGGCGGCACGGGCGCGCGCGGCATCGACCTCGGCGGCAATCTGACCGCTGAGATCGATGGGCAACTGCGCGTTCAAGCCATAACCGAACTGGTCTGCCGAAAAGGGGTAAGCCGCCACATTGGGCGGCAGGGTGATCGCGCGAGTCAGCCGCGGGTCGTTGTAGTGCTGGCTCGTGGCGTAGGCATCAACCTTGCCGAACCAGGCCGCGCGCGCCTGCCGTACCTGCGCATCGGCCTGCGCTTTGGCGGACTGGGCCGCGAGCACGTCGGGGGAGCGTGCGGCGATGGTCTGCAACACCGCAGCCAGATCGGCCGCGGGCGCCGAGGCTGCGGCAGCGGCGGCGCCCGTTAGCGCAACGGCAGGGCTTGACGCCTGCGTCGCAGGAGGCTGCGCCAGTGATGCCTGGGCCGCAGAAAGGAAAACGAGCGCGGCAAGAGCGCGCAGCCGCGTGGGCTGGTGCGGAAAATTTCGCTTCATGATGGATCGGCACAGGGCTGGGGCGGGGGCAGACTGCCGCGTTCGATGCGGCCTTCGAGAGATGTACCTCCCGCGACCGTGTTGTACACCGTGCCGAACTGCTGAACATTTCGGTGCAACAAGGCGAGGCGGTGGTCGTCCTCGTCGGTATCGACGACGATGCGGTAAGTGATTCGCGCCATTTTCGGCGGTGCGTCCTGCCGCTCGCCGTGCACGGCGATGTGTACCCCGCGGTATTGGAATTTAAGAATGGGCGCAACGCGCTCGATGTTCTTGAGCATGCACGCGCCCACCGCGGCGAGCAGCAACTCGGCGGGATTGAACGCGTCCAAGCGGCCGTCGAGCGCCGAATCGATCGCGATGCACGCGTCTTTGCAACGCGCCTGCGCGCCGTGCGCATCGAGCCGGTCGAGCGTCACGTCATAGGTGAGCATGGAAACCTCCAGGGGTTTTGGTTTGTCTTGTGCAGAGAAGACGATGCACGGGGTGAAAGGATGCACCCTGATCGAGAAAACCTTGATCCCGGTCAGCTTGCGCTCATCCGTGGGTCAAACCAGACGCCGTCCCCAAGCCAAACGCAAGCCCTGCAGCCACAGCCCGCACAGCAGCAGCAAGCCGAGTGCGGCGATCATCGGCGGCAGGCTCACGCTGGCAAAGCCCATCACGTCCCGCAATCCCGGAATCAGCAGGACGGCGGCGAGCATGGCCGTCACCGCCGCGAACATCCGTGCCAGCCACGGATTTTCTGCCCGCAGGTTGAATGCCGCCGCATGGCGCAGATCGCGATTAGCCAGAATCAGCAGGAACAGCGCCAGCACCAGCGCGGTGAACACCGCTAGGCGCAGATCGGCCTCAGGCCAGTCGGTGTAATGTTGTAGCAGCGCATGCCCGGCCAGCAGCACGGCGGCAATTCCCAGCCCCTGTAGGAGGGCGAAGCCGATGTTGTTCAGGGTGAAGGGGCTGGCCGTCAACGGACGCGGTGGACGCTGCATCACATCGGCCGCGGCCGGTTCCGCCTCGAACACGATGGAGCAGGACGGGTCGATCAGCAGCTCCAGCAGCACGATGTGCACCGGCAGCAGCAGCACCGGCCAGTGCAGCAGCGCGGGTAGCAATGCCAGCGCGATGATGGGCATGTGCACCGCGAACACAAAGCGCGTGGCCTTGGTGATGTTGTCGAAAATCCGCCGACCGCCCCGAATGGCCTGCACGATGCTGGCAAAACTGTCGTCGAGCAGCACCAGCGCGGCGGCCTCGCGCGCCACATCGGTACCGCGCTCGCCCATGGCGATGCCGACGTCGGCGGCCTTCAGCGCCGGGGCATCGTTGACGCCGTCGCCGGTCATAGCCACCACCTGGCCATCGGCCTGCAGCGCGCGCACCAGCCGCAGTTTGTGCTCGGGGGCGAGGCGGGCGCAGACATCGGCGCCGCGCAGCCGCTCGCGCAGCGTGGCCTCGTCCATACCGACGATTTCCGGGCCGGTAACAACCTCGGCGCGCTCCGAGAGCCCCACCTGCGCGGCGATGGCGCGCGCAGTGGCGGGATGGTCGCCGGTCATCATCACAATGCGCACCCCGGCGGCGCGGCATTCGGCGATGGCCGCAGGCACCTCGGGGCGGGGCGGGTCGATCAGGCCGACCAGGCCGAGAAACTCGAAGTCGAAGTCATGCTGACTGGCGGGCCAGGGCGCGCCTTCCGTCGGCGCCTGCCAGGTACCGCGCGCCACGCCCAGCACGCGCAGGCCGCGAGCGGCCATGGCCTCGACCTCGCGCGCAATAGCCGCACGTTCGGGCGCGGGCAGGTGGCAAAGGTCGGCCACCGCTTCGGGCGCTCCCTTGGTGGCCAGCGCGTACACCTCGGGCCGGGCGGTGGCGAATACCCGGGTCATGGCCAGAATGTCGGTGGCGAGATCGTATTGACGAGTAGGGCTGCGGTCGTCGTGCACATGCTCGGTGCCGGTCAGCCGCGCATGACCGAAGGCCTGTATGGCCTTCTCCATGGGGTCGAAGGGGTCGAGCGGCGTGGCGAGTAGGGCGAACTCGACCAGGGTGTGGAAGGTCTCGGGCAGCTCGGCGCTGTCAGCGTCAAAGCGCTCCTCGCCGGCGACGAATTGGGCCACCTGCATGCGGTTCTGCGTCAGCGTGCCGGTCTTGTCCACCGCCAACACGGTGATCGCGCCCAGCGCCTCGACCGCCGGCACGCGACGGGTGAGCACCTTGCTTTTGGATAGCCGCCACGCCCCCAGCGCGAGGAACACGGTGAGGATGACCGGGATTTCCTCGGGCAGAATGGCCATCGCCAGCGCGATACCCGACAGCAGGCTTTCCAGCAGCGTGCGCCCGTCCCACAGCCAGTTCAACAACACCAGCGACAGGGCGAGTGCGAGCGCAATCAGGGTGAGATTGCGGATCAGCTTGGCCGAGGCGCGCTGCAGGCCGGAGTCGACCTCGGCCGTGTTCGCCAGTGCCGCGCCGATGCCGCCCACCGCCGTGCGCGCGCCGGTGGCCACCACCACCGCCTGACCCACACCCTTGGTGACCACGGTGCTGGCGAACAGAGCCGCAGGATGATCTTTATCCGTCGCGGCGGCGGGATGCATGACCGGGTCGGGCAGTTTGCTCACCGGCACGGCCTCGCCGGTGAGCAGCGATTCGTCCACATCGACCTGACCGCTCACCAACTGCGCATCGGCGGGAATGCGGTCGCCTTCATGCAGCACCAGCAGGTCGCCCACCACCACATCGCGCCCGGCAATGCGTTGTTCGCGGCCGTCGCGGATCGCCAGTGCACGCGGCGCGGAGAGATCGCGCAGGGATTCGAGCGCGCGTTGCGTCTTGCGCTCCTGTGCCAGCGTGATGCCGATCACCACGAATACAAAGCCGAGCAAGAACAACGCCTCGCCCTTATCGCCCAAGAGCAGGTAGATGCCGCCCGCGGCCAGCAGCATGAGGAACATCGGCTCGCGCAGCACGCCGAGCACAATGGCCCAGGCAGACTTGGGCGTGGCGCCGGGCAGCAGGTTCGGCCCGTCGCGCGTCAGACGCGCCGCGGCTTCGGCGGTGCTCAGACCCGCTGGCATCGGAACGGCCCGATCTTGCCCGGCGACCGTTCGGGGTTTATCGGATGCCATATCAATCCCTCAATCTGCGCCGCAGCAGGGCGACGAGCACCCCGCCCGACACCACGGCCGCGCCCACGGTCCATGCCAGCACCACTCCCAGCCCGCTGCGGTAGTACCACGTGGCGATGCTCGTGGCGATAAAGCCGATCTCGGTGGCGCCGAACACCACGGTGAGCCAGAATTGCAGCGCGGTCATCCGTTGCTGGTATTCGGTGGTGAGGGTGAAGCTCACCATGTCAAGCCGATCGGTCACGGCATCGAACAGATCGGCAATGCCCAGCACAGCCTCACCCTGCTCGGCGACGATGTCATTGAAGCGCGTACTCGCCAGCGTGGCGCCGTAGAACTCCTCCAGACCATCCATCACCTCCTTTTTCAACGCGAGCAAATCGTCGATGGAGTGCGGCCCCGCGTGGGTCAAGCGGTCGTACAGACCTTGCAGAACGGCGCGCTCGATGCACAGCAGCTCCAGGGTGATGAGAAAGGGCAGCGTGCTCCTGGGGGGCAGGTCCAGTGCCTGCGCCTGCGCGACGCTGTCGTCGCGGCTGTCGTGCAGATCGAGCGCGCTGCGGCGTCCGATCAGGGTGATGCCGCCAACGCGGGCGCAAGTATCGCGCGCGAGTTCGCCTTCCACCACCTCGGGCTTGAGGGCGCGACTCAGTCGATCACGCCACAGCAGGGCGACCACCTGTTCGGCATGCTCCGTCAGCCAACCGTCGAGTACGGCGCCAGGCAGGCGGATCACCGACAGCGGCAGGTAGGCGCTAAAGTCGGCGCGGCCGGAGATGGCCTGGTTTAGCGGCGCGAGTTGGCGCCAGACCAGCGCAGCCGGGCTGTCGTGTGCGTCCGGGTCGAGCCAGTCGGTCCAGCGCTGTGCGTCGAAAGGCTGGCTCGGTGCGGGAAGCCAGACCTCCCACACGGCCACCCCAGCGACATGGGTGAGCAGGGCGATGTCGGCATGGCGCGGCGCCTCCGGCGCGGCTTGCGGTAACGCGATTCGACCGAGATCGGTCCGACTCAGCCGCGCTGCCTGGAGAAACGCCGGGCCGAGCACATGCGCCTGCGCGGCATCACGCCATTGCGCCAGCTGCGACGCGCCAGGTTCGGGCAGCGGGGCGAAACCTGCGGGCCGTGCGTCCAGCCGTGTGACGCCAGGCAGCAGGGAGGTGGAAAACAGCAGCGCGAAGCCGGGCAGGCTCATTTCCGCATCCACCGCAGCAACGGACGAGCGAGCTGCTGTCGCCGGGCGGTCCATCACGCTGGGCCCGGCGCGGCGCTTCCCGGGCAGGCTGAGGCTGCGGCGGCCAGCGCGCAATGCGCGGCGAAATCCTCGGTCTCTAGTTGCAGCGTGACATGGGTGATGTCGAACGCGTCATGCAGCATGTGTTCGGCGCGCGCGAGCAGCGCGGCGGAATCGACCCCTTGGCGCACTACGAGATGCGCGGTCAGACTGACCTTCGAGGTGGACAGCGCCCAGACATGCAGATCGTGCAGCGCCAGGACGCCTTCCAGCCCGAGGAGCCGACTGCGCACCGCCGGCAGATCGACTTCGCGCGGCACGCCGTCGAACATCAGGTGCAGCGATTGCGAGAACAGCGACCAGGTTCCCCACACCACCACGGCGACGATGACCAGGGAAATGGCCGGGTCCAGCCACATCCAGCCTGTTGCCAGAACCACGACCGCGCTGATGACCACGCCCAGCGACACCAGCGCGTCCGCCGCCATGTGCAGGAAGGCACCCCGGAGGTTCAGATCGCTTTGGGCGCCCGATGCGAACAGCCACGCCGTGGCGCCGTTGATCAGAATCCCGACCGCAGCCACGATCAGCACCGGCCATTCATCGACCCTGCCGGGATGCGTCAGGCGCTGGAACGCTTCGAGCGCCAGCCCGCCCATGAGCACCAGCAGCAGGACGGCATTGAGGAAGCTGGCCAGGATGGACGCACGCTGCCAACCATAGGTGTGGCGGTCGCTGGCGTGCAGCCGACCCGCCGCCAGCCCGGCCCAGCCCAGCGCCAGTCCGCCGACATCGCCCAGGTTGTGCCCCGCATCGGCCAGCAGCGCCAACGATCCCGCGCGCCAGCCATAGAACGCCTCGATCACGACGAAGGCGATGTTCAGGCCGATGCCCAGGGCGAATCGGGCGCCGAAGTCCTGCGGTAGGTCGTGATGCGCGTGAGCGTGGTCGCGGCTCATGGTCGTTCAGGTGAAATCGGGGGGCATGCCGATGCGCCCCCGCAGAAGCGCTTCGAGTTCTTCTGTGCGCGGCAGCCCCTGCGCAAACAGAACCCCGTCGGCCAGCAGAACCGGGTCGCGGGTGGCACCCAGGTCAACGGCCCGATGCGCATCCGCTTGCAGCCGAATCTGCGCCTGCCAGCCCAGACCGCCGAGTGCGCAGGACAGACGGCGTTTGAGTTTTTCCGCATCGAGGCCGGAGCCGAGAATCTCGAACCGGATGGGACAGTCGTGGGAGCCGGTGGCGCAAGTCATCAACTGATCTTATCGCGATCAAGCTCGGGCAAGGGCGTCAGTCGAGCAGAAACACAGGCTCTTGATCGGCGGGCATCTGCGCCAGTTCAGCATCGGTAAGCCGGGCATAGACCTCCAGCAGATAGCCGCTGGGGTCGCGCAGCCACAGTTCGTGCAGCGGCGTGCCGCGCCAGGTGGTGCGCGGCGGCTTGACGATCTCGGCGCCCGCAGCCACGGCGGCATGGTAGGCGGCGATGACTTCGGCCTTGCCCGCAACGCCCAGTCCGAGGTGGTAGAGGCTGTAGGTGTCGAGTGCCTCGCCGCGATCATTGACCAGCAGCACCAGGTTGAGGTGCAGCTGCGGCACGATGAAGGTGCTGTAGCGGGCGGTGCGGTCTTTGGGCGGCAGGCCGAAAAACGCGGTGTAGAACGCCGTGCTGCGCGCCAGATCGGCCACACGCAGGCTCATGTGGAACTCATGGGCGGCAGGGAATGCGGGTGAGGAAGTCATGGTGGTTTTTCCAGAGTTCGGTGAAGTCGGTGTTTGCTGCGATCAGGGTTCGCGCGGCGGTTTGTCCAGGCCTAGCCAGGTGCCGTAGAACAGGCGCGGCAGGATGAGCAAGGCCAGCAGCGCGCCGACGATCTGCGCGGCGATGAAGCCGGGCGCGCTAGCCGGAGCGATGCCGGCAAAGGTGTCGGTGAGGGTGCGGGCCAAGGTCACTGCCGGGTTGGCAAAGCTGGTGGACGAGGTGAACCAGTAGGCTCCGGCAATCCACGCGGCTACTAGCACCGGCACTTGTCCGGGGATCTGGCGTTTGCCACCGAGGATGGTGAGGATGAGGCCGAATGTGGCGATGACTTCACCCAACCACTGGCCGCTGCCGCCGCGCAGATGGGTCGAGACCTGCAGCACGGGCAGATCGAACATGGCATTGGCCAGCCACACCCCCGCCACGGCGCCCAGCAGTTGCGCCAGGATGTAGCCCAGTGCAAGCGATCCGCTGATGTCGCGCTTCAGCCAGAACACGCTGGTCACCACCGGGTTGAAATGTGCGCCCGAGCGCGGGCCGAAGACCGAGATCAGTACATATAGCGTGCAGGCTGTGGCAATGGCGTTGGCCAGCAGCGCCACGCCGGTGTTGGAAGGCGAGAGTTGCGCCGCCATGATGCCCGAGCCGACCACGGCGATGAGCAAGATGGCGGTGCCAAGAAACTCCGCCAGCATGGGGCGCCCCAGGCGCTCCCAGGCGCTCGGGGCGGAATCGGCGACGGCGGTGGGCGCAGCCATTCAGCCAGCCAGCACGAGACGACGGGTGAGGTAGAACGGCTCCACCGGGCCGACCACGGCCGCGGCGCCCACCGGCCCGGCGGCCGCAATGAAACGGGCGTCGAGGTGCGAGTTTTCGTGATCCCACACCGACTCCCATAGCCCGTGCATGATGTACGCGCGCAGGCCGCCATCGGCCTGCGCGTTGCGCAGGATCTCGGTGGACAGCGCCTTGCGATAGAGACGGTTGTCGCGCGTGCCGGGCTGGCCCGCGCCCGCCGGGTCGCTCTGCGGCTCGAAGGTGTTTTGCGCCACTTCGAGCAGGGCCATGACCTTGGGCTCCCAGGTCGCACGGTCGGTGTCGTTGATCATCACGTGGTTTTCCACGGTGACGGTGTCGCGCTCGGGGTGGTCCAGCGGAGCGCGCAAAAAGGCTTCGATCTGCTGCGCCGTGGTGTAGATGCCTTTGCGGTCGCCTGCGCCCACGGTCTGATACACCGCGCGGTAGGCCGCCATCTCGGGCGACTGCGGCGCGGCACCGGCATGCAGCAGGGGTTGCAGGCGCGTGGCGAAGTCGGCTTCGAGATCGGCAGCCGCGGCGCTGGCCGCGTCGGCGAAGCGGATGAACAAGGTGTAGAAGTAAGGCTGCACCCCGGCTTCGGCGCCTTCGAGATAGGCCGTCGCCAACACGCCTTTGTAGGTCTCGGGATAGTTCTTCACCATGGTGGAGTCGCCGCTCATCTGCTTGAGCGCGAGCTGCACGAAGCCCGGCTTGCCGCGCAGCGCCGCGCCCAAGGCGTCAATGGCAGCGAGGAAAGCGCTGTGCTGCGCGCCGGTCACACGCAGCTCGGCGTACAGGGTGACGGCGCCGTCGAGCCCGCGCAGGGCATCGGCAGACCAGGGATGCGCAAGCGTATTGCCGTGCATGGGGGCGGTGGGACTGGAAAGGGTGTTCATGATGGATCTCCTGGAAGCGGATTACTTCTGTGCGCCAACCAGCGCGTCGAACACCGGCTCGGCATCGCCGATGATCTTGGTGGCCATGGCAAAGCGGGCGATGTGCACGGTTTCCAGTACCTTGGCTTTGGGAATGCCCTGCTGCACCACTTTGTCGGCCATGGCGCGCACGCAGGCCGGGCTGGAACCGGCAAGCGCCGCAGCCAGGTAGATGAGCGTGCGGGTCTGCTCATCCAATGCGCCGTCAGCCGGCATGGCGTACATGCGCGAGCGCATGTGCTCCTGAATCAGGCCGTCATCAACCACGGTGGATTTTTCGATGGCAGCGGGCACGCGCCCCATGCCGGCGCGCATTTTGGCCAGCAGTTCTTGGGCGGAGGGTTGGGTCGGGGTGGTCATTTCGAAGCTCCTGTGTTGGGGGTGGGTGGATCGAGGCGCCGTTGGTCGGCGCCTCATGGAAGTTGACGCATCAGGAGCCAAAAAGATGCTGGGCAAGGTGTCGCAAATTGTGTCTGGCGATTTTGGCGCCGATCAAATCCGGCCCTGGTCGACTCGGGCGCTCAGGGCGGCGGCATTTTCCTTGCGCTCGCTGTAGCGGTCGACCAGGAAGTCGGAGATGTCGCGGGTGAGCAGGGTGAATTTCACCAGTTCCTCCATGACATCGACGATGCGGTCGTAATACGCCGAAGGCTTCATGCGCCCGGCCTCGTCGAACTCCTGGTACGCCTTGGCGACCGAGGACTGATTGGGGATGGTGATCATGCGCATCCAGCGGCCGAGTATGCGCATCTGATTGACCGCGTTGAAAGACTGCGATCCGCCGCAGACCTGCATCACTGCAAGCGTTTTCCCCTGGGTCGGGCGCACCGCCCCGATGGACAGCGGAATCCAGTCGATCTGCGCTTTCATGATGCCCGTCATGGCGCCGTGCCGCTCGGGCGACGACCACACCATCCCTTCTGACCACTGCACCAGTTCGCGCAACTCTTGCACCTTGGGGTGATCGGGCGATGCGTCGTCGGGCAGCGGCAGGCCGTGCGGATGAAACAGCCGCGTCTGCGCGCCCAGATGGTGCAGGATGCGCTGCGCCTCAAGCAGGGCAAGGCGGCTGTAGGAGCGCTCGCGTACCGAGCCGTACAGCAGACCGATACGCGGCGGGTGGGTGCTTTGCCCGATGGCCTCAAACGCCCGCGCGCTGTTTGAGGGCAGCAGCGCGGTATCGAGGTTGGGCAGGTCTTGCAGCAGGTCGATGGACATCGCCGAACCTCAAGGAAATGCAGAGCCGCTCCTGGCGGCACGCTGGGTCAGTCAAAAAGAGTCGAAAACGGCTCAAAACGCCAGATCGCCCTCGATGGCACTCAGCCCGGCTTTGGCGCAGAGGTCATCGTTGGCGCCGCCCGGCGCGCCCGACACGCCGATGGCGCCCACCATCTGTCCGGCCGCATCGATCGGCATGCCGCCGCCGATCATCACCACGCCAGGCAGATTCTTGATGGCCTGCTCGGCAGCGCCGGGTTTGTTCACCCGCTCCGCCACGGAGCTGGTGGATTCCCGCCAGCTCGCCGCTGTGCGCGCCTTGCCTTCCGCCGCTGCCACGGTATGCCAGCCGGCGAAGCGGTCGCGCAGCATCACCAACGGCAGCCCCGACGGGTCGGTCACGGCCACCGCCACCTGCCAGCCGCGCTTGACGCATTCGGCCTTGGCGGCTTCGGCGGCCTTGAGCGCAGTTTCCGGGGTGAGGATCTTCTGCGTCCAGGTGGCCGATTCGGCCTGGGCGTTGGCGGCAAGCGTGCTGGCCGCGGCCAGAGTCAAAGCAATGAGGGTCTTGTTCATGGGATTGTGGGTCTGTGAGAAGAGAAAGGTTGAAAAAGGCTCAGGCGCTGATCCAGCTCTCGACCATCGCGCGGTTGGGAACGCCGCCCGCATGCACCACCTTGCCGTCGATCACCACGCCGGGGGTGCGCATCACGCCGTATTGCATGATCGAAGGGATGTCTTCGACTTTTTCCACCTGCGCCTGCACGCCTTTGGCGGCAATCACCTCTTCAACGAGCCTTTGCGTGGACTTGCAACTGGCACAGCCCGTGCCGAGGATTTTGATGTTGATCATGGTGTGAACTCCTCAAAAAAGAAACACAAAATCAGCAGCAACCTTTGCCCGAACTGGAGGTGCCGCAGGCGTTGGTGGCTTCCTTCAGGCCCATCGCCTTGAACACCTTGGCGGCCGGGCAGAAGCCGGTAAAGCCCATCTGGAACAGATTGAGTCCGACGAATGCCGTCAGCCATAGCCAAGTGGGGTGGAACAGATCGATCTGGCCTGTGATTTGCGCCAGCACCAGGCTGAGCAGCACCATGAACCCGGCCATGATGCTGACCATGCGATTGACTGTCATATGAGTCTCCTAATGAATAGTGAGAAATCGATGTGAAAGGGCGCGTCACATCACCGCGTTGAACACATAACCCACGACGATGATGCCCACCGCCACCACACCGGCGAACAGCGCGATCAGCTTGGGTTTCATCACCTTCTTGAGAATCATGAATTCGGGGAACGACAGCGCGGTGACCGCCATCATGAACGCCAGCGTCGTGCCCAGCGCGGCGCCCTTGCCCAGCAGCGCCTGCACCACGGGGATGATGCCCGCCGCGTTGGAATACATCGGCACGCCGATCAGCACCGCCAGCGGCACCGACCACCAGTTGCCCTTGCCCATCAGATGCGCCATGAAGTCCTGCGGCACGTAGCCGTGGATCCACGCGCCCACGCCCACGCCGGCGATGATGTAGGGCGCGACCTTGAGCACGATCTCGCGCACATGCTTCCAGCCCTGGGCGAAACGCGCGTCCCAGCCCAGCGGGCCCTCTTGGTTGCTGACGGCGGGAATGTCGAACACCCAGGGCTCGACCAGGTTCACCGGGTTCATGCGGCCGATCACCAGCCCGGCGACGATGGCCACAGCGAGCCCCAGGCCGAGGTAGATGGCGGCGATCTCCCAGCCGAACATGCCAAACAGCAGCGCCAGCGCCACCTCGTTGACCATGGGCGCCGACACCAGAAACGAGAAGGTCACGCCCAGCGGCACACCGGCGGTGAGAAAACCGATGAACAGCGGCACCGCCGAGCATGAGCAAAACGGCGTGACGATGCCGAGAGTCGCCGCCAGCACATTGCCCACGCCCTGACGTTTGCCCGCGAGGATGGCGCGGGTTTTCTCCGGGGTGAAAAAGGTCTGAATGACGCCCACCAAAAAGACGATGAGCGCCAGCAGCATCAGCACCTTGGGCACTTCAAAGACGAAAAAGCTCACCGCGCCGTAGAGGTGGCTGGCGGCGACCAGGCCGGTGGCGGCCGACAGCCAGCGCATGAAGGCGTCGGTGGCGGGCTCTAACTGGCTGTAGAGCACCAGCCAACCGACGACATACAGCACGGGCAGGATCCAGGCCCGCCAGGCGGGAACCTTGGCGGCGGTGACGGGAGAAGTTTGCACTTGGGTGTTCATGGCGAAGGTCCTGAAAATGGGGAACTCGCCTTGAAGACGCACGAGCGCCGAAAAGGATGCAGGCCGATGGAGCGATTTGGCGATTTATACGGGTTTATCCGGAGATGCGCCTCACAGCGAGGCTCGCCCGCCGAAGTCAATCCTGCGGCTTGACGCTGCAGTCGCGCGGGACGTGACAGCACACCGCGCCGGTCTGTGCATCGAAACGTACGCCGCAATGCGCCACCAGCGCGGCGCGCAGCCGGGTGCGGGCGCGCTGGATGCGTGACTTGGCCGTGGGCAACTTCAACCCGCGCAGCTCGGCGTATTCAACCTGAGACAGCCCCCCGAGCTCGCACTGCTCGATGGCGTCGCGATCGTCGGCCGACAGGCTCGCCAGCGTGAGCGGAAGACAGTCGGCCAGCGCTTCGACCGGGGCAGACTCATCGTCCATTGCGGGCAGATCGTCGGACAGCGGATCAGACGGGCGCGTGGCGCGCTGCACATCGACCAGCGCATTGCGCGCCACCTGAAACAGCCAGGCGCGGGCGTTGTCGATCTGACAGAACCGGCCGCCTTGCCGCATGGCCTTGAGAAACACCTCGTGCAACAGGTCATCCGCCGCGTCGGCATCGTGCAGCTGGTGGCGCAGAAAACCGCGCAGCTCGGCCTCGGCGAACTGCCAGGCTTGCAGCATGCAGGGGGCGGCTTGGGTGTCGGTCATAGTCGAGGGCAGGACGAGCAAGCGCTCATACTAAAACTTCATCGTTGGGTCAGATCAACCGCCGGGCCAGCGCCAGTTGGTGTGCATGCCCGTTAACGCCAACTGTCATGGGATGATTCCAACCCGGATTGTTCATTGGGACACGGGATGATGGTACGGCGGGTCAGGGATGGATCTGGCCCTGCGCGACAAACCCATAGCCTTGAGCTTGGGCGCGAAGCGCGGGGGCAAAGACGCTCCAAACCGCCCACCAGCCCTCGCCTAATAGAGCGCCTGAGTTCATACCTCAGGTCGGAGGACGCCAGATCGTTTGGCGCCGAACCGGCAGCGTGCGCAGAAGTCGGCACGTAAGGCGTCAGGAAGCGCCGAAGACCATGCCCACACCCGCGGTGATCGCCATCGCCAGGGCACCCCAGAAGGTCACGCGCGCGACGCCGCGCATGACGCTTGCGCCGCCCGTGTAGGCGGCAAGGCCGCCGAGGACGGCGAGAAACACGAGCGACGTTGCACTCACAAACCACGAGAGATGCGGGCCTGGCGTGACCACTGCGGTTAGCAGGGGCAACGCCGCCCCCACGGTGAATGACAGCGCCGAGGTGAACGCCGCCTGCAAGGGATTGGCGCTGGCGACTTCGGAAATGCCGAGTTCATCACGCGTGTGCGCAGCCAATGCATCCTTGGCCATGAGTTGTGCCGCCACTTTTTGTGCGAGGTCGGGGTCCAGGCCGCGCTCAACGTAGATGTTCGCCAGTTCCGCGTGTTCGCGCGCGCCGTCGCTGGCCAGTTCCTGGCGCTCGCGCGCGATGTCGGCCTGCTCGGTGTCGGACTGAGAACTCACCGAGACATATTCCCCTGCTGCCATCGACATCGCCCCTGCGACCAGCGCGGCCACGCCCGCCACGATCACCCCGCCATGGGTCGCACTGGATGCGGCGACGCCGACGATCAGGCTGGCGGTGGAAACGATGCCGTCATTGGCGCCGAGCACTGCGGCGCGCAGCCAGCCGATGTGCTGGGTGCGGTGGCTTTCCACATGGAGTCTGGACATGGCGATGGCGGGAATGAGGGCTGGAAGAATAGGATCGGCGCGACTGCAGGGGGGCAGGTCAGGGACGAATCAAGTGGATCGGCGGATTCAGCACGCCGGATCGCACTCCACCGCAGCCAACCCCGCCAGGGCGCTGATGTCGTCATTGTCGCCCACGGGCGCACCCGACACGCTCCACGCACTCACGCCGACACCGGCGACGATGTACGGCGCGACCTTCAGCACGATGTCGCGCACATGCTGCCAGCCCTGGGCGAAGCGGGCGTCCCAGCCGAGTCTCGCCGCGGCGTTGCTGACCAACGGAATGTCGAACACCCAGGGTTCGACCAGCTTCACCGGGTTCATCCAGCCGATTACCACGCCTGCGATGATTGCCACGGTCAGGCCCAGATAGATCGCGGCGATTTTCCAGCCGAACATGCCGAAGAGCAGGGCGAGCGCCGCTTCGTTGACCATGGGCGCTGACACCAGAAACGAGAAGGTCACGCCCAGCGGCACACCGGCGGTGAGAAAACCGATGAACAGCGGCACCGCCGAGCACGAGCAAAACGGCGTGACGATTCCCGGGCTGGCCGCCAACACGTTGCCCACGCCCTGACGTTTGCCCGCGAGGATGGCGCGGGTTTTCTCCGGGGTGAAAAAGGTCTGATCACACCGACGGCGAACACGATGAGCGCCAGCAGCATCAGCACCTTGGGCACTTCGAAGGCGAAAAAGCCGACCGCGCCGTAGAGATGACCGGTTGACGCCAGGCCCGTGGCCCCCGTGAGCCAGTGCATGAAGGCACCGGTGGCAGATTCGAGTTGGCCGTAGAGCAAAAACCAGACGGCCACATACAGCATGTGGCAGGGCCCAAGCGTGCCGGTAGTTGCGACGTCCGGCGCAGGCGATCAGCGAGTCGCCCCGGGGGGTATTCCTGTCGCCTTGTTCTGATCCGGACTGCCTGCGGCTGCTTCCTCGAACATCGGGGCGAACCCGCCGCCGGGCGTGCGGAAGTTGGTGGTCTGGCCCTGGTAAAGCCGCGCAGACAGCCACAGCACCTGGCCGAGATCGGCATAGGCGCGCAGATCGAACTTGAGGCTTCGGGAATCCGCGGCATTGCCGATGCGGCGCTCACCCGGTGGGGCCAGGGATTGCGCCACGTAGTCGCCTTGCACGATGGTCTGCCACACGCCGCGCGTGAGCTTGGCACCGCGATACGCAGCGCGGCTGCCGAAGCCGGCCCAGGGCTTGAAGAACAGATCGCGACGTCGCGCCCATAGGCGCTCGGCGTTGTCCGGGGCGACGATTTCGGTGTGCGGCACCTGCGCCGCGAGCAAGGCCGCGGTGGTCTCGTCGGCGCCCATCTCGCGCAGGGCTGGTGCGTCACACAGCAGCGCGAGGTTGCGCTTGTCGGCGAACAGGGCGTGGGCGCGCGGGTGCGGGGTGACGACTACGGCATCGAACTCCCAGGCGCGGCGCAAGGCCGCATGCTCGGGCGCGTCGAGCGCGAAATCGGTGAGTCGGTTATAGACCAGGTCGATGCGTCGACCGTTCACGCTGAGCAGCGTGTCGTCGCAGCGCAACTGCCCCGGATCGGCAATGACGGCTTCGATTCCCGCGCGTGCGAACAGGCGCTGATAGAGCAGGAACTCGGCGTAGAGGTATTGCTCCTCTGGCATGGTGTCGACGATGGCGATGCATGCGGGCCTGCCTTGTCGTACGGCGGCCTGCCATTCGCGTATGAACATCGCGACGATTGCCTCCTCGAACGCATCGACCGCCTCGCTGCTCGGCACCATGTCCCGCATGTCCTCGCAGCAGGCACGCTGCGCGCGCGCCAGCACCGCCGACAGCAGTGCGCCACCTGGGTTGGTGTTGATTTCGATGAGGCCGAGCTTTCCTGCTTCGAGATGAAAGTCGAAGCCGAGGAACATCCCCGGATTGCCCGGATCGTGGCTGGCTGACTCCGGCGCACGGGCGAGCACGGCGCTCTGGAAGGCGGGCAGCGCTGTGACGTGCTCGACGGCCAGCACCACGTCGCGCATGCGCTGCGCGTGTGCGTGGCCGACGAACACCGGCTGCGCCGAAAACAGATGCGGATTGCGCTGCTGCACCAGGGCGTACAGCCCGGGTTGGCCCAGTTCGGTCTCCAGCGCCTGGGCCAGCTTGACTCGGTCCAGGCTGATGCAGAAACAATCGCGGTTGAGACGTTCGATCATGGTCGATTCAGGGGGCAGCGCCGTCTACGTGGATCTGCAGCCACCATTCCAGCAAGGCGGCATGCCACAGCTTGCTGCCCTGGATGCGGGTGAAGTGTGCAGGTGCTTCGGGTGCGGCGAGCAGAGCATCGACGAAGCCGCGCTGGTAGAGCCCGCGCTCGCGGCAGGCGCGCGACTCGAGCAGCTCCCGCATGCGCGCCAGAAACGGCCCGCGCACGTGCTTGAGCGCGGGAACGGGAAAGTAGCCCTTGGGCCGGTCGATCACGGCATCGGGAAGCACCCCGCGCGCGACGGCCTTGAGCGGAAACTTGCCGCCTGCCTGCAAGCGCAGTTCGGGTGGCATGCGGGCGGCCAGCTCGACCAGCGCGCGGTCGAGGAAGGGTACGCGCAGTTCCAGCGCATGCGCCATCGGCAGGTTGTCAACGCGTTTGACCGGGTCGTCGACGATCAGGGTGGTCACGTCCAGCCGCAGCACCTGGTCGAGAAAGGAGTCGCCTTGCGGGCGCTGCAAAGCGGACTCCAGAAACTCGCGCGTGAGGTCCGGAACGTGGTGCGCCGGGTCGATGAAGCGCAGCCATTCCGCATGATCGCGGTCGACGTAATGCTGCGAGAAACGCTCCACCGGCAGGCCCGCCTCGGCTTGCATGCGGGGGTACCAGAAATAGCCGGCGAACACCTCGTCGGCCCCCTGGCCGGCGAGCACGGCCTTTACGTCGCCGCTCACCCATTCGGCAAGCAGATCGAAGGCCACGACGTCGTGGCTGAACATCGGCTCGGTCATGCGCGCGATGGTCTGCGGCAGGCGATCGAGCACCGCGCTGTTGGGGATGGACAGTTTGTGGTGGCGGGTGCCGAAGGTCTGCGCCACGAGATCGGAGTACTCGAATTCGTCGGCCTTCTCGGTGTCGGCATCCAGGCTTTCGAAGCCGATTGAATAGGTGCGCAGATTGCGCGCCTCGCCCGCGAGCATGCCCACCAGCAGGCTCGAATCCAGGCCGCCGGACAGCAGCACGCCCACCGGGACGTCGGCCGCGTGCACATGGCTGTCGAGCGCGGCCTGCAGCGTGTCGCGCGTGGCGTCGATCCACTCCCGTTCGCTGGGCAGCGGGTCTGGGCGGGTGGCGTTCAGCTCCCAGTAGCGCGCCAGCCAGCGCATGCCATCGGGTTGCACGCGCAGGGTGTGCGCCGGCTCCAGCTTGCGCACGCCGCGCAGGATGGTACGAGGCGCCGGCACCACGGCGTGCAGCGAAAACAGGTGATGCAGCGCGACCGGGTCGATCGCAGTATCGACGCCACCTGCGGCGAGCAGCGCCGGCAGGCTCGATGCGAAGCGCAGGCGCGTGCCGTCCTGCGCGAGGTAGAGCGGCTTCATGCCGAAGCGGTCGCGTGCCAGCAGCAGGCTTTGGCGGCGTGGGTCCCACAGCGCGAAGGCGAACATGCCGTCGAGCCGGCGCACACAGTCTTCGCCCCACTGCGCGTAGGCCTTGAGGAGGACCTCGGTATCGCCGCTGGAGACGAAGCGCCGGCCCAGCTTGCCCAGTTCTCCGCGCAGCGCGCGGTAGTTGTAGATGACGCCGTTGAACACCAGCACGCAGCCGGTGTCGGCGTCGCGCATGGGCTGGTCGCCCGCCTGGCTCAGGTCGATGATCGACAGTCGGGTATGTCCGAACGCGACCGGGCCGCCGTGCCACTGGCCGGCATGGTCAGGTCCGCGGGGCTTGAGCGCATCGCGCATGCGCTCGACGGCGGGAAGATCGGCCGCCTGGCCGTCGAAGCGCAATTCACCGCAGATGCCGCACATATCGCGTCAGGCGCTTGAGGTCTTGGGGCTGGTGGACGCGGCAAGCGGCTTGCGCAGCGTGACGCAGGTTTCGGCGGGTGTCGGCTGCAAATCCATGGCCGAATCATAGGCGCAGGCGATCGTGTCGATGCAGCACGGAGGGTGGGACCGCGCGCGTCATCCCGAATCGAATTTATAGCGGGTCAGGAGCAGCTCACGCCATACACGCGCATTCCCCAAGACCCATTCAACTCCCGGAGGTTGTCATGTGTAGGCGTCGAGGTCGATTTGAGCGATGCGCCGGGTTTGCTCTGAGCCAGTCGGAATGTGTCGAAATTCAAACTTGACGCTGCGTGTTTCTCGTTTGCCGCGGCTTAGTTGCCTCTCGGCATGTGACTTAAATCGGCATCGGCGCCAACAGTCCAGCTTGCGCTTGGCGTCCTGCATTGCCCAGTCGTAAACCTTTGAGCATGGCCAGACCGTCCAGGGTGTCCATCAGACTCATGCCTGCGGCAAACAGCAGGGGGAACTCCAGCACGCCCCACACCGGAAAATAGCTGTGCTGGGCAAACGCGGAAGAGAGCCCGAGCACCGCTACTTCGGTCGCGGTATCGAAGCCCAGGTCGAACAGAAAACCCAGCGGCAGCATCTGCCAGCTCGCACGGATGCGGGCATACACCGCGTGAAACAGGCGGCTCATCCCGCCGCGACGCGCGGGCAGCAGTAGTCGCAGCAGACAGGGGACAGGGCTAGATTCACCAGTCCGATCAGGGTGAGGAACCCGGCGGAGACCAGCGTCTTGGCGCCGATGCTGATTTACTCAGCAGTCGAGAATATAGGCGACAGAAGGCGCCTTGAAGAATGAGCGGATGAGGTGGGGCATTTGCTGCAGTCTGGCGAGTTGCTCTTCGATTTTGTCGCGGAGTTTTTCACCCTTGCGCAAAGGACGCCTGGCCGTGCCCGTGCGCTTGACATGGCTCCAGACCAGCTCGTCGGGATTGAGCTCGGGGGCGTAGCCGGGCAAGACGTGCAGCGTGAGACGGCCCTGCGTGGACGCGACATACTGTTTGACCAGCGCCGTCTTGTGCGCAGGCAAGCCATCGACGACCAGATGCACCGGTCTTTGCTGATCGCGCATCATGCGCTCGAGCAGCTCGACGAAGCGTGCGGCGCTGAGCGCGCCTTCATAGGTGCAGAACCAGAAGGCACCCCGGGCGTTGACCGCAGACGCGGCACTGATGGACTGGCGCTGTCCCGGGCGTTGCACCACCGGGGTGTGGCCGCGCAGCCCCCAGGTCTTGCCATGCACGGTGTCGGCGCGAAAGCCCGACTCGTCCCAGAAGAAGAGGTCGGCCCCGTCCTGGCGGGCCTGCCGGGCGATGCCGGGGAAGACCTCGCGCTGCCAGCGTCGGATGGCTTCGGGGTCGCGCTGGTAGGCGCGTTGCAGGGGTTTCTGCGGAGTCAGTCCCAACCGGGCCAGTAAGGCGCCGATGGCGCTCAACCCCAAGGTGAGGCCGAACTTCTGCTCGATGAGTTCGCCCACCACGGCGCGGGTCCACAAGCCAAAGTCCAGGCCGTATTGCCGCGGATCGCGCCCGTTGACCCAGCGCAACACCTGACTCTCCTGCCTGGCCGTCAAGGTGCGCGGCCGCCCCGTGGCGGGCGTGGAGCGCAGGGCGCGAACGCCAAGACCCGGTTGCATCGCCGCCTGCAGCCATTTGTAGATCGTCGTGCGGTTGAACCCATAGGCCGCGATGACCTTCGCCGCAGGTTCGCCTTCACGCACGCGCTCGACCGCCATGCGCCTGATGGCCTCGAGCGTTTTGTGGTCCAAAGTCCGTCCATCTCGCTTCATATCCATGAGATGCACTGACCCTCCATGAGTTCCCCTTCTTGTCGACTTATTTATCGACTGGTGAGTAAGTCACATGCCGATAGACAACTAAGCCGTGGCAAACGAGATACACGCAGCGTCAAGTTTGAATT